>JBQTJH010000179.1:0-4302 GCA_052387335.1 Panacagrimonas sp. | reverse complement strand
GCCGCATCTAATCTGCAAGAGGGTGCCTGCGATGCTTCAGCTCTGCCAGTCGGCACTGATCCCGCGAAGTCGTAGTGGTCGGGGCGACAGGATTCGAACCTGCGACCTCTTGCTCCCGAAGCAAGCGCTCTACCAAGCTGAGCTACGCCCCGATGGCGTTTACTGCACCCGGCGTGTGGAGAAACGGGCCAAGTCCAGCAGGGCGTTTTTGTAGGGTGAGTCGGGAAGATCACCGAGCGCCGCAATCGCTGATTGGGCGTGCCCTTCAGCGAGGGCGCGAGTGTAGGGGATCGCTCCGGTGCGTTCAACGATTTTCAGTATTTCCGGGAGTTGATCGGCGCGGCGCTCAACCAGAGCCGTGCGGATCAACTGCGCTTCTGCCGGCGATCCCTGACACATGGCCTGGATCAGCGGCAAGGTGGGTTTGCCTTCCGCCAGATCATTGCCGACGGCCTTGCCGCTGACCTCGGGATCGGCGGTGAAGTCCAGTACGTCGTCCACCAGCTGATAGGCCGTGCCCAGTGCGTGACCGTATTGGCCCATGGCGGCCACAGCACGATCCGACGCGTCGGCCGCAATGGCGCCGAGTCTGGCCGCCGCGGCAAACAAGACGGCGGTTTTGAGCTCGATCACGCGCAGGTACCGGGCTTGGTCAACGTCTGGGTCGCCCTGATTCATCAGCTGCAGGACTTCGCCCTCGGCGATGGCATTGGTGGTGTCAGCCATGACGCGCATCACCGCGATCTTGCCCGCCTCTACCATCATCTGGAAGCTGCGCGAGTACAGGAAGTCGCCCGACAGCACGGCACCGGAATTGCCCCAGACCGCGTTGGCGGTCTTGCGTCCGCGACGCAGGTCGGAGTGGTCGACCACGTCATCGTGAAGCAAGGTGGCGGTGTGGATGAACTCCACCACGGCAGCAAGGAGTTGGGCCTGGGCCGGATCGTGGCCGTTCAAGGCGCGGGCACTGAGTAGCACCAGGGCCGGTCGCAGACGCTTGCCGCCGGCGCCGATGATGTAGCCCCCAATCTCGTTGATCAGCGCAACCTGCGAGGTCAGGCGGTTGCGAATGACGGTGTCCACCCCGAGCATATCGTCGGCAATGGGGGCCAGCAGGGTCTTGAGATCCATAGAATGAGACGGTCAGGGCGCGCGATGCTAGGCAGGCGGCTGGCGTGGGTCAACGCGACGCCGAAGCTGTGACAAATTCGTTGACGATTCTGAGGCCTGACCCTACACTTCGCGACCTTTTTTAACGCCTTGCCAGCATTTGGCGGGCAGCGCGGGAGCTAAAACCGATGTACGCCGTGATCAAGACCGGAGGCAAGCAGTATCGCGTTGCCAATGGCGAAACGCTGAAAATTGAGACCCTTGCCGCCGAAGTAGGCAGCACCGTGGCGTTCGAGGAAGTGCTGCTGGTGGGCGAGGGCGAGGCGGTGAAAGTCGGCGCCCCGCTCCTGGCCGGCAGCTCGGTGAAGGCCGAAGTCGTGGCGCACGGTCGCGGCGACAAGATCCGCATCGTCAAGCACCGCCGTCGCAAGCACTATCACAAGGAAATGGGTCACCGTCAGAACTTCACCCAGGTGAAGATCACGGAAATCGTGGCCTAACTTGACCTAAGCAGGAGTTGATCAATGGCACATAAAAAAGCAGGCGGCTCAACCCGCAACGGTCGCGATTCAAAGTCCAAGCGTCTTGGCGTCAAGCGCTTCGGCGGTGAGTCGGTGCTGGCCGGCAACATCATCATCCGTCAGCGCGGCACCCGGTATCACGCGGGCCTCAACGCCGGCCTGGGCAAGGATCACACCGTGTTTGCGCTGGTGGATGGCAAGGTATCGTTCACGCCGCGCGGCCCGAAGAATCGTACGCACATCGACGTGATTCCGGCCTGAGCTTGAACGCATCATCCAAAAAGGCCCCGCTCGGGGCCTTTTTCGTGTCCCGGTCCTGAAAAACGCGGCCCCATGAAATTTGTCGACGAAGCGAGCATACGAGTGGAAGCCGGAGACGGCGGCAACGGCTGCGTCAGCTTCCGTCGTGAACGCGCCATTCCCTTCGGCGGGCCCGATGGCGGCGATGGCGGCGATGGCGGTAGCGTGTACGCCATTGGTGATCCCAATCTCAACACCCTTGCGGACTTTCGCTTTACGCGCGTGTTCCGCGCGCAACGCGGCGAAAACGGCGGCAGCGCCAATTGTCGAGGTGGAGGCGGCAAGGATGTAGAAGTGCAGATGCCGCTGGGCTCGATGATCTTCGACGTGGCCACTGGCGAGAAGATTGGTGAACTGACCCGGGCCGGCAGCCGCATCAAGATTGCTCAGGGCGGATTTCACGGCCTGGGCAATGTGCGCTTCAAGTCATCGACGAATCGCACACCGCGTCGTGCATCGCCGGGTACGCCAGGCGAACAGCGCGAACTGAGAATCGAGTTGTCGCTGATGGCCGACGTCGGCCTGCTCGGGCTGCCCAATGCCGGCAAGTCCACCTTGCTGGCCTCGGTGTCGGCGGCACGGCCGAAGATTGCCGACTATCCGTTCACCACCTTGTATCCGCAGCCGGGCGTGGTGTCGGTGGGTCCGCTCAAATCCTTCGTCATGGTGGATATTCCTGGCCTGATCGAGGGTGCGGCGGACGGTGCCGGCCTGGGTATTCGATTTCTCAAGCATCTGAATCGCACGCGCCTGCTGTTGCATTTGGTGGATGTGATGCCGCCGGATGAGACGCCTTTGCCGGTGAATATTCGAACCATCCAGGGCGAGCTCAAGGCCTTCAGCCCGGACTTGGAAGCGCGTGAGCAGTGGTTGGTGTTCAACAAGACCGACCTGATGCCTGCCGACGAGATCGAAGCGCTGGTGGCGAAGACTCTGGCCGAATTGAACTGGAGCGGTCGCTGGTTCGTGATTTCTGCGGTCACGCGTGCGGGCTGCGACACACTCTGCGCCGAGGCCATGCTGTGGATCGACGCGCAGGCCCCACGGGTGCGCGACGAGGACGATGCGCCCGTTATCGATAATCCGTCTCCGTCGGCGTCTGCGGAGACCTTGCCGGATTCCGAGTGATGAGCCGTCAACGTTTGAAAGAAGCCCGTCGCTGGGTCATCAAGATCGGCAGCTCGCTACTGACCGCGCGCGGCCAGGGACTGGATCACGAGGCGATTCGCGACTGGTGCGCGCAGATTGCGCAACTGCGTGCGCAGGGTCGCGAGGTGGTGCTGGTGTCGTCCGGGGCTGTGGCCGAGGGCATGGCGCGGCTCGGGCTGAAGAAGCGACCGGCCGTGTTGCACGAGCTGCAGGCGGCAGCAGCGGTCGGGCAGATGGGCCTGGTCCGTGCCTGGGAACTGGGCTTCGAAGCGCACGGCATTCGCGCCGCGCAGGTGTTGCTGACCCACGAGGACGTGGCCGATCGAGGGCGCTATCTGAATGCGCGGGCCACGCTGGGCGCATTGCTGGATTTCGGCACCGTCCCGGTGGTCAACGAAAACGACACCGTATCTACCGACGAGATCCGGCTCGGTGACAACGACACCCTGGGTGCGCTGACTGCCAACCTGCTGCAAGCTGATTTGCTGGTCATCCTGACCGACCAGGACGGTTTGTTCGAAGCCGATCCGAGGCTCAATCCCGACGCCAAGCTGGTGTCGGAAATGGCCTTGTCGGCGCCGCAACTGACCGCCATGGCGGGAGACAGCAAGGGCGAGCTGGGACGTGGCGGCATGCGTACCAAGTTGTCGGCCGCACGCATCGCGGCCCGTTCTGGTGCCAGCACCGTCATCGCGCATGGCCGCGCGCCGAACGTGCTCACGCGACTGGCCGAAGGCGAATCGGTAGGCAGCCTGTTGCTGCCGGACGCAGGCGTGATGGCTGCGCGGAAACGCTGGATCGCAGGCCAGTTGCAGGCGCGCGGCCGCTTGCAATTGGACGATGGCGCGGTGGCGGTGATCTGCCAGCAAGGACGCAGTCTGTTGCCGGTAGGTGTGCGGGCGGTGGAGGGCGAGTTTGAGCGCGGCGACCTGGTGATCTGCACCGATGCAACGGGTCAAGAGATTGCACGCGGACTCAGCAATTATTCCGCCACTGAAGCGCGCCGGATTCTGGGAGCCAAGCGTGGAGAGCTGGCCGCACGGCTAGGCTATCCGGGCGCGGAAGAGCTGATTCATCGCGACAACCTGACCTTGCGCTAGTGTGGTGTCCCACTGATTTGTGATGTAAGTCGTTCGATTTTTGCCAGGATCGATTCTGCCGTTGCGGTCCAGACGAAGGGCGAGCAGTTCTTGTTGTAGTGAGTGACGAAGTGATCGATCTT
>JBQTJH010000178.1:0-5953 GCA_052387335.1 Panacagrimonas sp. | reverse complement strand
AGACGCACGTTAATCAGGACCTGCGGACATTTTTTCATGCCGCTCGCCAGATCTCCGAGCGAGCGGCCTTCTTCCAGCATCACCGCCAGCACCTGCAAGGCGGTGATGGTGCCGTCGCCGGTCGTGGTGCGATCCAGGCACAGCGTATGGCCGGAGGTCTCGCCACCCAACTCGCTGCCTTCAGTCTTCATCAATTCCAGCACGTAGCGATCACCCACCTTGGCGCGGTGGAACCCGATCGCGAGAGACTGAAACGCCAGCTCCAGGCCCAGGTTGGACATCAAGGTGCCGATGACCGGACCACGCAATTGCCCAGCGGCAACACGGCTGCGCGCGATGATGAAGAGGATTTCGTCACCGTCCACTTCGCGCCCGTCTGAGGTGAGCATCAGGCAGCGATCGGCATCGCCGTCCAGCGCGATGCCCAGGTGCGCCTGGGTCCGCAGCACGGTCTGGCGCAGGCTGTCCATATGCGTGGAACCGCAGTCACGGTTGATGTTGAAGCCGTCAGGTCGATCACCGATGACCTGCACTTCGGCGCCCAGCTCTGCCAGCACCGCTGGCGCCGTGCGATAAGCCGCGCCGTTGGCACAATCCAGGGCGATGCGCAGCCCCTTGAGACTGCGACTGGCCGGGAAGCTGCTCTTGCAGAACTCGATGTAGCGACCCTGCGCATCGTCGATGCGCCGCGCGCGACCGAGCTGGTCGGAGGGCACGCATTGCAGTGGCTGTTCAATCAGCGCCTCGATCTCGGACTCAATCGCGTCGCTGAGCTTGCCGCCGTCCGGACCAAAGAACTTCACCCCATTGTCGTGATGAGGATTGTGCGAGGCCGAGATCACCACACCGGCCTGCGCGCGCAGCGCGCGCGTCAGATACGCCACACCCGGCGTCGGCAAGGGGCCGAGCATGTCGCTCTCCACGCCGGCCGCGGCGAAGCCGGCTTCCAGCGCCGACTCGAACATGTAGCCGGAGCGTCGCGTGTCCTTGCCGATCAGCACGCGTGCGCCCGCTGTGCGTGCCAGGACGCGGCCCGCAGCCCAGCCCAATTTAAGCGCGAAGTCCGGGGTCATCGGCGCGGAGCCGACCGGACCGCGCACGCCGTCGGTGCCGAAATACTTTCGTTTCACCCAAGACCCTCCCGGGCATGTCTGATGGCCGCGGCAACCTGCACCGCATCGCGAGTTTCGCGCACATCGTGCGCGCGCACGATAGCGGCGCCGCCGAGCACCGCCGCGGTCGCCGCAGCCAGACTTGCCGGCAGGCGCTGATCCACTGCCGCGCCGCAGATCTGTCCGAACATCGATTTGCGCGACAAACCCACCAGCAGCGGATATCCCAGCTTTTTGAACTGCGATAACGCGGCCAGCAAGGCTAGATTGTGCTGCCGGGTCTTGCCGAAGCCGAAGCCCGGGTCGAGCAGGATCGCGTCCGGCGGCACCCCGGCCTCCACACAAGCCTGGGCGCGTGTACCGAGGAATCGAGCGACCTCGGCAACCACATCGTCATAGCTCGGAGCGATCTGCATGACGCGCGGCTGCCCCTGCATATGCATCAAGCACACCGCGGCGCCGGCATCGAGCGCGGCATCCAGGGCGTCGCCAGCCTGCAGCGCGTTCACATCGTTGATCAGACGTGCGCCCGCCGTGCAGGCCGCGCGCATCACGGCCGGCTTCATGGTGTCGATGGAGATCAGCGCATCGGTTTCGGCTGACAGGCGCTCGATCAGAGGGATCACACGGTCCAGTTCTTCCTGTTCGGACACCGGCTGCGCGCCGGGACGAGTGGCCTCGCCGCCCACATCGATCAGGGCTGCGCCTTCATCGATCATCTGCCCTGCACGACGCAGCGCCGCATCGATTACGGTCCAGCGCCCGCCGTCAGAAAAGGAATCTGGCGTGAGATTGAGCACGCCCATGACGCAAGGCGTGCTCAGATCAAGACGGCGGTCACCGAGACGGAGTTTCATGGACGCGAAAAAGGCCGCCGGAACTCCGGCGGCCTTGGTTCAACACAATGATGCAATCAATGACTGGCGGGCTTGGGCTCGCCCGGCGGCTGCATCGGCCCCGGCGCGACACCGCTCATGCGCGGTGGCGGATTGCTCGGCGGCTTGCCCGTGTCGCCCCAGCTTTCCGGTTGACCCGGATCGAGGCCCTGCATGATGCGCTTGATCTGCTCGATATCGATGGTCTCGTACTTGAGCAGCGCCTCGGACATGGCGTGCAGCTTGTCCATATTGTATTCGAGAATCTTCTTGGCCGTTGAGTAGTTATGGTCGATGATCTGGCGAATCTCGCGATCAATCGCGTTGGCCGTATCGTCGGATACGTTCTTGGTCTGCGTCACGCTGCGGCCCAGGAACACCTCGCCGTTGTCCTCGCCGTACGAGAGCGGCCCGAGCACATCGGACATGCCGTACTTGGTAACCATGTTGCGCGCGATCTGCGTGGCCCGCTCGATGTCGTTGCTGGCACCGGTGGTGATCTTGTCCACGCCGAAGATCATCTCTTCGGCCAGGCGCCCGCCGAACAGCGAGCAGATCTGCGAATTGAGGCGCTCCTTGGTGTAGCTGTATCGGTCTTCCTCGGGCAGGAACATGGTCACGCCCAGCGCGCGACCGCGCGGAATGATCGTGACCTTGTACACCGGGTCATGCGCGGGAACCGTCATGCCGACGATCGCGTGGCCAGCCTCGTGATTCGCGGTGAGCTTCTTCTCGTCCTCGTTCATGACCATGCTGCGGCGCTCCGCGCCCATCATGATCTTGTCCTTGGCGCGCTCGAAGTCATCGTGATCGACCAGGCGCTTGTTGCCGCGCGCGGCGAACAGTGCTGCTTCGTTGACGAGGTTGGCGAGGTCCGCGCCGGAGAAACCGGGCGTGGCGCGCGCGATGATCTCGGGCTTGACGCCGTCGGACAGCGGCACGGCGCGCATGTGGACCTTGAGAATCTGCTCGCGGCCGCGCACGTCCGGCAGCGGCACCACGACCTGACGATCAAAGCGGCCGGGGCGCAGCAAGGCGGGATCAAGCACATCCGGACGGTTGGTGGCGGCAATGACAATCACGCCCTCGCTACCTTCGAAGCCATCCATCTCGACCAGCAACTGGTTCAGGGTCTGCTCGCGCTCGTCATGACCGCCGCCCAGACCGGCGCCACGGTGGCGACCGACCGCGTCGATTTCGTCGATGAAGATGATGCAAGGTGCGTGCTTCTTGGCCTGCTCGAACATGTCACGCACGCGGCTGGCGCCGACGCCGACGAACATCTCGACGAAGTCCGAACCGGAAATCGTGAAGAACGGCACACCCGCCTCACCCGCGATGGCCTTGGCCAGCAGCGTCTTGCCGGTACCGGGCGAACCCACCATCAGCACGCCGCGCGGAATCTTGCCGCCGAGCTTCTGGAACTTGCCCGGGTCCTTGAGGAAGTCGACCAGCTCGCCCACTTCCTGCTTGGCCTCTTCCACGCCGGCCACGTCATTAAAAGTGATCTTGACCTGGTCGGCATTGAGCATACGCGCGCGCGACTTGCCAAAGCTCATGGCACCGCGACCACCGCCACCGCCCTGCATCTGGCGCATGAAGTACACCCATACTGCGATCAGCAGCAGGATCGGAAAGGCGTTGAACAGCAGCTGCAGCGGCCAGGGCGTGGCCTTGGGCTGTTCGCCGGTGAACTTGACGCCGTTGTCGATCAAGGTGCCGACCATGGAGCGGTTATCCGTCTCCGGGCTGATGGTCTCGAAGCGCGTACCGCCCTTGAGTTCACCGACGATGACATCGCCAGCAATGCGCACCTCTCCGACCTGGCCTTGTTTGACCTGTTCGAGGAAGTCGGAATACGCCACGAGCTGCTGCCCGCGGCCGCGATTGGCAAAGCTCTGGAAGACACTGATGAGCACCACCAGGATGACTACCCAGAGCAGCAGATTCTTCGCTAGATCGTTCAAAGCCCTACCCTCGAGAACACATCGATGAAACAGGTCCGGACCGCGCCGGGCTGCCCGAAAATCACCTTACACCTGCCGCAGGCTCCTCGCCAGCAAGTAGACCTCACGGCTACGCGGCCTAGAAGCCTTGGGCTTACGAATCGTCACCGATTCGAATTGCTGTCGAAGCGTTTTGAGGTAGGCCTCGAAGCCCTCGCCCTGGAACACCTTCGTCAGAAAGTTGCCGCCGAACTTCAAATGCTTGCATGCAAACTCCAGCGCCAGCTCGCACAGGTACAACTGCCCAACCTGATCCGCAACGCTAACTCCTGAGGTGTTGGGGGCCATATCGGACAAAACAAGGTCCACCGCCCTGACCCCGAAGCGGCTTTCCAGTTCAGCCAGCACCGACTCCTCGCGAAAATCACCCGTGATGATGTCCACGTCCGGCAGGCTGTCCATGGACAATATGTCCAGGGCCACCATGCGGCCCTTGGGACCCAGCAAGGGCCGGGCCAGCTGGCACCAGCCGCCGGGGGCGGCACCCAGATCCACCACCACCATGCCCGGCTTCAGCAGGTGGTCCTTTTCGTTGATTTCCTTGAGCTTGAACACGGCGCGCGAGCGATAGCCCAGCTTGCGGGCCTCGCGCACATACGGGTCGTTCTCGTGTTCGGCCAACCAGCGCGAGGAGCTGGCGCTGCGCTTTCGGCTCATGCAAGAAGCGTGAGGTCGTTCGGCTGCGCCTCGCTGTGAGGAGTCAGCCGTGAGGAAAACCGCATTGTGCCGGCAGAGTCCATACGCTTTTTCCTTACAACGCCGCAGGCGAGACCTTACGCCTCACCGCGAGCCGCTTCATGGCGAGCGACCTCACAGATACTCCACCGCCACAATCTCCAGCTCGCGGCGCCCCCCGGGCGCAGCCACCTCCACCACGTCGCCTTCCAGCTTGCCGATGAGCGCGCGAGCGATGGGCGAGTTGTAGGAGATCAGCCCGTTCTTGGAGTCGGCCTCGTCATCGCCGACGATCTGATAACGAAACTCGTCCTCGGTGTCGGTATCCACCACCTTGACGGTGGTGCCGAAGATGACCTTGCCGTTGGCCTCCAGAGCCGTGACGTCGATCACCTGCGCTGCGGCCAGCTTGCCCTCGATCTCGGCGATACGCCCTTCAATGAAACCCTGCTGCTCTTTGGCGGCGTGGTACTCCGCGTTCTCGCGCAGATCGCCGTGGGCGCGCGCCTCGGCGATGGAGGCAATCACCTTGGGGCGTGCCTCGGACTTGAGCTGGCGCAATTCTTCTCGCAGTTTTTCTTCACCACGCTTGGTGATGGGGACACGGCTCATGAGCTCACCTTTTGCAAAAGGAAATCAGAGGCGCGCCTCGGCGGCCCCTGCGTAGTCAATGACGGTGGAAACGATGACAACAATCGCTGGCGAAAGTATCGCCTAGGCAACTGACTCGTGCAGAGTCTGAAGGCGGTGGACCTCGGTGTTATCCAGAAAATCCATAGCCACTGCCGCCGCATGCGCACCAGAAATGGTCGTGAAGTAACAGACCTTGTGCTGGATTGCGGCCGAACGGATCGAGCGCGACTCCTCAATCGACTTCTTGCCGTCGGTGGAATTGGCGATGAATTGAATCTCGCCGTTCTTGATCATGTCCACGCAGTGCGGTCGGCCTTCCTTGACCTTGTTCACGCCCTCGCAGGCGATGCCGGCCTTGCGGATCTCCTCGGCGGTGCCATGCGTCGCCACCACCTTGAATCCGCGTGCGGTGAGCAGACGCGCCACATCGATGGCCTTGGGCTTGTCGCCGTCACGCACCGACAGAAACGCCGTACCACTACCCGGAATGGCATTGCCGCCGCCGAGCAGGGCCTTGTAGAAAGCCTCTCCGAAGGTCGCGCCCACGCCCATGACCTCACCAGTGGAGCGCATCTCGGGACCCAGCAGCGGGTCAACGGCCGGGAATTTGTTGAATGGGAATACCGCCTCTTTCACCGAGTAATAGGCCGGA
>JBQTJH010000177.1:0-3592 GCA_052387335.1 Panacagrimonas sp. | reverse complement strand
TGCTGCGCATCGACGAGAGCAAGGTGCACAACAACATCCAGAAGTACGGCAACACCACCGCTGCGACCATTCCGCTCTGTCTGGCCGAGGCGCGTGCGCTGGGCAAGGTCAAGCCGGGTGATCTGGTCTGCGTGGTCGCCTTTGGGTCCGGCTTTACCTGGGGCGCAGCGCTGATGCGCTGGTAAGGGCTCACCCGTTCGGGCGGCACTCGGGCCCTGATCGTGTGATTACGGTCTGCGCCTGAACCTTGGACCCTGGCCAAACCGGAGGCGGCGCTGGATCATGCGCGAGGACAACGAGGCCCACATGAACAATCTGGACCGGAATTTGGACTGGCCCACGCTGGCGGCGCAGCGCAAGGGGCTGCATCGCGAGGGTGCGGCGGCGACGATCTGGGAACTGGCGCAGCGCGCGGCGCACCAGACTCCGCGCAGCATTGCGTTCTTCGACGCGGATCGTGCCGTCGATTTCACCCGCTTGCATCGGGACGCGCAGCACCTGGCGGCATCGCTGTGGGATCTGGGTCTGCGTCCGGGCGATGTACTGAGTTTCCAGCTGCCGAACTGGGCCGAGGCGGCGGTGATCAACCTGGCTGCTTGTCTGTGCGGCCTGGTGTGCAATCCCATCGTGCCGATCTATCGCGCACCGAACTCGGCAACATCCTTGCCGACTGTCGCAGCCGCGTGTTGTTCGTGCCCGGTACCTGGCGCGGCGTGGACTATGGCGCCATGGCGCAGCGTGTGGCCGCGCAGGTGCCCACGCTCAAGCACATCGTCAGTGTGCGCAGTGGCGGCACGCTGGACTACGAATCGCTGCTGAGTCGCGGCGCTGGCCTGAGCTTCGAGGCACCGAGCGTGCCGCCCGATGCGGTCAAGCTGATCATGTACACCTCGGACACGACGGGGCCGGCCTAAGGGTGTGCTGCGCAGTCATCGCTCGCTGCCGCTGGCGATTGACTCGGCGGTGCGTTACTTGGGCTGGGGTCGTGGCGATGCGCTGCTCATGCCGTCGCCGGTGACGCCTATCACCGGCTACTGCATCGGCCTGGAGATGCCGTTCTCAACCGGCACCACCACGGTGTTGCTGGAGCGCTGGAGCGCGCAGGACGCGCTGGGTTTGATCGAGCAACATCGCGTCGTCGGCACGGTTGGCGCCACACCGTTTCTGCAGGAGTTATGTGAGGCGGTGGAGAGCCGCGGCGGCGCAGCGCTGCCGATCCGGGTCTTTGCCTGCGGCGGCGCGGCGGTGCCCGCGGCCTTGATTGCGCGCGCCAGCCGCTGCTTTGTCGGCTATGCCTGCCGCGTGTACGGATCCACCGAATCGCCGCTGATCACCTACGGCCGCCGCCAGCAGGATGTCGAGGTGATCGGCGCCCTGACCGGCGGCCGCATCAACGATTACGAGGTTCGTATCGTCGACAGCGACGACCGCGAGCTTGCACTCGGCGCCGAGGGCGAGATCCTGGCGCGGGGCAAGGGCCTGTTGCTGGGCTATGCCAACCCCGACAACACGCGCGAGGCCTTCACCTCGGATGGATTTTTCCGCACCGGCGATATCGGCATACGCGCGGCGGACGACACCCTCACCATCACCGGACGCAAGAAGGACCTGATCATCCGTGGCGGCGAGAACATCTCGGTCAAGTAGATCGAGGACGTGCTGCACCAGCATCCGCTGACGCTGATCGTCGAAGCCAGCGTGGTGTCCGCGCCGCATGCGCGCTTGGGCGAGACCCTGGCCGCGTATCTGCGTACACGCGACGAAGCGCAACTCACCGTGCAGGACCTGGCGACCCTGGTGCGCGCGGCCGGGTTGGCGCCGCAGAAGTGCCCGGAGCATGTGCGCGTGGTGGACGATTTTCCGCGCACGCCCTCGGGCAAGATTCGCAAGGATGTGCTGCGCGGCATGATCCGCGCGCAGCTTTAGGCGCCAGGTCGATCTACTTGCTTTGACGTTCCAGCTGCGTGCGCACGCGCTGCGCATCGGCGAAGCGGGTCAAGGTGCCGAAGGAGTCGAGGAAGATCATCGACAGCCGACGCTTGGCGGTGGTGGCCCGCATCACCAGGCAGCGACCAGCGGCGTTGGTGAAGCCGGTCTTCTGCAGGTTGATGTCCCAGTTCTTTGCGTTGCGCACCAGTCGATTGGTGTTGACGAATTGCAGCGGGCGTCCGCCCACGCGCACGGTGGTGTCGCGCTGCGTGGTGTAGCGGCGGATCAGCGGTTCGGAATCCGCCGCGCTGATCAGGCGCAGCAGATCGCGCGCGGTGGACACGTTCTGATCCGACAGACCGGAAAGATCGGTGAAGCGGGTGGAATTCATGCCCAGCGCCTTGGCCTTGGCGTTCATCTGCGCGATGAAGGCCTTGCGTCCGCCCGGATAGCCCTGGCTCAGCGCCGCCGCCGCGCGGTTCTCGGAGGACATCAGCGCCAGCAGCATCAGATCGCCACGGCTCAGACGCGCACCGATCGGTAGTCGTGAATGGCTTTTCTTTTCCGCGTTGACCACCTCGCGGGAGATTTCCACGACCTCGTCCATCGGCAGCTTGGCGTCGGTGACCACCAGCGCCGTCATCAGCTTGGTCAGCGAGGCAATGGGAACCTTCTTGTCCACGCCCTTGGCCACCAGGAATTCGCCGGTGTCCTGATCCACCACCAGGGCGATGTTGGATTTGATCGCGAACTTGTCGGCTGCCTCGGTCGGCGCGGGCTTGAACGCCAGGAGCAAGAGCAGCGCGGCGCAGAACGCAAGCCGGCCATACAGGCGGGTGACGGGCAAACGCGGTGCGGAATAAGTCTGAGTCACGTCAGGCAGATGTTGATTCGATTGCAATGTCACGACTTTACCCCAACAGACCGTGGTACTCCGCAAATCGGGTGATAGCTGTATAGGAGGGGAGATCGATGCTGGAGCCTGGCTTTCACGGCCGTCCCTTTCACAGACAACCGTATACGCCGCGACCCGACGCGAACGGCTATCGGGCCAGACCCAATTGAAGATCGTTTGGAGTGGGCGATGAACCGTACCGTGACCGTGCGCTATCTCGACGGCGTCGAAAAACACGTGCAGGTGTATCCCGGGCAGACCCTGCTGGAAGCCGCTGAGGCCAGCGGCGTAGCCATCGTCAGCGAATGCGAGAGCGGGGTCTGCGGCACCTGCGTCGGCACCTGCGCAACCGGGCGTTATGAGATGGGCCGGGTGGAAGGCCTGAGCGAAGTGGAACGCGAGGCGCGCAAGGTGCTGACCTGCCAGACCACGGTGGCGTCCGATTGCATTCTGGAGCTGCAATACCCGCAATCGCGAGGTCCGCGGCCACGGTGACACCCGCGACCCGCACGCACACGAACACGAACACGTCCGCGCGGTACCTTCGGCCGTAAATCGGCCGGCGCCAGTTGCAGAAAACAAGGGATTTGGAGCTGAAATCAGCTCAGGGCGCGGCAGGCGCGCGACGGTCAACCGTATCTAGGGTCTGTTGACATATGAATGGTCGCTGCGTTGCGAGTCCAAAATCCCGCCCGGCACGGCGCGGCCGGCGAAGCTGGGTGATTCCAAGCGAGGCGGGCGCAACACCGCATGGCGGAATTTTGGCCG
>JBQTJH010000176.1:0-9675 GCA_052387335.1 Panacagrimonas sp. | reverse complement strand
ATCGCTGGCGTGGCGCCCAGGCCGGCTTGCCGGCCTTGCCGCGCGATGATCTGCGGCGTCTGGTGCGCGCGCTGCGCGGCGGTCGCGCCATCTGGTACGCCCCCGATCAGACCTTGGGTCGCAGCATGGCGGTGTTCGCACCTTTCTTCGGCGTGCCGGCCTTGACCGTGTCGGCCACCTCGCGCCTGGCCAGCATGGGCCGCGCGCGCGTGCTGCCCTACATGCCGCGCTACACCGGCAAGGGGTGGTGTGTGCGCTTCTTCCCGATGCTGGAGAATTTTCCGGGTGAGGACGAGACCGCCGACACCACGCGCATCAACCAGGCGCTGGAAGCCGGTGTGCTGTTGGCGATGGATCAGTATTTCTGGATTCACAAGCGCTTCAAACGTCGGCCACCGGGGATGGACAAGGTGTACTGAGCCGCGTCACGCCTTGCCTATGGCGACCCGGAGGCTGCTGTTAAACTCCTCCGACTCCCGCTCCATTGCTTCGCTCCACCAAGAGGTCAAGCGTGAATCGAACGATTTATCGCGTCGCTGCGGCGGCCGCACTGCTGTTTGTCGCCCAGGGTGTTCTGGCCGCGGGTGCCGTGGATGAGGCGCAGGCCCTGATCAATCAGGGCCGTCTCGACGCCGCCTTGCAGCGCCTGGACGTGCAGCTCAAGAAGGCGCCGCAGGATGCCGAAGCGCGCTTCCTGCGTGGCCTGGTGCTGACGCGGCTCAAGCGCACCGAAGAGGCGATCAAGGCCTTTGCCGACATCACCCGCGATTACCCTCAGCTGCCCGAGCCCTACAACAACCTGGCGGTGCTGTACGCCCAGCAGGGCGACTACGAGAAGGCGCGCGACGCGCTGGAAGCCGCCCTGGCGACGCATCCGAGCTACGCCACCGCGCACGAGAATCTGGGCGACATCTACGCCGCTCTGGCCGGTGCTGCCTACAACCGCGCGCTGGCGCTGGACGAGAGCAACCAGGCTGTCAAAAACAAACTGTCCTTCGTCAACAGCCTGAATCCCAAGAGCGGACGTCCGGTGCCGCCACCGGCCGTGGCGTCCGCGCCTGACAATGCTGCACCGGTCGCCGCGCTGCCGTCGCCGACGGCGCCCACGCCTGCCGCCGCACCGGCCACCGCGCTGGCGCCGGCAATTCCGCCGCCCAGCGCCGAGGGCGCCGGCGAGGCGGTGGACGATGCCACCACCAGCGCGGTCAACGCGGCGCTCGGCGCCTGGGCTGATGCCTGGTCGGCGCGCGATGTTGATGCCTATCTGGCCGCCTACAGCGAGGATTTTCGTCCCGAGGGTGGGTTGTCACGTCAAACCTGGTCGGCGCAGCGTCGCGACCGCATTACGCGCCCGTCGCGCATCAAGGTCAGCGTGGTCAACCCCTCGCTGGCCGCGCTCGGCGACGGTCGCGTGCGCGTCAACTTCCGCCAGGAATACGAGTCCGACAGCTTCGCTGATCAGGTTAGCAAGGTGATCGAACTGCGCAACCAGAACGGCTGGAAGATCGTGCGCGAGTACACGCGCTGAGTTTCTGTTCCCCGGCGGTGAAGGCAAGGCCCGCTCGGATGCAATTTCGACCCGGCAGGCTGCGCGCGTGGTTGATGGCGCTGCTGCTGGGTCTGGCGCCTGCGCCCACCCTGGCCGGTCCGGTCGCGCCGCTGCGCGCCGACACCACGCCGCAATTGCCCGAGGAGCAACTGGTCAGCGCCATTGAGCTGGCGCGCGGCGGCAAGCTGCGCGAGGGCGTGCAGGCGATGGAAGCGCTGCTGAAGCTGCAGCCCAATTTCCGGCTCGCACAGCTGATCTATGCCGACATGCTCGCCGCCCGTTCCGGCGTGCGCGGTATCGCGGCCGACGGCGCAGACCCGCGCGTGCAGGAGCTGTTCGAAGAGGCACGTCTGCGTCTGGAACAGGCGCGGTTCAATCCGCCGGCAGACACCGTGCCGAACGCCGTGCTGCAGCTGGACAGCGAGTATCCCTATCTGGTGCTGGTGGACCTGCCGCGTGCGCGTATGCATCTGATGCGCAATATCGACGGCAAGCTGCAGCCGGTGGGCAATCGCTACGCGGCGATCGGTCGCGCCGGTTATGGCAAGCAGGTGGAGGGCGATCTGCGCACCCCGGTCGGCATCTATCACGTCACCGGCTGGATGGGCGATGAGGCCCTGCCCGAGCTGTACGGCACCGGCGCGCTGCCGCTGAACTATCCCAATCTCTGGGACCGGATCAAGGCCAAGACCGGGCATGGCATCTGGCTGCACGGCGTGCCGCGCCAGACCTATGTGCGCGCACCGCGCTCCAGCGAGGGCTGCGTGACCCTGGCCAATGAGGATCTGCTGTGGCTCAAGCCCTTTGTGCTCAAGAACCAGGCGCCGGTGGTGTTGGCCGAAGAAATCCGTTGGGTATCGCAGCAAGACATCCAGCAGCAGCGCAACGTCATGCTGGAACGCATCGAGGCCTGGCGCCAGGCCTGGGAGTCGCGCGACACCGCGCATTATCTGACCTTTTACGGCGATGACTTTGTCACCGCGGGCATCAGCCGCGAAAAATTCGTCGAGCACAAGTACCGCGTCAACGCCGCCAAGCGCTACATCAAGGTCAAGCTCGATCATCTGAGCCTGTTCCGGTATCCGGGCGAGGACATGGTGTTGGCCGAATTCACCATGGATTACGACAGCGACAACTACCAGTTCCGCTCGCGCAAGGAACAGTATTGGCGCCAGGACACTAGCGGGCAGTGGCGGATTTTCCGCGAGGAAAATCGTTGACGTGAACAGCATGATCGCTGACCGTCTGCAGCAGGGTTTGGCGCAGCTCGGACTCGACGCGGCGCTGCACGCGCCGCTGCTGACCTATGTGCAGGAGCTGGAGAAATGGAACGCCGCCTACAACCTCACGGCGGTGCGTGATCCCTTGGAGATGGTCACGCGACATCTGCTGGATTCACTCGCCGTGCTGCCCGCCTTGCGCGCGCTGCCGCGACCGCTGCGGCGACTGATCGATGTGGGTTCAGGGGCTGGCCTGCCCGGCATACCGCTGGCGCTGGCCTGTCCCGAATGGCAGGTCGACCTGCTGGACAGCAATGGCAAGAAGGCACGCTTCCTGCGCCATGCGGTGCGCAGCTTGGGTCTGCACAATGCGCAGGTGCTGGAGATGCGTGCGGAAGACTGCGACCCCGATCCGCCCTACGACGGCGTCATCAGTCGCGCGTTTTCCGCGCTCGGCGCATTCGTCGGCAGCACCGCGCAGCTACTCACGCCGCAGGGCTACTGGCTGGCGATGAAGGGGCGGGTGGACGAGAATGAGTCGGCCGAACTCAGCTCTCACGCGCGCATCGATCAGATCGTTTCGCTGGCGGTGCCTGGCCTGCCGGAGCAGCGTCACCTGGTCATTGCCTCACTCCTTACGCCTCACCCCTCACGTATATGAGCTACACCATCGCGGTCGCCAACCAGAAGGGTGGCGTCGGCAAGACCACTACTGCGGTCAATCTCGCGGCCTCGCTGGCGGCGACGCGGCGGCGTGTGCTGCTGGTGGATCTGGACGCGCAGGGCAATGCCACCATGGGCGTGGGCGTGGACAAGTCCAAGCTCAGGCTCAGCGGTCGCGACGTGCTGCTGGAAACCGCGCGCCCGGCCGAGGCGATCCACACGCTGAGCGAATTGAATTTGTCGCTGCTGCCGGCCAACGGCGACATGACCGAGGCCGAGATCAAGCTGCGCGATCAGGCCGCTGGCGATTTCGCGCTCAAGACCGCGCTGCTGGAGGTGGCCGATCAATTCGACTTCGTCATCCTGGATTGCCCGCCAGCGCTGTCCAAGCTCACGGTCAACGCCCTGGTCGCCGCTGACGGCGTGCTGATTCCCATGCAGTGCGAGTACTACGCGCTGGAAGGTTTGAGCGCGCTGGTGGATACCATTTCCAAGATCCGCCGCGTGATCAATCCCAAGCTGGAAATCGAGGGTCTGCTGCGCACCATGTTCGATCCACGCAACAACCTGTCGAACGACGTGTCGGCGCAGTTGCTGCTTCATTTTCCGGACAAGGTGTATCACACGGTCATCCCGCGCAATGTGCGTCTGGCCGAGGCACCGAGCCATGGTTTGCCGGTGATGCTGTACGACGCACAGTCCAGCGGATCGCGCGCCTATCTGGCGCTGGCTGGTGAAATTCTTCGGCGCCACGACGGCGGGCAGTTGAGCCTGAGTTGAGTTCGCCCCTACAGTGGCGGCCGGACACAGGGACCAGCCGCCAATGAGCGCGCAAAAAAAACGGGGATTGGGTCGCGGCTTGGATGCGCTGCTGAGCAGTGACAGCAACCCGCATGAGCAGGACCACACGGTGGATGAACAGCGCGAACTGGCGCTGGACGCGCTGCAGCCGGGCGCGCATCAGCCGCGGCGACATTTTGATGAGGACGCGCTGGACGAGCTGGCGCGCTCGATTGCCGCGCAGGGCGTGGTGCAACCCATCGTCGTGCGTGCCGTGGGCGCGGGTCGTTACGAGATTGTCGCCGGCGAACGGCGCTGGCGCGCGGCGCAGCGCGCGGGTCTGGCGCAGATCCCGGTGGTCATCCGCGCGCTGGACGAGCGCGGTGCCATGGCCGTGGCCCTGGTGGAAAACATCCAGCGTGCCGATCTGAATCCGCTGGAAGAGGCGGTGGCTTTGCGCCGCCTGCTCGACGAGTGCCAGCTCACGCACGAACAGGTCGCCGAGGCAGTGGGCAAGTCGCGCGCCACCGTCACCAATCTGCTGCGCCTGATGGAGTTGAACGAGGACGTGCAGGTCATGGTGCGTGACGCTCGCCTGAGCCTGGGCCACGCCAAGGTGTTGCTCGGTGTGCAGGGCGCGCGCCAGTCGTCACTGGCCAAGCTGGTCGCCAGCCAGCAGCTGAGCGTGCGTCAGACCGAGTCGCTGGTGAAGTCGCAGGATCGTGACGAGGTCGCCGCACCGCCGCCAGCCGCCGCGGCCGAGGCGCAGACCCGTCTGGCCCAGTGCGTGGGTCTGCCGGTGAAGGTGCAGCAGGACGCCAAGGGGCGCGGACGCATCACCATTCGGTTCAAGAACGGCGCGGAGCTGGACGGCTTGCTGCAGCGCTTCGGGTGAAGGCGCCTGCGTGTCGGCCTGAGCGCCGACCGCTAGCTGAGGCGGGTCCGCATGGAACTCGATTACCCATTTCGCGTTGACCCAATTCGGGTCGGGCTTGTAGACTTCGCGCCCGTTTTCGCCGCCTCGCGGCAAGTCGATACTCAGGCGGTCGTCTTCGATGTCCCTACCCTCAATCTGGGGAGCCTCGCTGGTCAAGGCGATGGCTCTGCAATGGGGTGCGGTCGCGGCCCTGGCCGGAGGCGCGTGCTTTTGGAGCGTGAACGCGGGCCTGTCCTTGCTGGGTGGAGGACTGGCGGTGGTGTTGCCGAATACCTTGCTCGCGCTGTGGCTCAGGCCACGGCTGCAAAGAGCGGATGCGGCGGGAGCGGTGGCCTTGATGGTCGCCGAAGGTTTGAAGCTGATGGGGACAACCGGGCTGCTCCTGGCGGTGGTGCTCCTGATGCGGCCGGGGCTGGTGTGGCCGGGCTTTTTGGCGGGAATCGTCGTCGCGCTGGTGGCGCAATGGGCGACGCTTTGGGTGACGCGGCGTTACTAGCTGAGTAATTGAGCAGCTGGCAGCCGCGGATCAGACTGAAATTGTGATTTGGGATCGCAGACGCGAACACATGGCCGCAGAAAACGCAGAACTGACGCCCGCGAACTACATCGGACATCACCTCCAGTTCCTGGCCCAGCCGGTCGGGGAAGGCGGTGGCTTCTGGACCCTGCACATGGACACGCTCCTCACCTCGACGGTGTTGGGCATGATCGTGTTCGGCTTCCTGGCCTGGGTGGCGCGCGGCGCCACCGCCGGTGTACCGGGCAAGCGTCAGGCGTTCGTTGAGCTGTGCATCGAATTCGTCAACGACCAGGTCAAGGGCATTTTCAACAAGAGTTTCGAGTTCGTCGCGCCGCTGGCACTGACCGTGTTCATGTGGGTGCTGGTGATGAACTCGATGGACTTCCTGCCGATCGACTACATCGCCAATGCCATGCACGCGCTGGGCGCGCCGGCCTGGCGCCCGGTGCCGACCTCGGACATCAACACCACCTTCGCCCTGGCGTTGGCCGTGTGGGTGCTGATGATCGGCTTCGCCATCAAGGTCAAGGGTTTCGGCGGCTTCCTGCACGAGCTGTACGCCGCGCCGTTCGGCGAGCCCAAGCTGTCGCTGAATCCGATCAGCTGGATCACGGCGCCGCTGCTGGCGTTCGCCAATTTCCTGTTCCAGATGATTGAGTACATCTCCAAGCCGCTGTCGCACTCGCTGCGACTGTTCGGAAACATGTACGCCGGCGAAATTATCTTCCTGCTGCTCTGGGTCTGGGCTGCCACCGGTCTGGTGGGCACCATCTTCTCCAGCATCCTGGGCCTGGGCTGGGCGATCTTCCACATTCTGATCGTGGCGCTGCAGGCCTTCATCTTCATGATGCTGACCATCGTCTACATCTCGATGGCGCACGAGCATCACTGAGTCGCGTTTTTGTAATTCCCCCTACACCAAAGTCGTTTTTTCACCGAGGAAAAAGAGATGGAAAACATTGCAATGATCCAGGCCTTCACCGGCATCGGCATCGGCCTCATGATCGGCCTGGGTGCTCTTGGCGCCTGCGTCGGCGTGGGCATCATGGCGTCGAAGTTCCTGGAAGGCGCCGCGCGTCAGCCGGAACTGGCCCCCATGCTGCAGGCCAAGGTGTTCCTGCTGCTGGGCCTGATCGACGCCTCGTTCATCATCGGTGTGGGTCTGGCCATGATGTTCGCGTTCGCCAATCCGCTGCTCGCCGTCGTCGCCGCCGGTTAATCAGGCTTCCGCGATTCGCGAATTGACCCCCAGAGGCGTGGCATGAATATCAATCTGACCCTGTTCGCGCAGGCTGCGGTGTTCGCGGCTTTCATCTGGTTCACCGCACGCTTCGTGTGGCCGCCGCTGATGAAGGCCATGACCGACCGCCAGAACCGCATCGCCGATGGTCTTGCGGCAGCCGAGAAGGGCGCCAAGAGTCTGGCCGATGCCTCGGTGCGCAGTGACGAGGCGCTCAAGCAGGCTCGTACGCAGGCCCAGGACATCCTGGCCGGCGCCAACAAGCAGGCGACGCAACTGGTCGAGGCGGCCAAGCTGCAGGCCAAGTCCGAGGCAGATCGCATCGTCGCCGCTGCGCAGGACGAAGTGGCCCGCGAAGTGACCAAGGCGCGCGAGACCCTGCGCAAGCAGGTCGGCGAGCTGGCGGTGCTGGGCGCGGCCAAGATCCTCAAGCGCGAAGTCAATGCGCAGGCGCACGCTGACGTGTTCAGCGATCTGGCTGCCCGAGTGTGAGGTCATGAAGCGCGACTCCCTCACCCCACCACTTGCTTCGCAAGCGGTCCCCCCCTCTCCCGCTCGATTGGGCTTACTCGGAAGCGCCTCAATGGCGCTTCCGAGCTGGGACCCAATCGGGGCGAGGGACGCAGGTCTCGCTTCGCGAGGTGCTCGTCATGGCTGATCTTTCCACGCTTGCCCGACCCTACGCCAAGGCTGCCTTCGAGCTCGCTCGTGACGGCGGGCGCTTCAAGGAATGGGGCAGTGCGCTCGACGCGCTGTCCGCCACCGTGAAGTCGCCGCAGGTCGCGGGCTTCATCGGCCATCCGGCCTTGCTCAAGCACGATCTGGCTGAGGTGCTGGCTCAGGCCATCGGCTCGCAGCTCGGCGCCGAAGGCGTGGCGCTGGTCAAGCTGCTGGTCGAGAACAACCGGCTAAAGGCCGCGCCGTTCATTGCTGAACAGTTCGAAGCCCTGCGCGCCGAAGCCGAGTCGCGCGTGGATGTGGAAGTCACCTCCGCCACCGCGGTGTCGCCGGACCAGCAGCAGACGCTGGCCGCTGCCATCGGCAAGCGCCTGGCGCGTCAGGTGGTGGTGAGCTGGAAGCTCGACGAGTCCCTGCTGGCGGGTGCGGTGATCCGCGCCGGCGATCTGGTCATCGACGGCTCGGTGAAAGGTGAGCTGGAAAAGCTGCGCACGGCCATCGCTGTCTAGTACGACGGGCCGTCCAATTACTTTCAAGCGGGCCGCATTCGCGTTCCGCCCTTTGATGTGAAGGTTCAAACAACATGCAACTGAATCCCTCCGAGATCAGCGACATCATCAAGTCCCGCATCAAGAATTTTGAGGCGGCGACCGAATCGCGCAACACCGGCACCATCGTGTCGCTGCAGGACGGCATCGTGCGTGTGCACGGCCTGTCTGACGCGCTGCAGGGCGAAATGCTCGAGTTCGAAGGCAATACCTTCGGTCTGGCGCTGAACCTGGAGCGCGACTCGGTCGGCGCCGTGGTGCTCGGTCCTTACCAGCATCTGGCGGAAGGCCAGACGGTCAAGACCACCGGCCGCTTTCTCGAAGTGCCGGTCGGCGAAGGCCTGCTCGGCCGCGTCGTCAACGCGCTCGGCCAGCCCATCGACGGCAAGGGTCCGATCAATGCGTCGGGCACTGCGCCGATCGAGAAGGTGGCGCCCGGCGTCATCACGCGCCAGTCGGTCAGTCAGCCGGTGCAGACCGGTTACAAGGCCGTCGACGCCATGGTGCCGATTGGACGTGGCCAGCGTGAGCTGATCATCGGCGACCGCCAGACCGGCAAGACCGCGATGGCCATCGACGCCATCATCAACCAGAAGTCCTCCGGCATTAAGTGCATCTACGTGGCCATCGGCCAGAAGGCGAGCTCCATAGCCAACGTGGTGCGCAAGCTCGAGCAGTACGGCGCCATGTCGTATACGACGGTCGTCGCCGCTTCGGCCTCCGAATCCCCGGCGCTGCAGTTCATCGCGCCGTACTCGGGCTGCTCGATGGGCGAGTACTTCCGCGACAAGGGCGAAGACGCGCTGATCATCTATGACGATCTGTCCAAGCAGGCTGTCGCGTATCGCCAGGTGTCGCTGCTGCTGCGCCGTCCGCCGGGCCGCGAAGCCTTCCCTGGCGACGTGTTCTATTTACATTCCCGTCTGCTGGAGCGCGCCGCGCGCGTGAACCCGGAGTACGTGGAGAAGATGACCAACGGCGCGGTCAAGGGCAAGACCGGTTCGCTCACCGCGCTGCCGATCATCGAAACGCAGGCCGGAGACGTCTCCGCCTTCGTGCCGACCAATGTGATCTCGATCACCGACGGCCAGATCTTCCTGGAAACCGACCTGTTCAACGCCGGTATCCGCCCCGCCATGAACGCCGGTATCTCGGTGTCTCGCGTCGGTGGTTCGGCGCAGACCAAGGTGGTCAAGAAGCTCGGCGGCGGTGTGCGTCTGGCGCTCGCCCAGTACCGTGAACTGGCGGCCTTCGCGCAGTTCGCCTCGGACCTGGATGAGGCCACCCGCAAGCAGCTTGAGCGCGGCCAGAGAGTTACCGAGCTGATGAAGCAGAAGCAGTACGCGCCGCTGTCCGTCTCGCACTCGCGCAGTATCGCGAGCTGGGGGCCTTCGCGCAGTTCGCCTCGGACCTCGACGAGGCCACCCGTTCACAGCTCGAGCACGGTCAGCGGGTCACCGAGCTGATGAAGCAGAAGCAGTACTCGCCGATGTCGGTGGCGCAGATGGCGGTGTCGTTGTTCGCCGCCAACGAGGGCTAT
>JBQTJH010000175.1:0-3313 GCA_052387335.1 Panacagrimonas sp. | reverse complement strand
GCCAACGGAAACAGCGAACGCTGCGTCCGTCCTTCCCCCACGATAAAGCCCATGAAAAATGCCCCCGATCGCTCGGGGGCATCTTCTCATCTAAAACCACCACAATCGGGAGTTTCGAAACAGGCTGATGGGCGGGGCTCTTGTTGACGCTTCACGAATCGATCCGCAGTTGCAGACGTTCGTTTACTCCTCCGCACCCTCATCCGTTGCCGGCTCGTCGCTCACCTCGTCGTCACCTGCATCGGCACTGGCCGAAACGCGTGCCGCCAAACGATCAGCGCTGGTCGCCTCGAAGCTGCCGCCGCCAGACAGCGCAGAGGCCTGCAGGTCGGCCAACAGCGAGCCGCCGCGGGCCCTGCGACGTTGCTCGTGGTGCGCCAGGCCGGTACCGGCCGGGATCAGGCGACCCACGATGACGTTCTCCTTCAGGCCACGCAGCTCGTCGCGCGAACCGCGCACCGAGGCTTCGGTGAGCACGCGCGTGGTTTCCTGGAACGAGGCCGCAGAGATGAAGCTCTCGGTGGACAGCGAGGCCTTGGTGATGCCCAGCAGTTGACGCTCGTAATTGGCGGCACGGTGATTCTGTGAGCGCAGCTTCTTGTTCTCGGCCAGCACGTGGAAGATTTCCGCTTGCTCGCCCTGCAGGAAGCGCGAGTCCCCGGCTTCGGAAATCTCGACCTTGCGCAACATCTGACGAATGATCGTTTCGATGTGCTTGTCGTTGATGCGCACGCCCTGCAGGCGATACACGTCCTGGATTTCCTTGACCATGTGATTGGCCAGCGCGGTCACACCCTGCAGACGCAGGATGTCGTGCGGGCTGGGCTCACCATCGGAGATGATTTCGCCCTTCTCCACGTGCTCGCCTTCGAACACACGGATCTGCACCCACTTGTGTACCAGGGTCTCGACCTCGTTGCCGTCGGACTCGACGATCTTGATGCGCTGCTTGCCCTTGGTCGCGGTGCCGAACTTGATCGTGCCGCTGGCCTCGGCCAGAACCGCCGGCTCCTTGGGCTTGCGCGCCTCGAACAGATCCGCCACACGCGGCAGACCGCCGGTGATGTCGCGGGTCTTGGACGATTCCTGCGGAATACGCGAAATGACGTCGCCGACCTTGACCTCGGCCTCGTCGTCGACGCTGATGACCGCCTTGGGCGGCAGCGAGTACTGCGCAGGAATATCGGTGCCCGGGAAGGTCAGCTGCTTGCCCTTGGCATCCACCAGCATCAGCTGAGGACGCAGGTCCTTACCGGCCGAACCACGCGACTTGGGCTCGGTGATGACCAGATTGGTCACGCCGGTGATCGGATCGTTTTCCTTGGTGAAGGTCACGCCTTCTTCGAAGTCCTCGAACTTCACGAAGCCGGCCAGTTCGGTGACGATGGGATGCATATGCGGATCCCACTTGGCCATGCGGAAGCCGGCCGGCACGGCGTCGCCGTCCTTGACCAGGATCACCGCGCCGTAGGGGATCTTGTACCGCTCACGCTCACGGCCATCGGCCGCCAGCACGCCGATTTCACCGGAGCGCGAAACCGCAACCAGATTGCCTTCCTTGTTGGTGACGGTCTTGAGGTTGTGCACGCGCGCCGTACCGGCCGCACGCGCGTCGACGCCGTCGCTGGACACGGCGCGCGAGGCCGCACCACCAACGTGGAAGGTACGCATGGTCAGCTGCGTGCCAGGCTCACCGATGGACTGCGCGGCGATGACGCCGACCGCTTCGCCGATGTTCACGCGATGACCACGGGCCAGGTCGCGGCCGTAACAGTTGGCGCAGATGCCGAAGGGCAGCTCGCAGGTGATGGGCGAACGCGCCCACAACTCGTCCACCGAGTTGCGCTCCAGGGCATCGGCGAGCGTCTCGTCAATGATGGTGGTCGCCGGAATGATGACTTCGTCGGTGCCGGGCTTGTACACGTCACGCAGGGTGACGCGACCGAGCACGCGATCACGCAGCGGTTCGAGAATGTCGCCGCCTTCCACGATCGGCATGATCAGCAGGCCCTGGTCGGTGCCGCAATCCTGCGCAGTCACCACCACGTCCTGCGCCACGTCGACCAGACGACGCGTCAGGTAACCCGAGTTCGCGGTCTTCAGCGCGGTATCGGCCAGGCCCTTACGGGCGCCGTGGGTCGAGATGAAGTACTGCAGAACATTGAGGCCTTCACGGAAGTTCGCCGTGATCGGCGTTTCGAT
The DNA here is from genome assembly GCA_052387335.1 of Panacagrimonas sp. GTDB lineage: Bacteria > Pseudomonadota > Gammaproteobacteria > Nevskiales > Nevskiaceae > Panacagrimonas. The sequence goes on along the minus strand of JBQTJH010000175.1, from coordinate 1,111 downwards.
GATCGAGCCGTCGGGCTTGGCCATCAGGCCGCGCATACCGGCGAGCTGACGGATCTGAGCCTGCGAACCACGCGCGCCGGAGTCGGCCATCATGAACACCGAGTTGAAGCTCGGCTGTTCAGTTTCGACGCCATCGCGGGTCGTGACCTTTTCCTTGCCGATGCGACGCATCATCGCCTTGGCGACGTCGTCGTTGGCGCGCGACCAGTGATCGACCACGCGGTTGTAGCGTTCCTGCTGCGTGGTCAGACCTTCGGTGTACTCGCGCGCAACTTCCTTCACCTTGGCCTCGGCCGCAGCCAGGATCGTCACCTTCTCATCCGGCACCACGATGTCGTCAAGGCAGAAGCTGATGCCCGACTTGGTCGACATACGGAAGCCCGTGTACATGATCTGGTCGGCGAACACGACCGTATCCTTGGTGCCGCAGATGCGGTACACACGGTTCAGCACGCGGCTGACTTCCTTCTTGGTCAGCGTCTTGTTGATGACCGAGAACGGGATCTTCTCGGGCAGGATCTCCGACATCAGCGCACGGCCGGTGGTCGTCTCCACCACGTGCGTGATCTTCTTGCCGTCCTCGGTGACGTCGTCCAGACGCACCTTGATCTTGGCCTGCAGATCCAGCGCGCCGGATTCGTAGGCGCGATGCACTTCGGACACGTCGGACAGCACCATGCCTTCGCCCTTGGCGGCAACGCGCTCACGCGTCATCCAATAGAGACCCAGCACGACGTCCTGCGACGGCACGATGATCGGGTCGCCGGACGCGGGCGACAGGATGTTGTTGGACGCCATCATCAGCACGCGCGCTTCCAGCTGCGCTTCCAGCGACAGCGGCACGTGTACGGCCATCTGGTCGCCGTCGAAGTCAGCGTTGAACGCCGTGCACACCAGCGGATGCAGGTTGATGGCCTTGCCTTCGATCAGCAGCGGTTCGAAGGCCTGGATGCCGAGGCGATGCAGGGTCGGAGCGCGGTTCAACATCACCGGATGCTCCTTGATGCACTCTTCCAGGCAGTCCCAGACCACGCCTTCCTCGCGCTCCACCATCTTCTTGGCGGCCTTGATGGTGGTGGCGTGACCCTTGCGTTGCAGCAAGGAAAAGACG
>JBQTJH010000174.1:0-14007 GCA_052387335.1 Panacagrimonas sp. | reverse complement strand
CGACCATGAGCATGATGTTCGAGGTCAACAAGTCGCCGTTCGCGGGCAAGGAAGGCAAGTTCGTCACCAGCCGCCAGATCGCTGAGCGTCTGCAGCGCGAGCTGAAGACCAACGTCGCGCTGCGAGTGGAGCCGGGTGAGGCGCCGGACCAGCAGCGAGTGTCGGGCCGCGGCCTGCTGCATCTCGGAATTCTTCTGGAGAACATGCGCCGCGAGGGCTACGAGATTGCGGTATCGCGTCCGCAGGTCATCTTGAAGGAAATCGATGGCGTCATCTGCGAGCCGTACGAATCGCTGGTTGCCGACGTGGAAGAAAAGCACCAGGGCGGCACCATCCAGGGCCTCGCCGGTCGTGGCGGCAAGATGCTGGACATGGTGCCGGACGGCCGCGGCCGCGTGCGCCTGAGCTACATGATCCCGTCGCGCGGCCTGATCGGCTTCCAGACCGAGTTCATGTCCATGACCTCGGGCACCGGCCTGCTGTTCCACAACTTCGATCACTTCGGCCCGCAGGCCGAGAACACCGAGATCGGCCAGCGCCACAACGGCGTGCTGATCTCCAACGACCAGGGCGAAGCGCCGGCCTACGCCATCTTCAATCTGCAGGAACGCGGCAAGATGATGATCGAGCCCGGCCAGGCCATCTACGAAGGCCAGATCGTGGGCATCCACTCGCGCGACAATGACCTCGTCGTCAATGCGCTCAAGGGCAAGAAGCTGACCAATATGCGTGCCTCGGGCTCAGACGAGAACGTGCTGCTGATTCCGCCGGTGAAGTTCTCTCTGGAGCAGGCGCTGGAATTCATCAACGACGACGAGCTGGTGGAGCTGACGCCGGTCGCCATCCGCGTGCGCAAGAAGCATCTGACGGAAAACGAGCGCAAGCGCGCCGATCGCTAGTCGCAAGCGCCAGCCATGCTTAATCCAGCCCGGCCGCAAGCCGGGCTTTTTCTTGCGCGTCACGGGCGCTGATCGCGATTCAGCTTGGTTCAGAACCGGTTCATTGCGGCGGCAATACATTGCCGACGTCCCCCGCAGGAGCCGTCCCATGAAGCTCAAGGTTCTACTCTTAACCCTCACCCTGGGCCTGGCGGGATTCGCCGGCACAGCCTCGGCTGGCAACGTCGATATCCGTATCGGTCTGGGCTACCCGACACCGGTCTACTACGACTACAGCCCGCGCGGCACGATCTACTACGACGCGCCGCGCGTGGTGCATTACTACGAACCGCGCCGCGTCTATCACTATTACGACCGTTACGATGATCGTCGACCGCGCCGGCACGTCCATCACCACCACCATTACAAGAAGCATCACGGTTACCACCACGATGGGCGGCGCTACCACCGGGATGATCGACGCGATCACCGCCGTCACGACGGGCGTCGGCATGATCGGGATCGCCGCTGGCGGCATGACTGATCGCGCGTTGTCGCCTCTGCAGCGCATCTGAACAAGGCCGGGTTCAACCCGGCCTTGTTATTTGATGACGCCGCGCCGCTCTGCCCAAGGCAGGACCACAAACAAGCTGAAGGTGGCGATACCCGCCGCCAGCACCTGTGCAACAGGACGATCCAGTAGCGGCGCAATCCAGCGATCAAAGCGCTGCAGTGCGACCTGATCCTCGGGTCGGTCCGCGTGGCGCAGCAGGTCCAGCATCAGGGCCAGTTGCCAGGCATTGGCGCTGACAAAACGTCCGAGCCGCATCGCTATCTTGGGCTGCGTTCGCCAGGCGTCCAGCAACAGCTCGCAGGCCAGCTCCACAAACGGCTGCAGGCGCAGCGGCTGTGTCTGATCCTGCTGCGCATAAAGACCGCGAGCACGCGCGAAGAAAGTCTCGATGCCGGTTTCGTGCATCAGCATCATCAGACCCATGAGGGCGTAGCGCGGCAGATGACCTTCGCGTTCAAAGCGGCGTGCAGAGGTATGCAAGACGCCCGGCAGCAGAATCCAGTGTCCCTGCTCAAAGATCTGGCGCGCCAGGCGCTGGTCTTCGAAGAACGGTAGACGCTCGTCAAAGCCACCGAGTTGCAGATAATCCTCGCGCGACAGCATCAGGCCCTGATCGCCGTTGATGGTCCAGGGCCGGCCGCTCGCACTCTTGGCCTGCATGAAGCGGAACAAGGCCTCGCGTCCCGGCTGGTCGCGTTCGAAGCGCAGCGCGAAATGACCGGCTACCACGTCTTTCGGTCGTTGGGTGCGAGCCGTCTCCAATGCCTGCAAGGCCTGCTCAAGCTGCTGCGACGAATCCAGATTCGAATCCGCGTGGAGAAACAGCAGGTAGGGCGCGCGCGTGGCTGCAGCTCCAGCGTTCATCTGCGCGGCGCGCCCGCGCGCGCTACGCACCAGACCGATGGCACGGTCCGATACGCGGGCAACGGTCGCATCGGTCGATCCACCGTCGGCCACCACGCATTCAATCGGCAGGCTTTGCTGCGCCAGCGCGTCCAGCAAGGTCGGCACATGGTCTTGTTCATTGAGCGTCGGAATCACCACTGCGAGTCTTGGGGCGTCTGGATTCACGGTCGCAGGCTTCATTCGGCTGGGCCCGAATCTTGATCTTCCAGCTGCCGCTGCAGGCTTCGACGCTGATCGATCTCGTAGCGCGCCTCGACGATGGGCGAACGCCGACCATCCGCGCTGATCGCCCGCGCAGGCAGACTCAGCGTAGATGCAATAGCGATTGGCCCCTGATACAGCGGTGAACCCGTGTCCGGCACGGTACCGTCGGTGGTGTAGACCACCATCGCATCGCGTTCGCTGGTACTCAGGCTTAGCTGCAGAGGCCATTCGTAACGGCCTGCTGGTGCGCTGAGATCAATCCGCGGTGGCAACTCGGACGGTGACGTCGTGGCGGCCAGCGCGCGCTGCATCGGTGAAGACAAACCACTATGTGCATCGAATGCAAAACAGGTCGTGATCACGCCTGGCGCAAGTCTCATCGCGTGCTGGAGCGCCAGCCCGCGATGTGGATACGCGCCGTCCACCAGCGCGCGCTTCATCGCGGACTTGATCCGACCTGCCAGGTCAGCGACAGGCCGATGCGGTCGGAGGCATAGCTGCGCGCCTCGCCCAGACCATCTTCACGCGTGCTGCCGGCCGGCAGACTCAAGCAACCCAGCGCGCCCGGCGAACAACCCGCAGGCAGGCGTTCGATCAGGTCCAGATCGAATTCGCCGCTGCGGCCGGCGAAGGGATGCGTGGACGACAGGGCCAGAGCCAGCCGTGGGTGTGCAAACCCGCGCAGCGCAAGCGTGGCGGCATAGGCTTCGATTCCACGGTCGACATACCCGCCAGGCGCGGGCGCGGTGTCCGTGAGGGGTGTCGCGTCTTGCGGTCCGGTGAACAGTCTCGGGGCGTCATAGCGGTTGGGCTTGCCCTCGTTGCCGCTGAGCGCGAGCGCCAGATGCAGCCCACCGCGCAGACGCTGCGCGTACTGCACATCCCATAGCCACTCTCTGCCACGCTGCGCCGGCACCAGGCCGCCAAAGGCCGGTTCATCGTTGCCCGCATGCTGTCGATAGCCCAGTCCCGCGTCCAGCCAGGCACCGTCCCAGGGCATACCGTGCACGCCAACTTTGATCTGCGAGGAGCGATGATTGCTGTCAGCATTCTCAGGCGCGCCGCGATCAACGATGCCGGTCGGCAGGTCCAGCGCGAACAGCAGCAGGCTGGATACGCGGCCGACACGACCCTCACGCCAATGGCGGCTTCCACTCAGAAAACTGCCGAACTCTAGTGTGGTGTCGCCCAGCCCACCACCGGCCAATTGCAGGTCTGATCGCGAGTCGATGAAGCGTTCGATGTCGCCACGCGACGCCGCGCGCTGATAGCGCAAGGTGAGTCGTGCGAGATGCAGTCGGTCAGACAGGAACGGCAGGGCGTCTCGTTCGAACAACGGAAATGTCCAGCCCCGCCGCGCATCCAACCGCTGCTCGGGAAAGCGCGAGCGTCCCGGCTCGTTCGGCAAGGCGCTGCTGCGGCGGCGACCGGCTGCATCAAAACTCTGGTCCCTGGGATCGTGAGTCAATGTGGCATCGACATACATCGCCGGATACAGCGGCCTGTAGGGCGTGAACTCCAGCGCCTGCACCGGCGCCGCGATCAAGACCGCGGCGATGCCGAGCGGACCCGCGCACAGCAAGTTCACGCGATCTCCGCCGCGATCAATGGGCCTGCACCGGCCAGCCTTGGCGCCGAGCTTGTCGACGGGTGTCTGCAAGCATTCGGATCCGCGCAAGAATTCTTGCTCATGATTCGACCGGCTCACCCCGAACACGAATCCCGAGCAGGGCATGTTCATGCGCACGACGATCCAGCTTGCCGACACCATCGCGCGGTAGCGCGCGCAAAAAAAGACGTCGCGCGGCAGCTTGTAGCCCGCCAGGCGCTGACGCAGCGCCTGTTTCAGCAATGCAGCGTCCTGCATCGCGCCCGCGCGCATCACCACGGCAGCGAGTCCAACCTCGCCCCAGCGCGCATCGGACACCGCGATCACCACGCATTCCAGCACGTTCTCGCCGCCGGAAATAAATATGTCTTTGCGTCGGCCGCGGATGCGATAGCGACCCTGTGTATCGCACCCGGCCAAATCATCGGTCCAGAACCAGCCGTCGCGCATTGCAGCGCGCCCTTCGGCTTCGGCGCCGTAATAGCCGGCGCACAGGCCGGCACCCGCGAGCGTCAGTTCGCCGATCTCGCCGGCCGCACAGGCGCGGCCATCGGGATGACGAATCTGCATCTGCACATGCCGCATCGGACGACCCACACCATCCGGATCGCGATTGCCCTCCTCGACCGACTGCGTGAAGCAGTTCACGCCGGCTTCGGTCATGCCATAGCCCTGGCGAAAGGCGATACCGCGATGATGGAACATCTCCGCCAGCGACTCTGGACAGGGTGCGCCACCACAGATCGCCCAACGCACGCTGCTCAGATCGGTGCTGGCAAATGCCGGGTGCTCGGCCAGTTGGCGATACATGCTCGGCACCATGAACATCAGGCTGGCGCGATGCTCCTCAACCAGGCGCAGATAGTTGCCAGGATCGAATGCCGACATGAGCACCACGCGACCGCCCACGGCGAGCAGCGGGGTCGACAGCACATTGAGCGCCGCGTGATAGCAGGGCGTGGCCTGGATCGCGCAATCCTCGGACCCGATTTTCCAATGCTCGGCGGTGGCCTGCGCGTTGGACAATATCTGGCGATAGGGCAGCATCGCGGCCTTGGGCGTGCCGGTGCTGCCGCCAATCATCAGAATCTTCTGGATGCTGTCCGGCGACAGCGCCGGCGCTGGCGGCGCAAGGCCCTCATCCATAGCCTGGTCTTCATCCGCTGTGTTCAGCTGTACGCGAAGACCCGCAAAACACTGCTCGGCCAAGCTAGCGTGACGTGCATCGTGAAACAGCAAGCTTGACTGGACCTGCCGCAGCGCCTGCCGCAGCTCCGGCGCGCTGAGCCGCACATTGAGCGGCGCAAACATGAAGCCGAGCTTGGGCGCAGCCAGCAGCAGTTCGAAATGTGCGGGGTGATTGGCCGCGAGGATGGCCACGCGATCTCCAGCACCCACGCCCAGACCTGCTAGCCGCGATGCGAACCGCACGGCGAGCTCATTCAACTGGTGATCGCTATATCCGCGCCCATCGAAGCATAGGGCGGTACGATCCGGGTGCTGCTCCGCACCCCGGGCGGCAAGATCCGATTTCATTTCAGCGGGGCACAGGCGGGCGCAGAGTAGCGCCAACCTTACCCGATGCCGGTTCTGTCTTGGATACGCGCGCGAGTCGCCACCGCGCGGGTGGCGGCGACTTCAGCGTGGCGTGATGCCGTGGGCGATCAGGTCCATCAGCGCGTCGATCACAGCCGGCGGCGGCATCTCACCCGCCCACAGGCAATAGCGCATACCCAGAATATGGCCCATCCCCATCAGCGCCCAGGCGCGGACCTGGGAATCGCCGGGCGCCAGTTCACCGCGCGCGACGGCAGCGTCAAGGTCCTCGGCGTAGCCCTTGGCGATGCGCTCGTAGTAGTCGCGGAAAATCGCCTCGTCGACGAACTGCGACTCCTGCACCACGCGGTACAAACCCGGGTGGCGACAGGCGAAGTCGAAGAAGGCCTCCATGCCGCGGCGCTCGGCCTCCAGCCGCGTGCGCGCACTGGTCAGCGCCGTGCCCATATGGCGCCGCAGATTGCGGCCGATCTCGCGCACCAGGGTGACGAAGATCTCTTCCTTGGTGCGGAAATACAGGTAAAAGGTGCCCTGCCCCACGTTGGCGCGGCCGGTGATGGAACTGACCGACGCGATGTGAAAGCCCTTCTCGGCGAACTCGGCCTCTGCGGCAGACAACAATTTGCGCCGCGTGGCCTCACCCCGCGCCGTCGCGGGCTGCAAGGGCTCCAGGCGCGTGCTTGAACAATCGTCGGTGAGGCTGTGGGCGGACGCGAGAGTCATGGCGGGCGTTGGCTGGCTGCGAGATACGGAGCTTGGCTTGGTACTCAAGCTTACGACTCCCTATCGGCCGATGGATGCCAAGCTTGAGCCTGGTCAAAAAAAATCCGCTGGGTCTGCGCCCCCCACTCTCAGCCGCTGTGGCTTTGATGGGGCAGGCGCTGATCAGGCGCTGAGTCCGGCCCGAGTGCGCCGGCGCGGGGCCTGCCGTTCCAGAAGTCGATGCTTGAGGATCAAGGTGCAGTGCTCGAAGGCGCGCGAGATCGCGGTCTGATTGCGGATGCGCTCCAGGCTGGGCCAGGTGGCACGTTCACCTTCGCGAATGAACTGCGCCAGCTCACGCGCATTGAGATTGCTGAACATGCGCAGCAGCTGCCGTGGCGAATGGCTGGGCAGGATGTTGATGTCGCCGGAGTAGCGCTGCGCGATCACGGCGTTGAGCTGATCCGCCACACGCCGCACCGGCGAATCCATCAGATGGGCCCGCGCCAGCTTGAGTGTGCCGCGACTCGCACCCAGCGCCAGCTGTCGCGCCAGCGGCAACAGACCGCGCTGCTGCGCGCGATCCTGCTGCATGAACGGCACCACATGCGGATTGGTCTGGCTGACGATGTAGTGATTGACGTTGTGCAGACGCGCCAGGCGCAGCATGGGCAGATCGCTGTACACGGTGCCATCGATCCAGCGCTTCGACGGCAGGTAGGGCACGATCTGGCCCTGAAAATCCCGCGCCGCCAGCTGCACCGGCGGGAACACGCCGGGCACCGCGCAGGACGCCAGGATGGCGCGACTCATCAGCACATTCGGTGCGGTCAGATAATTCAGCAAGCGCCCCTGCGATTGCGCCTCGGCCGCTGACACGGTCACGCCGATGATGCGGCGCGTGCGCTGAAACGCTTCGGTGAAGGTTTCCTCGCCTACGTTCAAGGCTAAGCATTGTTCCAGCTGCAGCGGATTCATCACGCCGCCGTTGTCGAAGGCCTTGCGCAGACTCACGCGCTGGAACGCGGCCAGGTTGAGCTGCTCGGGATCAAACAGGGCCGGCAGTTGTTCGTCGCTGCGCGTGCCGACCATGCCGCCGATGATGGCACCGGCGCTGGACCCGCTGATCACACGCGGCAGCAGCCTTTGTTCATGCAGCGCCTTGATCACGCCCAGATGGAACATGCCCAGTGTGGCGCCACCCGATAGCAGCAGCGCGCTGCGGCCGAAGCTGGTGGCAGTGCGCTTGAAGAACACCACCTTGTCGTCTTCGGAAAAATCCGGAAAGTCGCCGACGCAGAGATAGTCCAGGCAGCGCACGACCTCGCCCAGATATTCTTCGATCAAACGCTTGGTGCCGACGCGCGCGAATCCATACAGCCCTGGGCTGGTGATGTTGCCCAGATTGCCGTGCAGACCCTCGTGCAGCGCATGCACCAGATGCTTGATCTCGCCAGCACTGCGCAGGCGGCGCATTTCCTGCAGACGTTCGCGGATCAGGAAATGGTCGTAGTCGTCGCTGGCCTCATCCTGTTTCCAGGCCTCGGCGCCTTCCAGGCGGTCCAGATCCAGCGCGATCTGGCGCCACTCCTCATAGGTGGCGGCATGATCCAGCTCGCGCAGGCGCGCCGGGATGGGACTTCGAATAGAACGGATGGCCAACATCAATTGAGTGTATGCCATCAGGTGCAGCTCACTTCATTGGCCTGCGCGCCCCGATGGTCGCAATCGCGGACAATGCGATATGGACTTCAATGAATTGCTGGTGATTGGCCTGGCGCTGATCATGGTTGCCATCGGCGTCGCAGGCGCCGTGCTGCCGGCCTTGCCCGGCCTGCCCATGGTGTTTGGCGGCCTGTGGGCGCTGAGTTGGGTCGGCGATTACGAGCGCGTCGGCGTGTTCACCCTGACCCTGCTCGCAGTGTTGCTGGTGATCGGCATGGCGCTGGACTTCATCGCCGGCAGCATCGGTGCCAAGCGTTTCGGCGCCAGTCCACAGGCGGTCGCAGGATCCTTGGTCGGTGCCTTCGTCGGCGTGTTTTTCGGCCTGCCCGGCCTGATCCTGGGCCCATTCATCGGCGCGGTGGCCGGCGAGATCAAGGCGCGACGACCGCTGGAACAAGCGGCGTTTTCCGGCCTTGGCGCCTGGATCGGTCTGCTGCTGGGCGTGGTGGCCAAGCTGGTCATCACCGTGGTGATGCTCGCTGTCTTCGCGTTCGACTATTTCGTCTGAGGCTGCAGCTAGTGCCCGTCATTTCGCTGGTTGCTGGCATCCTGATTCTGATCCGGCCGCGCCTGCTGAATTACGTCGTGGCGTTCTATCTGATTGCCATCGGCGTGATCGGGCTGATTCGCTAGCTCAGTGGCACGCGGATCTTCTGGCCGACGCGGATATGGCTGGAATCGCCCAGATCATTGGCCTCGCGCAAATCGTTGATCGTTACCTGATAGCGCCGTGCGATGGACGATAACGTCTGCCCTGAACGTACCTTGTGGGTGCGGAAGCTGGCTTTGGGTTTGGGCGCGGCTTCGCGCTCTGACGCCAGCTTTTCAGCGCGGGTCAGACCCGGTTTGGATTCGCCCAGCGCCACGCTGACCGGACCCGGTCGAGCTTCCTGACGCGGCTCGATCTTCAACACCTGACCAACGCGCAGGAAGCCTTTCTTGTTGATGCTGTTGCCGTTGCGGATCGAGGCCTGGCTCACGCCATAACGCTTGGACAGCGAGGACAGGGTCTCGCCGCGACGCACCTTGTGTAGCAGGTGATAAACGCGCTGACTGCCGAAGCGCTCGTTGTCGCCCAGGCGCGCATACGCCACTTCAAAATTTTTCGCGGCGCCCGCGGGCACGCGGATCAGGTGACCCGGCGGCACGTACAGCTTGCCGGCCATGACCTCGGGCCGATAGGCCGGGTTGAGCTTGCGAAACAACTCATCGTCGGCATCGCACAAACGACGCAGCGTCTCGTAGGGCACGTAGTGCTTGGTTTCCACCACTTCAAACGACAGCGGCGTCTTGCGTTGAACCTCGCCGAAGTGGTCTTTCCAGTTGCGCTCCACATCGGAGGCGGCAAGAAATTCCGCGTAGAAATTGCGCGAGGCAAAGCCGAAGCTCTTGGCGGTGTAGCCGCGGATCAGATCCGGCAACTCGGTGCCGCCGGTCTGCTTGAGGCCACGCGCAACGCCGTGGCGTCCGTGGTTGTATGCGGTCAGGGCCAGCGGCCAGCTGCCGAGCATGGCGTAGTCGTCACGCAGATGCCGCGCCGCGGCGTCGGTGCTGGTCCAGGGGTCGCGTCGGTCGTCCACCACGTCGTTGAGCCGCATGTAGATGCGCGCGGAAGAGGGGATGAACTGCCACAGCCCCGCCGCACCGACCTTCGAGTAGGCCTCGACATTGAAGCTGGATTCCACCAGCGGCAGGCGCGTCAGCCGCAGCGGCAAGTCATAAGCCTTGAACACGGATTCCATCGCCGGCAGATACTTGCCCGAGGTTTCCAGCGCCAGATGGGTGCGCTCCTTGAGTCCGCGTTGAGTACGGATATTGTCGATGGCGTCCTTGAACTTGTTGTCGCCCTTGACCTGCGCCATCACCTCGTAGATGCGCCGCGCCTCGCCGCGCAGGGTCTCGGGCGCATGACGCGCCTCGTGCACCTGGGTCAGCAGCGCTTCGATCTCGCGCCTGGCCTGCGTCACGTCGCGTTCGCGCAACTTGCGCAGCGCCGCTTCGTTCATCACCACGGCCTGGGCGCGGAAGTCCATGACGCGGAACACCACGTCCGGAACCTCCATGTGGTGAATCACAGTCTGGTTCTCGGAGTATTCACCGAACACGCGCGTCCAGAAACGCACATTGGGTTCCAGCACGGCGTAGCGCGGAAACAGCCGCTCTTCCTGGTTCTGAGCCGGCGCCTTGGATGCGGGCGTGGATTCTGCATACGCGCTGAGGGACAGCCAGCCAGCGAACAGAGCCGTCAATCCGATCAGCGCGCGCGAAACCACCATCGTGTACTCCTCGTGATCACCGCGCAGAAATTTCAGACGCGGCTTGAAAGTGACCTGAACATGATTCCGCAAGTTCCAGCCCACATCGGAAACAGATTCAGAACTAGATTTGATGCTATCGCGCGCGCCGCCCTGCTTCAATGAAATACGGCAGCATCTGACAGCCGCGTCGATTGCCGTGATAGGGGGTTGCAAGCGCTCATAATGCGGCTTCCTCTTTGAGCTGCGCCGCCGGCCTGCGCCGGCATTCATCAATGCTTTCGAGTCATCCGCCATGAACGCAGATCAACTGTGCCTGCTCGCCGCCGGCGTGTTCTTCTTCACCGGCCTGCTGACCGGTTGGTGGAAATACCTGTGCATCGCCCGGTCCGACTCCGCCACGGCGCCGGCCTATGTGGACATCGCGCACCGCTCCAGCCTGATGTATGCCTTTGCCGCGATCCTGCTACGCGAGTTCGTGCCGTTCTCGCCGCTGTCGCCGCTGGGCACCTTGTGGGCTGCGGGCATGCCGCTGCTGTTCTTTGGTCTGGCCATTGCCATGTACATCGTGCACGGCCTGCTGCGCGACACCGACAACCAGCTGCGCGCGCCGCATCGACTCGGCACCCTGACCCTGCCCGGCATCTGTATCCACGGCTTCATGTGGCTGCTGGGCGCGGCCGAGATCGGAGGATTCACCATCCTGTTGTATGGTTTTCTCATCAGCCTGCCTTGACCGCCGCCATGCCCTACCCCGCCATCGAGCCGTATCGCGTCCAGCGACTGCGCGTCAGCGCGCTGCACGAGCTCTACCTTGAGGAATGCGGCAACCCGAACGGCACGCCGGTGCTGTTTGTGCACGGCGGACCCGGCGGTGGCGTGGAGCCCTGGCATCGCCAGTTCTTTGATCCGGCGCGGTATCGCGTGGTGTTGTTTGATCAGCGCGGCTGCGGTCGCTCTACGCCGCACGCGGAGCTGCGTGACAACACCACCTGGGATCTGGTGGCCGACATGGAGCGCATACGCGAGCATCTCGGCATTCAGCGCTGGCTGGTGTTCGGCGGATCCTGGGGTTCCACCCTGGCTCTGAGCTACGCCGAGACCCACCCGGATCGTGTGCGCGGCCTGGTCTTGCGCGGTATTTTTTTGCTGCGTCGGCGCGAGGTGGAATGGTTCTATCAGGAAGGCGCGAACTGGATGTATCCGGATGCTTGGGAGCACTTCCTGGCCCCGATCCCGGACAACGAGCGACATGATCTGCTGGGCGCGTATCACCGACGTCTGACCAGCGAGGACGCAAAAGAGCGCCTGCAAGCCGCGCGCGCCTGGAGCATCTGGGAAGGCTCGACCAGCAAGCTGCTGGCCAGCGGCGATCTGGTCACACGCTTCGGCGAGTCGCGCTTCGCCGAGGCCTTCGCCCGCATCGAGTGCCACTACTTCGTCAATCGCGGCTTCTTCGAGTCGGACAATCAGCTGATCGAGAACGTCGGCCGCATCCGTCATATTCCGGCGGTGATCGTGCAGGGTCGCTACGACGTGGTCTGCCCGCTGCGCTCGGCCTGGGATCTGCATCGCGCCTGGCCGGAAGCCGAGCTGCGCGTGGTGCCCGATGCTGGCCATGCGGCCAGCGAGACCGGCATCCTGCATCAGCTGATTGATGCAACTGACCGTTTTTCTTCCTTGCCCTGAGTCGTAGCAGCGGAGGCGCGACATGAAACTCGCCACACTCAATGACGGCACGCGTGACGGTCGGCTGATCGTGGTGTCGCGCGATCTGCGTTCTGCGGCGCCGGTGCCGCACGCGCGCAATCTGCAGAACGCGCTGGACAACTGGGATGAATGCCTGGCCGAGATGCTGGCGCTGTCGGCGCGTCTGAACGACGGCCATGTGCGCGGCACCCTGGAATTTGATCCGCGCGAATGCCTGTCGCCACTGCCGCGCGCCTATCAGTGGGCCTATGCCAGTCAGGCTGCATCAAGGCCTGGGCTCACCCAGGCCAGCAGCGACGCCTTCTTTGCGCCAACGCAGGAGATCGCGCTGGCCAGCGAGGGCTGGCACTGCGACCTGCGCGCCGGGCTGGCCGTGATGACGCGCGATATCGCCGCCGGCGTGGACGCGCCGCGCGCCACCTCGTCGATCCTGCTGCTGATGCTGTTTCACGACATGCAGCTGGCGCCGGTCGATGCCCAAGCCGCCGATCAGGCGTCCTGGAGCGGCGCCGGCGCGGCGTTTTCACCGGTGGCGGCGACGCCGGATGAACTGGGCGAGGCCTGGGATGGACAGCGCCTGCACGCCACCCTGCGCGCCTTCGTCAACGGTGTGAAGCTTGGCGAACTCGACTGCGCCGCGGCGAACGCCAGTGGTTTTGCCGACCTGATCAGCCAGGCCGCGCGCACGCGTCGCATGGGCAGCGGCAGCATCTTCGGGCTGTATCCGTCTTCGACCCGCGAAACCCAGACCGCGCCGCTGTCAGTTGCCCAGGGCGGCGCCGGATTTGCGTCGATTGCCGAACTGCGCGCCGACGAGCTGCGCCGCGGGGCGGCGACGCAGAGCCTGTTCCTGGGTCAGGGCGATCAGGTGCAGATTGATCTGCTGGATCGCGAGCGCCTGAGCGTGTTCGGCGCCATCACGCAGCGCATCGCGCTGCGTGATGCTTGAATACCCGCGCGCCTAGATTCGCGTTTAAAACAAGCGACTCCAGAACCCGCCCTCGCTGTCCGTCGACTTGGGGCCAGCGCCCTTGTCGAGCACTTCCACCGACTGCATGTCCTCGTAGACCACGCGCGCGTTGTCTCCGTATAGGGCTTTGTTGGTGATCTTGGTCACCACAAACTTGTGCACGGCGTCGTTGCGCGTGGTGATGCGCACCTCGTCGCCCTTGTCCACGCCAGCAATAATCGCCTCGGTGCTGGTGGCGTCGATCACCTTGCGCGAGGAACAGCCGGACGCGAACGCCAGGCCCAGAATCAGCGGCACAACCAGTAGCGCGTGGCGAAAAGCAGACATCAGGTCTCTCCAGAATGATGGGGCGATGAATGTAGAGGTAATGACTTGAAGCCGAATACCTCGTCAGCTTGGAACCAAGTGCGCAGTAGGCCAAGTTTTTGCGCGCGGTTCAATCCGTTGAAGGCCCTATTGATACGGCATTTAGACATTGAACGATTTGGAGGATTCACGGTTATCTTCGAAGCGTCCAGCGGCAGCCAGAACCAATCAAAAACTACTCCCAGCACTTGCCCGTTCGCTACGCCGCTTGAGTTCATTGTGTAAATGCCGACTCAATAAGTGGTCGCTGAGCCTGCGTCCATTATGCGAATCCGCGGCCCCACCTTTAGGGTCTGTTGACATATGAATGATCGCTGCGGCGGAGGTCCGTCCGGCGAAGTGGGTGTGCCCTTGTGGCACGCCCACCGCACCTACCGTTGCGCAGCGCAAGGAAGGGGCGACGAGGTGTGCTTGTAGTACATGTGGAGCGACTAACGCAGCGATGCGCAAAAGCGGCCCCGCCCCTTCGGGTTGCGGCCCTGAACAGTTTATTGGGCCCGCCATGCGGCGTTGCGCCCGGCTCGCTTGGAATCACCAAGCTTCGCCGGCCG
>JBQTJH010000173.1:0-21253 GCA_052387335.1 Panacagrimonas sp. | reverse complement strand
CTCGAGCGATGTGTATTCCCGTGCCGCACTGAGTGCCGAGGAAATCCGCCAGTCGCTGCGCATCATCGAACATTGCCTCAACAACATGCCGGCGGGTCCGTTCAAGGCCGATCACCCGCTGACCTGCCCGCCGCCGAAGGAACGCACCTTGCACGACATCGAAACCCTGATCACGCACTTTCTGGGCGTGAGTTGGGGTCCGGTGATTCCACCGGGCGAGTCCAGCACCATGATCGAGGCCACCAAGGGCCTTAACAGTTATTACAGCGTGGCCGACGGCAGCACCATGGCCTACCGCACACGCATTCGCACGCCGAGCTATGCGCACCTGCAGCAGATTCCGTCCGTGATCAATGGCAGCATGGTTCCCGACTTGATCGCGTACATCGCGTCCATCGATTTCGTCATGGCGGACGTGGACCGATGACGCATTTTTTGCCACGGATTACGCGGATGAACGCGGATCAAGACAAAACCAAACTCGTTGTTGGTTTTATCCGCGTCTATCCGCGTCATCCGTGGCCAAAGGGCTTCTTCTAGCCATGCAGAACGAAACCATCATCAAGCTCGCAGACCTCGGCAAAGTCGCGCCTTTCGTACTCAGCGAAGCGGAACGCCACGAGATCGAAGAAGAGATGCACCACTATCCCGATACGCGCGCGGCGAGCATCGGCGCGCTCAAGATCGTGCAGAAGCATCGTGGCTGGGTGCCCGACGGCGCCATCGCGCCGGTGGCCAAGATGATCGGCACCGACGCGGCGGATCTGGAAGGCGTGGCCACGTTCTACAGCCTGATCTTCCGCCAACCGGTCGGGCGCAATGTGATCACGGTCTGCGACAGCATTTCCTGTCACCTCACCGGCTATGACCAGCTGCGTATCGCGCTGCAGGCCAAGCTCGGTATCGGCCTGGGTCAGACCACGCCGGACCAGCGCTTCACCCTGTTGCCGATCTGCTGCCTGGGCAATTGCGATCACGGCCCGACCATGATGATCGGCGACGACCTGCACAGCGATGTCGATCCCGATGGGCTCGACAAGATTCTCGGTGGCTACAAGTGATGAAGATCAGCGCCGAAACACATCCGCTCACGCACTCCATCGACAAGGCGCGTGGCCCGCTCGACCTCAAGGGCTACGAGCAGGTTGGCGGTTATCGCGGCCTGCGCACCGCGCTGAAGGACTTCAAGCCGCAAGACGTGCAGCAGAAGGTGAAGGACGCCAACCTGCGAGGCCGCGGCGGCGCGGGCTTCCCCACCGGCATCAAGTGGAGTCTCGTGCCGATGGGCCCGGATGCGGGTGCCAAGTACATCGTCTGCAATGCCGACGAGATGGAACCCGGCACGTTCAAGGATCGTCTGCTGATGGAGCAGGCGCCGCACCTGATGGTCGAATCCATGGCCACCGCGGGCTATGCCATTGGCGCCTGCACCGGGTACATCTTCCTGCGCGGCGAATATGTCGTCGCGGCAGCGAATCTCAACAAGGCGCTGGCTGAAGCGCGCGCCGCCGGCCTGCTCGGCAAGAACATTCTGGGCTCGGGCTGGGACTTCGACTGCTTCGTTCACACCGGCGCCGGCCGCTACATCTGCGGCGAAGAGACCGCGCTGATCAACTCGCTGGAAGGCAAGCGCGCGAATCCGCGTGCCAAGCCGCCGTTCCCGCAGATCAGCGGCCTGTGGGGCCGACCCACCGTCGTCAACAACGTCGAGACGCTCTGCAACATCCCGAGCATCGTCGTGAACGGTGGCGAGTGGTTCAAGGGCCTGAGCCAGGGCAAGACCAAGGACGGCGGCACCAAGCTCTACGGTTGCTCCGGCCGCGCCAACAAGCCTGGCTGCTGGGAGCTGCCGTTCGGCACCACCACGCGTGAGCTGCTGGAAGCGCACGCGGGCGGCATGAAGGGCGGCAAGAAGCTCAAGGCCTGGCTACCGGGCGGCGCGTCCACCGACTTCCTGCTTCCCGAGCATCTCGACCTGCCGATGGATTTCGACACCATCTCCAAGGCCGGTTCGCGCATGGGCACGGGGCTGATCACCGTGGTCGCGGAAGACCAGAGCATGGTGTCGGCGGTGCGCAATCTTGAAGAATTCTTCGCGCGCGAATCCTGCGGCTGGTGCACGCCCTGTCGTGACGGCCTGCCGTGGTCGGTGCGCATCCTGCGCGCCATCGAAAACGGCGAGGGCCAGCCGGGCGATATCGAGAAGCTGATGACCTTGACCAAGCAGCTCGGTCCGGGCAGGACGTTCTGCGCACACGCGCCGGGCGCGATGGAACCGCTGCAGTCCGCGATCAAATATTTCCGCGGCGAGTTTGAGGCGGGTATTCGTGCAGGCGCGGCCGCCGCTCCGCTCTCCGCCGCTGTACGTGTCTGATCGAACTGAAGAACGGCTAACGCAAAGGCGCAAAGGATAAAGATGAAGCAAAGGACGCAAAGCAAGATAAGAGAAACAGTGGGGGGCGCAAGTCGCCATTCCATGCGTTCTTTGCGTCCTTTCTTTTCCCTTTGCGCCTTTGCGTTAGCCGTTGCCGTTGAGGCGGAGCGAGTTTAAATGGCGAAAATTCACGTCGACGGCAAGGAGTTCGAGGTCAGCGGCAGCGACAATCTGCTGCAGGCCTGTCTGTCTCTGGGGCTCGATATCCCGTATTTCTGCTGGCATCCGGCGCTGGGCAGCGTCGGTGCCTGCCGCCAATGCGCGGTCAAGCAGTACCGCGACGAGAACGACAAGAACGGTCGCATCGTCATGTCCTGCATGACGCAGGCGCAGGACGACATGTACATCTCGATCGCCGACGAAGAGGCGGTCGAGTTTCGTGAAGCGATCATCGAATTTCTGATGACCAACCACCCGCACGACTGTCCGGTGTGCGAAGAGGGCGGCCACTGTCATCTGCAGGACATGACGGTGATGACGCGGCATCACGCGCGCACCTACCGCTTCGACAAGCGCACACATCTCAACCAGGACCTCGGGCCCTTCATCGGTCACGAGATGAACCGCTGCATCTCCTGCTACCGCTGCGTGCGCTACTACCGCGACTACGCCGGTGGTACCGATCTGGGTGTGTTTGGCGCGGCCAGCAATGTGTATTTCGGTCGTGCTGAAAACGGCACGCTCGAGAACGAGTTCAGCGGCAACCTCACCGAGGTCTGCCCCACCGGCGTATTCACCGACAAGACCCACTCCGAGCGCTATACGCGCAAGTGGGATATGCAGTTCGCACCCAGCATCTGCTCGGGCTGTTCGGTCGGCTGCAATGTGTCGCCGGGTGAGCGCTACGGCGAGATCCGTCGCATCGAGAACCGCTATCACGGTGCGCTCAACGGCTATTTCCTGTGCGACCGCGGCCGCTTCGGGTATGGCTACACCAATGCCAAGGACAGGCCGCGTTTGCCGGTGCTGAAGATCGAAGGTCGCAACAAGTCGGTGTCGATGGAAGTGGGCGCCGAGCAGGCGCGTGCCATCGTCTCCGGCGCCAAGCGTCTGATGGGAATCGGCTCGCCGCGCGCATCCATCGAAGCCAATTTCGCGCTGCGCAGCGTGGTCGGTGCCGAGCGTTTCAACAGCGGCATGGCGGCGCACGAGCACGAGCTGACGGCGCTGGCCGTGTCGGTGCTGCGTGGCCCGGTCGGTGCCGCCACCCTCCGCAGCATGGAAGGTGCCGATTGCGTGCTGGTACTCGGCGAAGACGTGACCCAGACCGCGCCGCGCGTGGCTCTGGCGGTGCGTCAGGCCGCGCGCGGCAAGATGATCGCCGAAGGCGCCAAGAAGAATATTCCCGAGTGGCAGGTGATTGCGCTGGCCGATCTGGTGCAGCAGTCGCGCAACCCGGTGATCGTGGCCACGCCGGAAGCCTCGCGTCTCGACGACATCGCCTCGGCGCAGTTCCGTGCAACGCCGGATCAGATCGCCAAGCTCGGCTTTGCCATCGCTCACCGCTTGGATGCGGCTGCGCCGGTGGCGACCGGACTCGATGAGGCCACCGCCCATCTCGCCGACGACATCGCCAAGGCGCTGGGCAGTGCGACCAAGCCGCTGATCGTGTCCGGCACCGGCGCCGGATCGGCGGCGGTGATCCAGGCCGCGGCCAATATCGCCTGGGCGCTGAAGAAGCAGGACAAGGCCGTCGCGATTTCGCTGGCACTGCCCGAGGCCAATAGCCTGGGTCTGTCGCTGTTTGACGCGCCTGCCGTCGAGCAGGCGCTGGACGCGGCGGCCAAGGGCGAGGTCGATGTGCTGGTCGTGTTGGAGAACGATCTGTATCGCCGTGCGCCCAAGGCGCAGGTCGACGCCGCGCTGGCCAAGGTGCGCCTGGTGGTGCTGGATCATCAGCAGACCGAGACCACGCAGCAGGCAGATCTGCTGCTGCCCTCCGGCACCGTGTTCGAAACCGACGGTACGTTTGTGAATTTCGAGGGTCGGGCGCAGCGCTACTTCCAGGTCTTCGACCCCACGTATTACGACCGCAGTGTCGCCACGCAGGACGCTTGGCGCTGGTGCGCGCTGATGGATGAGCGCCTGGGTTGGAACACCATGGACGAGGTCGGCGCCGCCTGTGCCAGTGCGCTGCCGCAGTTTGCCGTCATCACCGAGACCGCGCCCAACGCCAAGTTCCGTCTCAAGGGCATGAAGCTGGCGCGTGCGCCGCATCGCCAGTCTGGCCGAACAGCGATGCGCGCCAATCTGTCGGTGCACGAGCCGCGCGCCACGCAGGATGCCGACTCGCCGCTGGCCTTCTCCATGGAAGGCGCCAACGGTTCGATGAATCTGGATCGTCCGTCCGAGCTGCTGCCCTTTGCCTGGGCGCCGGGCTGGAATTCGCCGCAGGCTTGGAACAAGTTCCAGGCGGAAGTCGGCGGCGAGATGAAGGGCGGCGATTCCGGCGAGCCACTGCTGGTCACCGACATGCAGACGACGCGCGCCTACTTCGCCGCGGCAGCGGGCGCGGCGGGCAGGGACCTGCACGTGGTGCTGACCCACCACATTTTCGGATCGGATGAGCAGAGCGCGCGCGCCGACGTGATTCGGCAGCGTGCGCCCAAGGCCTATGTAGCGCTGAGTCAGGCCGACGCGCAGCGACTGGGGGTGAAGGATCGTGCCCGCGTCACCTTGGGCACGCACAGCGTCGATCTGCCGGTGCGCGTTAGTGACAGCCTGCCGGCGGGCGCCGTCGGTCTGCCCACCGGCTTGGCCGGCGTGCCCTTCGCTGCTCCGGGCAGCGCCGTGACGGTGGGGGCCATCTGAGATGAGCTTGCCTGCGTGGATCACGCCGGAGTTGATCGCCATCGCCATCAAGGTGGTGCAGGCGGCGGTCATTCTGGTGGGCATGGTGGTGGTGGCGGCCTGGACCATCTGGCTGGAGCGCCGTCTGCTCGGCCTGTGGCAGGACCGCTACGGTCCGAATCGCGTTGGGCCTTTCGGTCTGGGCCAGGTGGTGGCGGACATGCTCAAGATCTTCTTCAAGGAAGACTGGACGCCGCCGTTTGCCGACAAGGCCATGTTCTGGCTTGCGCCGGCCGTATCCATGGCCACCGTGATGCTCGGCTTCATGGTGATTCCGCTGGGCGATACCCTGTGGGTCGCTGATCTGGACATCGGCCTGCTGTTGTTTCTGGCGCTCGCAGGTTTGGCGGTGTACGCGGTGATCCTCGGCGGCTGGGCCAGCAATTCCTAGTACGCGCTGCTCGGTGGCGTGCGCTCCACCGCGCAGACCATCAGCTACGAAGTGTTCATGGGCATTTCCTTGATGGGCGTAGTGATGCTGGCCGGCTCGTTCAACCTGCGTGAGATCGTGCACGACCAGCAGGGCGAGTGGTTCGGGTTTATTCCGCAGTGGAATGTGTTTGCGCAGTTCCTGGGCTTCCTGGTGTGGGTGCCGGCCGCGCTGGCGGTGACGCATCGTTCACCGTTCGATCTGCCCGAGGCCGAGCAGGAGCTGGTGCAGGGTTATCACACCGAATATTCGAGCATGAAGTTCGGCATGTTCATGGTCAGCGAGTACGTCGGCATCGTGCTGGTGTCCGGGCTCACCACCACCTTGTTTTTCGGCGGTTGGGACGTGCCGTTCATGGACAATGAGGGCTGGTTCCTGTCGCTGCTCGCGTTCTGCACCAAGACCTTCCTGTTCATGTGCAGTTACATCCTGGTTCGCGCTTCGCTACCGCGACCGCGCTACGACCAGATCATGGCGGCGGGCTGGAAAGTCTGTCTGCCGTTGTCGCTGATCAACCTGCTGGGCACCGGCGTGGTGATCCTGATGAACTCGCCTGGAGCGTCCGGATGAAGCAAGTCCTGTTCGGTATCTACACGCAGCTACGCAGCATCGGCATGATTTTCATGCATGCGTTTCGCAAGCGTGATGTCATCGCGTATCCCGAGGTCAAACCCTATGTGCCGCCGCGCTATCGCGGGCGCATCATTCTGACGCGCGATCCCGACGGTGAAGAGCGTTGCGTGGCCTGCAATCTGTGCGCGGTGGCCTGTCCCGTAGGCTGCATCAGCCTGCAGAAGGCTGAAAAGCCCGATGGCCGCTGGTACCCAGAATTCTTCCGCATCAATTTTTCGCGCTGCATCTTCTGCGGTCTGTGCGAGGAAGCCTGCCCGACCACCGCGATCCAGCTGACGCCCGACTACGAGATGTGCGAGTACGACCGTCAGAATCTGGTGTATGAGAAGGAACATCTGACCATCAGCGGTCCCGGCAAGTATCCGGACTACAACTTCTACCGGGTCGCCGGCATGGCCATCAAGGACAAGCCCAAGGGTGCGGCGCTGCACGAAGCGCAGCCGGTTGACGTGAAGAGCTTGCTGCCATGATGCCGGTCGAAATCGCCTTCTACTTCTTCGGATTCGTCGCCGGGCTCTCGACCATCCTGGTGGTGGTCAATCCCAACCCCGTGCACGCGCTGATGTACCTGGTCACATCCCTGCTGGCGGTGGCCTGCGTGTTCTTCACCTTGGGGGCTCCGTTTGCGGCACTGCTGGAGGTGATCGTCTACGCCGGCGCCATCATGGTGTTGTTCGTGTTCGTGGTGATGATGCTCAACCTCGGCCCGGCCGTGGTGAGACAGGAGCAGGCCTGGCTGCAGCCCCGAGTCTGGATCGGTCCGGGCGCACTGTGCGCGCTGCTGCTGTTCCCGATTCTGTACCTGATGCTGAACGGCGAGCAGACGCCCGCCGGCGTGGTGGACGTGGGTCCCAAGCAGGTGGGCATTGCTCTATACGGGCCCTACCTGCTGGCGGTGGAACTGGCGTCGATGATGCTGACCGCGGGCTTGGTCGCGGCGTATCACTTGGGCAAGCATGAGTAGTCGTAGCGTGCGCATCGCGGACGAGAGCAGCAAAGTTAAATCGTGCGCGCTGCGCACGCTACGCGAATGAAGGAAAGGGAATGACGGACGTCAGCGGCATACCGATGGAGCATGGCCTTGTGCTGGCCGGCGTGTTGTTCACGCTGGGGCTGCTCGGCTTGCTCGTGCGTCGCAATATCCTGTTCATGCTGATGTCGCTGGAAATCATGATGAATTCTGCGGCGCTGGCCTTCGTGGTTGCGGGCAGTCGCTGGCAGCAGGCAGACGGCCAGATCATGTTCATCCTGATTCTGACCTTGGCGGCCTGCGAGGCCTGCGTGGGCCTTGCGCTGCTGCTGCAGCTGTATCGCCGCTTCGGTTCTCTGGACGTGGACTCGGCCTCGGAGATGAAGGGCTAATGTTCGATCTCCTTTTTCTGGTCTTCCTGTTTCCGCTCGCCGGCTTCGTCACGCTCGCGTTTGCGAGTGGCCGTTTGCCGGAATTGCCCGCCGCCATCGTCGGTGTCGGTTCCATTGGCGGCGCCTTCCTGGTCACGATTCTCTGCGGCGTCCAGTTTCTGAACAGCCCGCCCGAGGGCGGCGCCTACACCCAGGTGCTGTGGCAGTGGATGAGCACCGGCAATCTGGACGTGCGCTTCGCGCTGCGCCTGGACGGCCTGTCCTTGGCGATGATGGGTGTGATCACCGGCGTCGGTTTCTTCATTCATCTGTTTGCCAGCTGGTACATGCGCGGCGACGATTCCTACGGCCGCTTCCTGTCGTACATGAATCTGTTCGTCGCCTCCATGCTGTTTCTGGTGCTGGGCGACAACCTGCTGTTCCTGTACTTCGGCTGGGAGGGCGTGGGTCTGGCGTCCTATCTGCTGATCGGCTTTTGGTACAAGGATGCCGCCAATGGTCTGGCCGCGCGCAAGGCTTTCGTCATCACCCGCGTCGGCGACACCTTCATGGCTCTGGGTCTGTTCATCCTGTTCCACCAGTTCGGCACCTTGGATATCCAGGAGCTGATGGCCAAGGCTGCGGTGGAATGGAAGGATGGCCCGGGCATCGCCACGCTCGCCGCGATGCTGATTCTGGGCGGCGCCGTGGGTAAGTCCGCGCAGTTGCCGCTGCAGACCTGGCTGCCGGATGCCATGGCGGGTCCCACGCCAGTGTCGGCGCTGATTCACGCCGCGACCATGGTCACAGCCGGCGTGTATCTGATCGCGCGCACGCATGTGCTGTTCGAGGTCTCGCCCATCGGTCTGGAAGCGGTGGGCTGGGTTGGCGGTGTCACCCTGCTGATGGCGGGCTTCATCGCGCTGATGCAGACCGACATCAAGCGTGTGTTGGCGTACTCGACGATGAGCCAGATCGGCTACATGTTCCTGGCCCTGGGCGCGGGCGCCTACCAGCCGGCGATCTTTCATCTCATGACGCACGCCTTCTTCAAGGCGCTGCTGTTCCTGGCGGCGGGCTCGGTGATCCTGGCCCTGCACCACGAGCAGGACATCTTCAAGATGGGCAATCTGCGCCGTGATCTGCCGTTCACGTTCTGGGTGTTCCTGATCGGCTCACTGGGGTTAATCGCATTTCCTGGCACGTCCGGATTTTTCTCCAAGGATGAAATCCTGTTCGAGGCCTGGGCCAACGATCAGATGCACCTGTACTACATGGGTCTGGCCGGCGCGTTCATGACCGGGCTCTATACCTTCCGCATGATCTTCATCGCCTTCTTCGGCGAGGCGCATCACCACGGCGTGCACAAGCCGCACGCGAAATTCGCGCACGACCTGCCGCTGGCAGTGCTCGCAATCTTTGCCTTGCTCGGCGGCTTCATTCACTTGCCGCTGGACGGCGTGCTGCCGGCCACGCAGTTCCCGCAGGAATTGTTGGACCAGAAGCTGATGCTCGAAGGGATCTCCGTAGCGGCCGGCCTGTCTGGCGTGCTGCTGGCCTGGCTGATTTTCGGCAGCTCGCGAAAGCGCGCCGAGGCGCTACGCGACACACGCAACCCGGTGCTGGTGTGGTGGCGCGAGGCTTTCGGTTTCGACTGGCTGTACAACCTGCTGTTCGTGCGGCCCTACCTGTGGTTCGTGCGCATCAACGCCAAGGATTTTGTTGATCAGCTCATCGAGATGATTCCGCAAACCTTCCGCGTCCTCAACGGCTGGTTCGCCCAGTCGCAGAACGGCATGTTGCGCTGGTATGCAGCCGCTGTCGGTGCGGGCGCCGTGCTCGTGATCGCCGCCGTACTATTGATCTGATGGTCATGGCACAGGAATGGTCACGCAATGCACGGGGTCGTACGGCCATGACCACCCTCACCCCACCACCCGCGTCCGCGGGCGGTCCCCCCCTCTCCCGCAAACGCGCGGGCGAGGGACATCCGCGTCGCCTGCGGCGACATACTTGTAAAGCGCCATGATCCTTGTCTGGCTCATCCTCATCCCGTTCATCGCTGGCCTGCTGAGCTGGCAGGCGGAACTGCGTTTCGGTACCAAGTACCCGCGCTGGATCGCACTGATCGGCATGCTGATCGCGCTGATCATTTCCTTGTGGCTGTGGATCACGCTCGATTTCAGCGTGCCGGTTCCCGGCGAAAAGCCGAACTGGGTGCTGGAATTCAAGGCACCATGGATTCCGCGCTTCGGCATTTCCTTCCACTTCGCGCTCGACGGTCTGTCCATCCTGCTGGTGGTGCTGACCAATCTGCTGGGCCTGATGGCGATCATCTGCTCCTGGCGCGAGATTGACCGCAACGTCGGCTTCTTCCATCTCAACCTGCTGTGGAATCTGGGCGGAGTCGTTGGCGTGTTCCTCACGCTCGACCTGTTCCTGTTCTTCTTCCTGTGGGAAATGATGCTGGTGCCGATGTACTTCCTGATCGCGCTGTGGGGGCATGATTCCCCTGGCGGCAAGGGCAAGGTCTACGCGGCCACCAAGTTCTTCCTGTTCACCCAGGCTTCGGGCCTGATCATGCTGCTGGCGATCCTGGGTCTGGTGTTTGTGAACCACCAGACCACCGGCGTCATCACCTTCAACTACGAAGACCTGTTGAAGACCGAGATGAGCGCGCATGTGGAATACATCCTCATGCTCGGCTTCTTCATCGCGTTTGCAGTCAAGACTCCAGCCATCCCCTTTCATACCTGGTTGCCCGATGCGCATAGTCAGGCGCCGACCGCGGGCTCGGTGGACCTGGCCGGCATTCTGTTGAAGACCGCCGCCTACGGCATGCTGCGCTTCGGTATTCCGCTCTTCCCCAACGCCTCCGCAGACTTCGCGCCGGTGGCGATGTGGCTGGGTGTGGCCGGCATCATCTACGGCGGCATCATGGTGTTTGCGCAGACCGACGTAAAACGTCTGGTGGCCTACTCATCGGTGTCGCACATGGGCTTCGTGCTGGTCGGCATTTATGCCGGCACCGAGATCGCTTTGCAGGGCGTGATCATCCAGATGCTCGCGCATGGAATATCTGCGGGCGCGCTGTTCATTCTCTGCGGTGAAATCTACGAGCGACTGCACACGCGTGATCTCAGAAAGATGGGCGGCTTGTGGTCGCGCTTCCCCTACTTGCCACCGATCACCCTGTTCTTCGTCGCCGCATCGCTAGGTTTGCCTGGGCTCGGCAACTTCGTCGGCGAATTTCTGGTGCTGCTCGGCACCTGGAATGTCGATCCCTGGGTCACGATTGCGGCCTCGTCCGGCCTGATCCTGGCGGCGGTGTATTCCTTGATGATGGTGCAGCGCGCGTTCCACGGCCCGGGGCAGGTCGATGAACACGCCGAGCATCTCGAAGATCTCTCCAAGCGTGAACTGGTGATGCTGGGTTCCCTGATGGTGATCATGCTGTGGATCGGTCTATACCCGCAGCCCTTCCTCGATACCTCCGCCGCGTCGATGCAGTACGTGGCCGCGATCTATGCCGCGGCGCAGCCTGAAGCGCTGTCTGCAGTGCCTGTCGGGAGCGCGCCATGATCTTCACCTGGCAGACCTGGGCGGCGTTGTCGCCGATCCTGTTTGCGAGCGCAGCCGTCATCGCGGTCATGCTGGCCATCGCCATCAAGCGCAACCACTGGTGGAACGCCACCATCGGTGTGGCCTTTTTGAATATGGCGTGGATATCCGTGGCCGTGCTGTTCTTCGGCCCGCTGCTGGCACCGGACACGATTCCACTGATCCTGCCGCAGCAGGTCACGCCGCTACTGGTGATCGACAACTTCTCGCTGTTCTATTTCGGCATCGTCATCGTCTGCACCCTCGCCTGCGCCACGCTGTCGCATGCGTATCTGGAAGGCTACAAGGGCAACAAGGAAGAGATGTATCTGCTGCTCACCCTGGCCGCGCTCGGTGGCATGGTGCTGGTGGCGAGCAATCACTTCGCGTCTTTCTTCATCGGCTTGGAGCTGCTGTCGATTCCGCTCTACGCCATGGTGGCCTACCCGCTGCGGTCGCGGCGCGCGCTGGAAGGCGGCTTGAAGTACCTGGTGCTGTCGGCCGCGGCGTCTGCCTTCCTGCTGTTCGGCATGGCGCTGATCTATTCGCAGGTCGGGCATCTGGGCTTTGCAGAGATTGGTCAGTACATGGGCCGGCCCGAGGGCATAGACGGTGTCGTGAGTCTGGGCGGCGCGATGATTCTGGTCGGGGTCGGATTCAAGCTCTCCCTGGTGCCCTTCCACCTGTGGACACCGGACGTGTACGAAGGCGCGCCCGCGCCGGTCACTAGCTTCCTCGCCACCGCCAGCAAGACCGCGGTCTTCGCCGTGTTGCTGCGCTACTTCGTCGAAGGTCAGGGCTACAAGAACGAGGCGGTGCTGGACGTGCTGACGGTGCTGGCGATCCTGTCCATGATCATCGGCAATGTGCTGGCGCTGCTGCAGAACAACGTCAAGCGCATGCTGGCGTATTCATCGATCGCGCACTTCGGTTACTGCCTGGTGGCCCTGATCGCCTCGGGGCCGCTGGCGGTGGAAGCGGTCGGTGCCTACATCCTGACTTATGTCGTGACCACGCTTGGCGTGCTCGGCGTCGTCACTCTGGTGTCCAGCCCCTACAACAACGACGGCGACGCCGACGAGCTCGAAGACTATCGCGGCATCTTCTGGCGCCGTCCGTATATCTCCTCGATTCTCACCGCGATGCTGCTGTCGCTCGCCGGCATCCCGGCCACCGCGGGCTTTGTCGGCAAGTTCTATGTGATCGCCGCCGGCGTCGACGCGCGCGAGTGGTGGCTGCTCGGTGCGGTGGTGCTCGGTAGCGCCATCGGCCTGTTCTATTACCTGCGCTTGATGATCATCATGTTCATGGATCGTGACCGTCAGCAGCGATTTGAAGCGCCTCTGGATTGGGGCCTGCAGACCGGCGGTGCGATGGTACTGGCGGTGACCCTGGCCAGCTTCATCCTGGGCCTGTATCCGCAACCCTTCATCGAAATCATCCAGCTGGCGCCGCTAGCGGCGCCTTAGGCTGCACGCGCGCGCACGGAAAGCATCGATTGACTCCGCCGCTTGGATGAGGCACGCGCGGCTCAGTGCGACTGCGCTTCCGGCTGAGCCATCGGATGAGCGCGCTGGAACGCGTCCAGCCCTGCGCAGTTCTGCTCAATGCGCCGTAGGGTCGGATAGGGACCCATGTCGGTGTCGACGCGCGCGGCGTTGGCGATCTGCGGCACCAGGCAGATGTCGGCGAGGGTCGGCGTGTCGCCGAAGCAGAACAGGCCGGTGCGCGGCGAAGCGGCGAGCCGTGTTTCCAGCGCGGCGAAGCCCAGCGTGACCCAGTGTCGGTACCAATCGTTCTTCGCAGTCTCGTCTTGACCTAGCGGCCCGGTGAGGTACTTGAGCACTCTCAGGTTATTGAGAGGATGGATGTCGCAGGCGATGGCCAGCGCCAGGCTGCGCACGTAGGCGCGATCCGCCGGCGTGGTGCGCGGCAGCAGCGCGGGCTGCGGCCAGCGCTCGTCGAGGTACTCGATGATCGCCAGCGACTGCGTCAGTACCTCGCCTGCGTCTTCCAGCACCGGTACCAGTTGCGCCGGATTGGTTTGGCCGAACTCCGCGCTGAATTGCGCGCCGCCGGGCAGATCCACTGCCACTGATTCGTAGGCCAGACCCTTGAGATTGAGCGCGATGCGCAGCCGGTACGAGGCCGAGCTGCGGAAATACTGGTGCAGGCGGATCAGGTTGCTCATCGCAGAGAGGATAGGTCAGATCGGGTAGATCAGCTCGTTGGGAATCAGCTCGCTGTCATACACACACAGCCGCTCCTTGATGCGCAGGACGTCGGCCGTGCGTACGAGGGTGTCCAGATAGCGCCCCACATTGAACACTGTGCTCAGCTCGCCGAGCTTGGTGCGGAACACGGCGTAGTTGGCCTCGCACTCGATCACCTCACCGTCGTCGGCGGAGACATAACCCGAAGGCCCGAACAGATTGGCCTGAATCAGCCGGCGCTCGTTCATCTCCGCGCTGTCGTCCAATTAGCCGAAGTGCGTCCACACGAAGTCGAACGCGCCCGCGCCGCGTGGCTGGATATGACGCGTCGACAGCGAATTCACCTGCTGCTGCACGATCAGGCTCGGGAACAGGGTGAGCATCGTGACCGTCGGTCCGTTCCACCAGGCTCGGGGACGATGTCGAGCTGGCGCATGTCGTGCAGCGTCATCGTCTCCTTGTAGCTCGCCACGCCCTTAGTCACCTCTTCCGTCGGCTTGGCCGCGCTGCGCACACCCACCATCACCGCGTGGCGCTTGTGCGCATCCATCGGCA
The DNA here is from genome assembly GCA_052387335.1 of Panacagrimonas sp. Lineage (GTDB taxonomy): Bacteria > Pseudomonadota > Gammaproteobacteria > Nevskiales > Nevskiaceae > Panacagrimonas. The sequence goes on along the minus strand of JBQTJH010000173.1, from coordinate 7,197 downwards.
GACGCGTCTTGTTGTCCGCGCGCCACAGGCCGAAGTTCATGAACCAGGTGTGCAGCAGACCGGGGTGGTAGGGATCCTTGATGTTCTCCTGCATCAGCTTCCAGTTACCCGGAATGCGCTGGCGGTTGTAGCCCAGCACCACCAGCTTGCGACCGTTGAAGATGCGATCGAAGTAGGGCGGCACGGTGGGGCCGAGATAGTCCTCGAACGATTCGACCTCGTGATCGAAGCTGCCGAACACCACGCCGCCGCGCGTCGCGACCTTGAGCTTGGTCAGACCGTTGTCCTTGAGCGCGAAATCCTCCGGCATGCCGCCCTGAACCCGCATGTCGCGGAACGCGACGCCATCGTCCCTCGCCCGCGCAGCGGGAGAGGGGGGGACCGTCTGCGGAGCAGACGGTGGGGTGAGGGCAGCCTCCTGCTTGATGCCCTGACGATACGGCAGGCCACGCAGATTGCCTTCGAGGTCGTCATTCCAGTGGTGATAAGGGTAATGAAAGCCCGTGCGATCGCGCACACGTTCTCGAACGCGCTCACGCCGCCGCTCTTGTTACGCACCATCATCACCGAGCGCTCGCCCACGACGCTGCGGCGGAAGTCGCCGACATTCGGAAGCTCGGCTTCAAGCCCGAGGTAGCACCAGTGGCCGCGATAGAACAGCCGCTCCAGCTCGCGGCGATACACGTCGCCATCGACATAAGCCTGGAACGGGATTCGGCTGGTGCCGGCCTCCCACCTCAGCGTGCTGTCCATGCGGCAGCCTCAGACCTTGAGCAGCGCGTCGGCGGTGGCCTGCGCCGCATCCATCATCAGACAGTGCCCGCTGGCGATCTCGGTCACCGTCCAGCCGGCCTCGCGCGCAAGCTTCGCCTGTGCCGGGAACGGGCTGGGTTGCCAGGCTGTTGCGAGCACGTAATGCTTGGGCACCGCGTTCGCCGCGCCGCTAATCAGCACGGGTGAGTACAAGGTCGCCAGCGACTGCGCGTTGCAGTAGCGACGCATGCGCTCGCTCGTCGTCGGCGTCTGGCCGAACATCTCGCCCGGAATCGGCGGGATGAGACCGCCGTGCTGAGCGGCGCTGTGGAAGTGTGTGGTGTAGGCCTGAGCGGCCTCGGGCGTGACGCTGCGCAGGATGCAGTCGACACCGGTTTCGCCGTGGGTGGGCGCGAAGGCATCCAGATAGACCATGCGCTCGACTCTGGTTGCGATGCGATCCGCAGCCACGGTGATGACGATGCCGCCATAGGAATGTCCCACCAGCACCGCGCGCTCGATGCCTTCGGCCTCGAATACGCCGATCACGTCGCGCACATGGGTTTCCAGGGTGATGGATGGCGAATTCTGGTGACCATGCTCTGCATTGCCGGACAGCGAGGGTGTGAACACCGTGTGGCCCTGCGCGCGCAGCAGCGCGGCCATCTCGCGCCAGCACCAGCCACCGTGCCAGGCACCATGAATCAGAACGAATGCGCTCATCGCCTTCTCCTCTTGCTCAAGTAATTTTTAATCAGCGACGCGGACCCGGATCTCGCCGAGCCCGTCGATGCGGCCGTGCATCTCATCGCCGCGCTGCACCGCGCCCACGCCTTCGGGCGTGCCGGTCATGATCAGGTCGCCGGCCTGCAAAGCCTCGTATTGCGAGAGGTAGGCGATGGCCTCGGCCACGTTCCAGATCATCAGGCTGATGTCGGAGGCCTGCTTCTGTACGCCGTTCACCTGCAGGCTGATCGCGCCCTGTGTCATGAGCGCGTTCGAAGGCGTGATCGCGCCGATGGGCGCAGACGCCGTGAACGCCTTGCCGAATTCCCAGGGCCGGCCCTTGTCGCGCGCCGCGAACTGCAAGTCGCGCCGCGTCATGTCCAGGCCCACGGCGTAGCCGAACACGTGGCTCGCCGCATCGGCCTGCGTGATGTTCGTACCGTTCTTGCCGATGGCCACCACCAGCTCGATCTCGTGGTGGAAGTTGGTGGTCATGCTCGGATAGGGGATGCGCGTCGGCTGGCTCGCATCGACCGCCGCGCTGGCCGGTTTCATGAAGAAGAACGGCGGCTCGCGCTCGTCCTGCCCCATCTCGCGCGCGTGCGCGGCGTAGTTGCGACCGACGCAGAAGATGCGATTGACCGGAAAGCGCAGCTCGCTGCCGACGATGGTCAGGCTGTGGACGGGCGCTGGAGAAATGACATACGACACGGGTTGCTCCTGGAAAAAACTCTGCCGCGGGTTGCGCGGATAAAAAATGATCCCGCTTCGATTTGATCCGCGTTCATCTGCGTAATCTGCGGCAAAAGAAGTTCAAGATTTCTGCTCCCGCCACAGTCCCAACACTTGCTGCACCGGCCGGTCGGAATAGCTGAACAGCGTGGTCTCGCGGGTCGAGTGCAGTTGCAGCGGCATCCACGAAGGCACCACGAACACGTCGTTGGGCTCGAAGCGCAGCTCGGTGTCACTGACCTGCGCCATGCCCGCACCTTCCAGGCAGCAGTAAATGGTCGAATCCGTACACCGCACCGCGCGCGTCTCGAAGCCCGCCGGCAGTCTTGAGGCGAACGCACCGATGGTCGGCATGGGCGAAGCCCCGGTCGCGGGATTCACATAGCGCAGCTTGTGGCCGTGGTGCGGGTCGGGCGCGGTATGTGCAATGCCGTCCAGCGCCTCGCGCGTCTGCGCGTAGGGATAGGCGAAGACGCGCGTCCGCTCGCTGGGCGTCTGCACGAAATCCACTGGCACCAGATTGTGACCGTAGCGCGCGAGGGAATCGCCCTCGGGTCGCGTCACGGCCTGCACGTCGGTTGCGAATTTTTCCTGAAAGCCCGCAGACAGAAACTGCACCAGCGGGATATCCAGCCCGTCCCGCCAGATCACCGGCTCGCTGCCCTCGCTGCCGTGATCGTGGAAGGTCCAGTTCGGCGTGATGATGAAATCGCCGTGCTGCATGCTGTGCCGCTCGCCGTCCACCGCGGTATAGGCGCCACGACCTTCCAGCACAAGGCGCAGTGCGGACTGCGGACTGCGGACTGCGTACGCCGGTGCGCGGGCGCCGGCTCGCCCGGAAGAATCAGTTGCAATCCGGCGTACAGGCTCTGCGTGATGCGCGACTGTCCGCGCAGCCCCAGATTTTCCAGGATCAGCACGCGACGTTCGGCTTCCTGCGCGGTGATCAGGCGCCCGGCTTCGAGCAGATCGACGCGAGCCTCGGCGTAGCGCCACAAGGCCGGTACCGCAGCGGTCGTCGGTGTCGGCGGCACCAGCGCGTGCAACACCTCCCACCGGGGCGTGAGATGGCGCGGGCTGATGCGGCGGTAGAACGCCTCGCGTGCGGTGCGCGACTCGATAGTAGCCTCGGCGGGCATGAGCGATCCGGGCAGAAAGGATGGACTGAGCTTAGGCTGAGTGCCGCATCCATCCGAGCGATACGCGCGGTAAGCCTGATCAGCGAAGCCGATACTACTCGGAACGACTCTATAAACCGCTAGGGCGCCTCAGATCCAAGGTGCAGGGATAGTCCGGATTCGCGGTCTCCAGTGCGGGCCAATAGGTGGACGGCGTGTGGCCCATGGGCTCGAAGCGCGACAGGCGTCTAGCCTCGGCCTCGTAGTGATTGACCGGGAAGGTTTCGTAGTTGCGACCCGCCGGATGCATGACGTGATAGGTGCAACCTGCGACGGCACGACGGTGGCGCGCGTCAAACAGATCAAACACCAGCGGCGTATGCACGCCGATGGTCGGGTGCAGCGCCGAAGACGGTTTCCACGCGCGATAACGCAGGCCGCAGACGTATTCGTCCTTGATGCCGGTGGCACGCAAGGGCAGGCGGCGTCCGCCGACGGTGACGAAGTGCCGACCTGGGGTCAGGCCGCGCGTCTTGATCTGCATGCGCTCCAGACTGGAATCGACGAAGCGCGTGGTGCCGCCGACCGCGCCTTCTTCGCCCAGCACCGGCCAGGGTTCCAGGGCGTGGCGTAATTCGAGCTCGATGCCTTGATGCGTGATGCTGCCGTGCAGCGGGAAGCGGAATTCCAGATGCGGCTCGAACCAGTCGGGTTTGAAGTCATACCCCCATTGGTGCAGATCACCGAGCACGTCGAGAAAATCCGACCAGACATAGTGCGGCAGCATGAATTCATCGTGCAGACGCGTGCCCCAGCGAATCAGCGGTGCGGTGTAGGGCTTGTGCCAGAACGCGGCGATCAGCGCGCGTACCAGCAGCTGCTGCACCAGACTCATGCGCGCGTGCGGTGGCATCTCGAAGCTGCGGATTTCCAGCAGACCGAGGCGGCCGGTGGGGCCGTCGGGCGAGTACAGCTTGTCGATCGACAGCTCGGTGCGATGCGTATTGCCGGTGATGTCGATCAGGATGTTGCGGAACAGGCGGTCCACCAGCCACAGCGGGAATTGCGCTTGTTCCGCCGTGGTGCCGGGCGCAGGCAGCTGCGCGAGCGCGATTTCCAGCTCGTACAGCGCCGAATCGCGGCCCTCGTCGGGGCGCGGATGCTGCGAGGTGGGGCCGATGAACAAGCCGGAGAACAGGTAACTCAGCGCCGGATGGTTCTGCCAGTAGCGGATCATGCTGGCGAGCAGATCGGGTCGGCGCAGGAAGGGTGAATCTGCCGGCGTGGCCGCGCCGACCACGATGTGATTGCCGCCGCCGGTGCCGACGGCGCGACCATCGATGAGAAATTTTTCCGTGCCCAGGCGCGTGAGCCGCGCCTGCTCGTAGATTTCCAGGGTGACGTCGCGCAGCTGCCCCCAGGAATGCGAGGGATGGATGTTGACCTCGATCACGCCCGGATCGGGCGTCACGCGCAATACGTTGAGTCGGCCATCGACCGGCGGCGGATAGCCCTCAAGTCGCACCGGCACGTCGAACTCCGCGGCCGCGTCTTCAACCGCGGTCACCAGGTCGAGGTAATCCTCAAGTGCAGCGATCGGCGGCATGAACACGCACAGATGCCCTTCGCGCGGTTCCACCGTCAGCGCGGTGCGCACATTGCCGCCCTGCAGATACGCGCCACGCTTCTCGGGCGGCGGCTGATCGCGCTCTGCGGTGAGTTTCTGCTGACGTTCGCGTCGACGCTTTTCCTGCTCGGTCACCGGCGCTTGAAGAAAGGGCTGACGACGCAGATCGGGATTAGGCAGTGGATCGCGCTTGGCGAAAGGATCGTAGGGAATGAACTGCGGCACCGCGCCGGCCGGCAGCCAGGGCAGGGTTTCCAGCGGCAGGCGAAAACCCACCGGCGAGTCGCCGGGGATCAGGTACATGCGGCCGCCGCGGAAGCTCCACTTCTCACTCATCCACGCGCGCGTCTGCCAGCGCTGCACCGGCAGCACATAACCTTTGGGCATATCCAGACCACGCGAGAACACGCGCGCCAGACGCGCACGCTCTTCAGGATCCTTGAGCTTGTTGTCCTCCGGCGTGACGTTGTCCGGCAGCTTGCGTTCTCGATGCAGGTAATAGAACGCGTCCTCGTAGGCCGGCAGGGCGTTGTCCGGGTTCACCTCCAGACGCTCGGCGATGCCGCGAATCAGCGCGCGCGCGGCGTAGGCGTTGGCGGCAGTGGAACCGTCGGCCAGATCACCGCGCACGATGGGCTTGCCGTCACCCCGCCAGTACAGCGAATACGCCCAGCGCGGCAAGGATTCGCCCGGATACCACTTGCCCTGACCAAAGGTCAGCAAACCATTCGGTGCGAAGCGATCTTTCAAGCGACGGATCAGATGATTCGCCAGGCCTTCCTTCATCGGCCCGACCGCGGCGGTGTTCCACTCCGCGCCCTGCATGTCGTCGATGGAGATAAAGGTCGGCTCGCCGCCCATGGTCAGACGCACGTCACCGGACTGCAGCTGCGCGTCCACCTTGCTGCCAAGCGTATCGATGCCCGCCCACTGCTCGTCGGTATAGGGTTTGGTCACGCGCGCGGTTTCAACCACGCGCGTTACGCGCATCTCGTGCCCGAATTCGGTTTCCAGCTCGCCTTCGCCGACGAAGGACATGGAGCCGCTGATGGGCGCAGCGCTGGACGGTTCCGGAGTGGCGCACAAGGGGATGTGGCCTTCGCCCGCCATCAGGCCGGAGGTCGGGTCAAAGCCGATCCAGCCCGCGCCGGGCAGATAGACCTCGCACCAAGCGTGCAGATCGGTGAAATCCACCTCGGTGCCGCTGGGTCCATCGAGTGACTTCACGTCCGGGGTCAGCTGCACCAGATAGCCGGACACGAAGCGCGCCGCCAAGCCCAGATGCCGCAGCAACTGCACCATCAGCCAAGCCGAATCGCGGCAAGACCCAGAAGCTTTTTCAAGCGTTTCTTCCGGCGTCTGCACGCCCGGTTCCATGCGAATGAGGTACTTGATCGCCTGCTGCAGCGAGCGATTCAAGTCCATCAGAAAATCGATGCTGCGCATGCGGTGAGTTGGCATGCTGCCCACCAGCGTCTTGAACAGCGGCGTCAGCGGATCCAGGCGCAGATAGATTTCCAGATCCTTCTTCTGAGCTTCGGCGTACTTGAACGGGTAGTGCTCAGCCTCCGGTTCAACAAAGAAATCGAAGGGGTTGTACACCGCCATGTCGGCGATCAGATCCACCGTCACCGTGAAGTGATCCACGGTCTCCGGAAACACCACGCGCGCCTGCCAGTTGGCAAAGGCGTCTTGCTGCCAGTTGATGAAATGCGGTTCCGGCTCCACGCGCAGCGAATAGCTCAGCACGCGCGTGCGCGAGTGCGGCGCCGGCCGCAGGCGGATGATCTGCGGCGACAAGGTGACGCGGCGGTCGTAGGTGTAAGCCGTCTGGTGAAACAGGGCAGCGTGCAGGGGCATGGTTTCAGCGTGTCTTGACTGGCGCGAACCCGATCATACGTGGCGGCACCCGGGAATCCTCGGGCCTGATGACGAAAGCAAGAATCGCCGCAGGGGCAGGATTCAGCCCCTTTCAGCCAACCTGGTGCCCATCTGCCCCTGGAAGCTATAGATGAGCAAGCGATTTGGAGTCTGCCAGTACTAAGGACGATGCGACTGGAAAGGCGGTACGGCTTGGTACACGGAGTTTCAATCCACGCCCTCTCGCATGCGAGTGAACCGCCCCGGTTTTCCCGGAGGCTCGTTGGTTTGAGTCAGGCTGCGAGGGCCAGACTCGGGATTTGTGAATAGTAGGCTTCCTCGGCTTCTGCCGGTGGGACGTAGCCGAGCGGTCCCATCAGC
>JBQTJH010000172.1:0-7054 GCA_052387335.1 Panacagrimonas sp. | reverse complement strand
TCAACGACCACCTGCCCGACGATATTGCCATCGATCCTGACCAGATCGAAGACATCATCTCCATGATCAATGACATGGGGATTGAAGTTCACGATGACGCGCCTGCTGTCGAGCAGCCGATGATCGTGCAGGAAACTCCCCAGCCACAGCCGGACGAACAGGAGACGGAAGAAGCCGTCCAGGCGCTGCAATCGGTCGAGAATGAAGTCGGACGCACCACCGACCCGGTGCGCATGTACATGCGCGAGATGGGCACGGTCGAGCTGCTGACGCGCGAGGGCGAAATCGCCATCGCCAAGCGCATCGAAGACGGCCTGGTGCAGGTGCAGAACGCACTGAGCACTTTCCCGTGGTCGATCCACATCCTGCTCTCCGAATACGATCTCCACGCCGACGGCAAGAAGCGCCTGAACGAGGTGATCACCGGTTTCGCCGACATCGAACCGCCGGCTCCGCCGGTGATCGAGGCGCTGCTGGAAGGTGACGAGGTCGAAGTCGTTGCCAAGGAAGAGGAAGAAGAAGCCGCCGCGACGACCGGCGAAGCCGCCGACGAGGAAACGGCACCGGGTGACACCGGTCCGGATCCGGAGGAAGTGCGCCGCCGCATGGAACTGCTGCGCAGCTTCTACGCGCACTTCCAGGGCAACAACAGCAAGTTCGGTGCGCTGGACAAGCGCACCACGGGTTTGCGCGAGGAGATGAGCGAAGAGTTCATGAAGCTCAAGCTCCCGGCCGTGATGATCGAGAGCTTCACCGAGAAGCTCGACGAAGTCGTCGGCCAGCTGCGCGTGCATGAACGCAACATCCGTGATCTGGCCGTGACCCGCGCCAAGATGCCGCAACAGACCTTCGTGCGCTGCTTCGTCGGCCGCGAAAGTGATCCGGCGTGGATCGACGAGCAGATCGAAGCCCGGCAGAAGTGGTCGCCGTCGCTGAAGAAGCTGCGTGACGATGTGGTTGCCGAGATGTCGCGACGCGATGCGCTGGAGCGCACGCTGAACCTGAGCGCCCGCGAGATCAAGGAAATCAACCGTGCCGTCTCGATCGGCAAGGCCAAGGCACAGCGCGCCAAGAAGGAAATGGTCGAGGCCAACCTGCGCCTGGTGATCTCCATCGCCAAGAAGTACACCAACCGCGGCCTGCAGTTCCTGGATCTGATTCAGGAGGGCAACATCGGCCTGATGAAGGCGGTGGACAAGTTCGAATACCGCCGCGGCTACAAGTTTTCGACTTACGCCACGTGGTGGATCCGCCAGGCCATCACGCGCTCGATCGCCGACCAGGCGCGCACCATCCGTATTCCGGTGCACATGATCGAGACCATCAACAAGCTCAACCGCATCTCGCGCCAGATGATCCAGGAAATGGGTCGCGAGCCGACGCCGGAAGAGCTGGCGGTGAAGATGGAGATGCCGGAGGACAAGATCCGCAAGGTGCTCAAGATCGCCAAGGACCCGATCTCGCTGGAGACGCCCATCGGCGACGACGAGGATTCACACCTCGGCGATTTCATCGAGGACACCAACGCGGTGTCACCGCTGGAGTCCGCGACCTCGCAGTCGCTGGCTGAAGCCACGCACCAGATCCTCGCGAGCCTGACGCCACGGGAAGCCAAGGTGCTACGCATGCGCTTCGGCATCGACATGAACACCGACCACACGCTCGAAGAGGTCGGCAAGCAGTTCGACGTCACTCGCGAGCGCATTCGGCAGATAGAGGCCAAGGCTTTGCGCAAGCTGCGTCACCCGAGCCGCGCGAATTATCTGCGCAGCTTCCTCGACGAATAGGCTCCTGCAGCGGGCTCGCTCGCTGCCGGGGTTCTCCGGACGATTATTTCGCGGCAGTCAGGCGCTGGATCTGCGCCGCGTAATCGGCTGGCTCATTACTCGGCCGTGAGCAGCGTCCCGCAGTGCATACATAGGCTGCGGCCTTGGCGAATTTCGGATACTCGACGTCGCTGTTCGTCAACGGACCTTCCGCGCGATCCCACCATTCGATCCGTCGATACGCACCCGGTGTTTTCAGCGCGGTGCGGAACAAGTCCTGAGCGACCGCATCTGTTTTCGCGCCCACGACGGTCAGATGCACCGGGTCGCGTGATAGCTCCTCGTCTGCCAGCAGAATTCCGGCCTCCTCGAAATCCTGTTGCCGAGACGCATGACCGGCGAGATATTTCATCGCATGCAGCGCTGCATCTCGATGCGCTGCGTTGCCGGTGTAGTGCGAGAGGCGATTGAAGAAGCGAGCCGTCGCAATGTTCTCCGCCAGATCCGGCAAAGGCTGTACCGGCACACCGGGCTCGGCCTGCTCGGTGACGAAGCCTGCCTCCGGCGCGCGCAAACGCAGGTTGATCGCCTGCGCAAGGTCATCGGACACCGCCAACCAGCGACGCTGGGCAGTGACTTCGTACAGCGTGAGCGCGGCGCGTGCAAGGAACAGTGAATCGCTCAGATGCGGGTATTGTTCTGCAGCCTGCCCGTGCCGCAGCAGTCCGTTTGCACCCTTGCGTTCGGTGAGGGCCCAGTTCGCGGCCGCGCGCGCTGCGGCTAGCGCTGAGGTATCGCCGCTGAAGGCATACAGCGTTGCCAGCGCTTCCGCTGCAAGGCCGTTGGCGTCGGCGTAGAGATTGGGGTCGATGCGCGGCAGGCCGATCTTTCTGCGGGCCGCGTCGTCCAGCGCAAAATACGCCGCTGATTTCTGACCGGGCACGACGTCGGCATCCTGGCTGACACGGAACGCGCCGCTCGGCGTTCGCAGAAAGTCGGTCAGATAGCGCTTGATGGCATAGGCCACGTCGAGATCCGTATTGCGTCCCAGCCGGCCATAGGCCAGCGCGTAAACGCGCAGCATGCCGGCCTGCGTGCGCATGATTTTTTCGAAGTGGGCGTTACTCCACACGCCGCCCGTTGAGTACTGGTAGGCGCCGCCCCAGACCGGATCGATCAGCGCACGGGCTGCGTCCAGCGTTTGTGTCGCCTTGATGCGTTCTGCGGGATCATCGGCGTGCGCCAACGCGTATTCCACGCTATCGCGGTCGACAAATTTCTGCGCCGTGCGCAAGCCGCCGAGTCGGCTGTCGTAGCTCTTCTCGTGTCGACGCAGCAGGTAGGCGCGACTGGCCAGGTCTAGCTGGGAAGGTCCCGCAGGCGCCGGGATCAGCGACGCGTCAGATTCGGGCGTCGGATCACGCGCAATGGCATTCAAAAGCCGACTGAAATTGTCCGGTGCGACGTATCCCGCGCGCTTGACCAGATCCATGCCCTCTGGCGACAGAAACACGAGCGCGGGCCAGCCGTAATCCCGGTAACGATTGGCGAGGCCCGGATCGGCGTCGTGATCGACCCGAACAGCAATGAAATCCTTGGCCAGCGCAGCCTGAACCTCAGCCCGGGCGAGGGTTTCGCGCTGCATCACGTGGCACCAGTGGCACCACACGGCCTCCAGATACAGGAAGACCGGCTTCTGCTCCGCACGTGCCCGCGCAAAGGTTTGCGCCGACCAGGGGTTCCACTGGATTCCGGACGCACTCGGCGCCGCCTGAGCGGCCGGGAGCATCAGCGCGCAGAGCAGCCACAGGCCGGTCAATCGGGAGCAGGTATGAGATTTCATGGCTTCATTACGCGCGAACAGCCGGACGGGATTCGCCGCAGTGCAGCCGTCCGTGCTACATCTTCACCAACGGTACGCTGGGGAAAAGCACGTGAAAACGCTCGCGGTCTACAACGTCAAGGGCGGGGTCGGGAAGACCGCCTGCTCGGTCAATCTCGCGTATTTCGCCGCGTCCAGCGGCATCAATACCCTGATCTGGGACCTGGATTCCCAGGGCGCTTCGAGCTGGTACTTGCACGGCGAGCCCAGCACTGACAAGGCCAAGAAGCTGTTCGACAGCGGCTCGGCCCTGGACAAGCTGGTCAAACCCACGCCCTACGAAAACCTGAGCGTGATCCCGGCGGATTTCTCCTACCGCTATCTCGACATCATGCTGCGCAAAGTTGAGCCGCCGCGTGAGGCGCTGCGCCGCCTGCTCAAGCCGTTCGCGAATCGCTACGCACTCACGGTGCTGGACTGCCCGCCGAGTCTGTCGCACCTGGCCGACAACGTGTTCAACACCGCCGATCTGATCCTGGTGCCGGTGGTCCCCACCTGGCTGTCGCTGCGCGCCTACGAGCAGTTGCGCGAGCACTTCAAGGCCGAGGGCTTCCCGGTCAAGAAATTGCGTCCGTTTTATTCCATGGCCGACCGTCGTCGCGGCCTGCATCGGGAATTGCTCGAAGCACCGCCCGCACTGATGGCCGGCCACATGAACGCAGTGGTGCCGTATGCCGCCAGCGTGGAACGCATGGGCGAGCGACGTGCACCGGTGGCCGCATTTGCGCCTTCGGATGACCCGGGGCTGCTGGCCTACGCCGAGCTATGGCTGGAGACGAGCAAGGCGATCAGCGTGTAGCGCGGTGCGTGAATCATCGTCTGCCCGCCCGGGGACGCGAATTTTCAGACAGATTTCTTGCGGAAATCCAACCAGGACGCAAGGCCCTGTGCATTGAGCTCGATGTCATTGCCTAGCGTTGCGGTCCACAGCGCTTCGTTGCCGCCCACGCGACGCGCTTCTTCAATGACGATCTGCCGCACGCCCGCCTCCAGCTTGGCCTGACGCTGTGAGGGATCGGCGGCGTCGGCACAGCGCAGGCCCACTTCGACATGCGCATCGATCAAGCGGTGCAGGTCGGCACCGATGCGCGCGAGATCGGTAATCTGGCTGTAATGCGTGAGATACAGCGCACGGGGCTGCAGCGCGAGGATGCGATCAACCGCAGCGTGCAAGGCCGGTGGCTCAAACTGAGTCGGCGTAGTGGTAGGAAAAATGAACATGCGGTCGTCCTGATCCAACTCACGATACGACAGACCGAAGGTGTCGCCGGTGAACAGGGCGCGCGCGGTTTCGTCGTGCACGCACAGGTGGTGCTTGGCGTGTCCCGGCGTGTCGATAAAGCTCAAACGCCGCACGCCGAGCTGCACATGAAAACCGTCCGGCGCTTCGAGCACGCGCTCGCGCGCAATCGGCAGCAAGGCGTCGTAGTCCTTGCGCGCACGCGTCTGGCCGTACACCGCCACGGTTGCGGCCCACAGCTTGGACGGATCAATCATGTGCGGCGCGCCACGCGGATGCACCACGAGTTTTGCGTTCGGCAGCTGCTGCATCAGCAGGCCCGCGCCGCCGGCATGATCCAGATGCACGTGCGTGAGAATCACGTAATCCACTGCGTCAGCGTCTAACTTCAGCTGCTGCAGCGCGGCGCGTATCAGCGGGACCGACTCGTAGGTTCCGGTGTCGATGATCGCGACGCGACCCTGATCGACAATCAGGTGAATAGCGTCCATGCGCGGACGACCGAAGCCGGAATCGAGCGCGTGAATGCCGTACTCGTAGCTTTGAAGATCAATCTGGATCATGCGATCAGCGCCTCGACCTGCGTACGACGCGCCATCCATTCGGCTTCGGTTTCAGCTGTGAGCGTGGCGTGTCCCACCTTGCGCTGCGGCTTGGGCGTCTTGCCGTAGTGGTGAATATGCAGGCCCGGCACCGCAGCGAGGTGTTCGCTGGCAGGCGCTTCGCCAATGAAGTTGTACATGATGGAAAACCCGCGCAATGCCGTAGACCCGAGCGGCAGACCGGCGATGGCGCGCAGATGATTTTCGAATTGCGAAGTCTCGGCACCCTCGATGCTCCAGTGCCCGGAGTTGTGCACGCGCGGCGCAATCTCGTTGGCATAGAGCCGGTGTTGATCCACGAAGAATTCAAACGCGAGCACGCCGACATAGTCCAGATGCTCGGCGACCTTGCGCGTGTGCTGCTCTGCCTCGGCTTGCAGTGCGTCATCGCGCAGCGGGATGGAGGTACGCAGGATGCCGTCGCGGTGAACGTTCTCGATGATCGGGTAAAACGACATCTGGCCATTGCGCGCACGCACCGCCAGGCAAGAGATCTCGCGCTGAAACGGTACGAAGGCTTCCAGAATCAGAGGCTGTCCGGCAAGGCGCTCCCAGATTGGGTCCAGGTCTTCGGCCTTGCGTAGAACCGCCTGGCCCTTGCCGTCGTAGCCCATGCGCCGGGTCTTGAGCACGGCTGGCAGCCCGATGCTGTTGACGGCAAAGCTCAGTGCTTCGCGCGTGGCCACCGGCATGTAGCGCGGCACCGGGATACCCAATGAATCGAACAACTTTTTTTCACCCAGACGATCCTGGCCGGCGGCCAGTGCGCGCGGGGGCGGGTATAAGGGCACACGCGCAGAGACGAAGTCAGCGACCGCGGACGGCACGTTCTCAAACTCGTAGGTGGCCAGCTCACACTGCGCGCAGAATTTTGCCAGCGCCGACTCGTCCTCGTAGGCAGCATGCAAGTGCGCACCCAGCGGCGCGGCGCAGGCCTCGCTCGCCGGATCGAGAAACACGAAATCAAAGTCCAGCGGATAACCCGCCAATGCGAGCATGCGGCCCAGCTGGCCGGCGCCGAGAATGCCGATCTTCATGCTCAGAGCTTCAGCGGTTCGTCATCGAGCACTTTGGACGTCTGCGCGGCACGCCAGGCGTCGAGCCTTTTGGCGAGTGCCGCATCGGTCGTCGCGAGTATCGCTGCCGCCATCAGCGCGGCGTTGATCGCGCCCGCGCGACCGATGGCGAGCGTGCCCACCGGAATGCCAGCCGGCATCTGCACGATGGACAGCAGCGAATCCAGACCATTGAGCGATTTGGATTGCACCGGCACGCCCAGCACCGGCAGGCGGGTCTTGGACGCGCACATACCCGGGAGATGTGCGGCGCCGCCAGCGCCGGCGATGATGACTTTGAGGCCACGGCCGACCGCATCGCCGGCGTAGTCGAACAGGAGGTCCGGCGTGCGATGCGCAGACACAACCTTGGCCTCGTGCGGCACCCCCAGATCAGAGAGCGTCTGCGCCGCATGACTCATGGTGTCCCAGTCCGAGCGCGAGCCCATGATGAGACCCACCAGGGGCGCTAGGTCAGCGGGTTTTGCGGTACTTCGGGTTCTGGCCAT
>JBQTJH010000171.1:0-4451 GCA_052387335.1 Panacagrimonas sp. | reverse complement strand
CAACGACTTCTTCGTGAATCTGCTCGACATGGGCACGAAGTGGGCGCCGTCAAAGACCGAAGGCATCTATGAAGGTCGTTGCCGTCAAAGCGGCGATCTGATGTGGACCGCTACGCGAGCAGACCTGGTGTTCGGCTCCAACTCCATCCTGCGTTCGCTGGCTGAAGTCTATGCGGCCAAGGACGGTGCGGCGGCCTTCACCAAGGCCTTCGTCGGCGCCTGGACCAAGGTGATGAACGCAGACCGTTTCGATCTGGTCTGAGATCGCGTTTCAAATCTGCGCCCCGGACGCGCAAGCGCCGGGGCGTTTTCATGTCTGATCAAGAACTCATGCAGGAGCCAACATGAAACCGATGCACTACGGGCTCGAGCCCCTCAATTTCCAGAACCCTCCGCCTGTGGCGGGCGCGAACTCCGGCGTGTCGCGCCGCGAGTTTCTGGTGACCTCGCTTGCCACCGGCTTTGCGCTGGCGTCCGGCGCCGTGCAGGCCAAGGCCATCGTCACCGACAGCAAGGGCCTGACCGCGGGCGAGGTCAGCATCCCGGTCGCAGGCGGACAAATACCTGCCTACCGCGCCGCGCCCGCCAAGGGCAAGAACCTGCCGGTGCTGCTGGTGATCCAGGAAATCTTTGGCGTGCACGAGCACATCAAGGACATGTGTCGGCGCTTCGCCAAGATGGGCTATTACGCCATCGCACCGGAGATGTTCGCGCGCCAGGGCGACGTCTCCAAGATGACCGAGGTGGGTCAGATTCTGAGCGAGGTCGTGTCCAAGGTGCCGGACGCGCAGGTGATGTCAGACCTCGATTCAACAGTTGCCTTCGCCAAGGCCAGCGGCCAGGCCGACACCGCGAAACTGGGCGCCATCGGGTATTGCTGGGGCGGGCGCACGGTGTGGCTCTATGCCGCACACAATCCGGCGCTCAAGGCAGGCGTGGCCTATTACGGTTTGCTGAGCGGGATGAAGTCGCCGATCAAGCCGGCCGACCCCCTAGACCTGGCCGCGCAAATCAAGGTGCCGGTGCTGGGCCTCTATGCGGGTATCGACAGCTACATTCCGCTCGATCAGGTCGAAAAGATGCGCGGCGCCGTCAACAAGACCGGATCGGGTTCCGAGATCATCGTGTTCCCGGGCGTGAATCACGGCTTCAACGCCGACTACCGTCCGACCTACGACCAGGTCGCCGCCGAGTACGCCACTACTCTCGCGATGGACTGGCTCAAGGATCGCGGGGTGTGAGCCGTGTTCATCCAGCGCGGCTTCAAGATCGGTGATCAGAAGACGTTCATGCATCCTTGCATTTAAGGATCTTCACTCCAGATTTACAAGGCTAATAATCGCTCCCAGCGATCGTCTCTAGCCATGCGAACAGAAACGCCGGTTGGCGCAGAAAGCGCCAGCAATAATGCCGAGCGGGCACGGCATCGCCAGCAAACAAGCGATCACGGCGAAGACCTTGCCGTCGCAGCGCGTGATCCGCGACGGCAAGAGGGCGGCGCTTAATCCAGGTACGCCGGAAACTTCGGCAGCGCGTCCAGATCGGCCTGCACGTGCTGCACCACGAAACGTGCCTTGCGGTTCTTCACGATCTTTTCGACCCGATCAAACGAGGCCAGGGTTTCGGCGCGGCTGGTGTTGAAGGTCGGCACATTGCGCTTCGTGCGGTTCTCATGCGTGTGATACAGATCCCCTGACAGCACAACGGGGCCCGCTTTCGCGAGCCGGATCTGCAACACCTGATGGCCCGGCGTGTGACCCGGTGCCGTGAGGATCACACCTTGCCATCGCCGAATACATCGTGATCGCCGCTGTAGGTCTGCAGCTTCGCGGTCTTGCGTGCGCTGACCAGGCTCGGGTCCATGCCGAACGGCGGCGTATCCGAGTTCACCGCCGCCAGCTCCGCCTGGTTCATCAACCAGGTCGAGGCGGCAAACGCATTGGCATTGCCGGTGTGGTCGAAGTGCAGATGCGAAAACGCGATGAACGTCACGTCCGCCGGCTTCACCCCAATCTGCGCCAGCTGCTCGATCAGCGGCGTCTTCACCGTCATGTGGAAGTTTCCACCGGCCTCGACACCCTTCGGGGATTTCGCGATCTCTTCATTCAAGCCCAGGTCCCACAACAGCGTGCCCTTGGGGTGCTGAATCAGATAGCAGCTCACCACCGCATCGAGTGACTTGCCGTCGTAATCGCCGGTGTCGGAAAACGGTGCCGCGTTCTTGATGGCGATGCGTCCGCAGTCCATCGCATACATGCGGACCTCGGATACGGGATCTGCTGCGTTCGCGGCCAGGCTGGATGCGGCGAGCAACAGCGAAACACACAGCGCGCAGAAATTCGAAATGTTCATCGCGACTCCAATATTTATCCGGGGCGAGACGATAGACGATTGCGGCAGCGCTCAAGCGCCTGTGGGCGCGAAGAACGGCAGATGGATTTCGCCGAACACCGGTAGCGCCTCCGCCTGAAGGCGTCGCGCGTTCAGCGCCGGCCAGCGCGATGGGTCGAGCGACAGGGACTCGATCAGAAAAGTGCTGGCCGTGGTGACGCTGATATCGGCCTGGCTCAACTCTGGCCCCAGCAACCAGTCCGTTCGGGTGGCGGCACAGACACGATCCAGCTCCGTCAGTGCCCATTCCATCTGCATGCGGCAGCGCTCGACCCAGGGTTGGTGACGCTTGTCTGCGGGACGAAAGGCTTGCTCATACAACTGGGCCACACCCTTGTCCGCCGCGCCGCTGGCGATGGCCATGAGCCGGAGCGCACGTCGCCGGCCCGCGCCCTGCGCGGGCAGCAATGCGCGCTCTGTGCCGACCTGCTCGTCCAGCCAGTCCAGCATCGCGCCGGACTCGATCAGTACCTCGCCGTCGTCGAGCACCAGGGTCGGTACACGTCCCAGCGGGTTGTACGTACGGATGCGCTCGAAGTCCTTGCCGACCGACCAGTTGCGATGTTCGAACGAAAAGCCGAGCAGGCGCAGGCTTATCGCCACGCGGCGCACGTAGGGCGAATCGAACATGCCGATGAGGATCATGCGTGCGCTCCGGATAACTAGCGCAATTATGGGCTGAGGCCGTGCGGTCGTCGCGGACGAGAGTGTTAGAGTATGGGTACCCATATTGTCTTTGCGGGCTGCACCATGAAGACCACCATCGAGATTTCAGACCCCCTGTTCACCCGCGCCCGGCGTTACGCCAAGCGCGAGGGCATGACCCTGCGCGCGGTGGTTGAGATGGGCTTGCGCCGGGTGATCGAAGACAAGCCGGCGACCAGCGGGTTCAAGCTGCGCGACGCGAGCGTAAAAGGCGAGGGACTTCAGCCCGAGTTTGAGAACGCGACGTGGGAGCAGATCAGGGCCGCTATTTACGAGGGTCGCGGCGGGTGATCGCGGTCGATACGAATATTCTGGTTTATGCACATCGCCGGGATAGCACGTTCCACCCTGCGGCACGAGAAGCGCTGACTCAGCTCACCGAGAGTGGCGCAGCTTGGGCGATACCCTGGACCTGCGCGCACGAATTTTTCGGCGTCGTGACACATCCGCGCCTGTACAAGCCCGCGTCCACGCTTGAAGAAGCGCTAGACCAGCTCGATGCATGGATGGCCTCGCGAACGCTGGTGCTGATTGCGGAATCCGACCATCACTGGCACGTGCTGCGGGAATCGATCCGTGCTGGTTCCGTCATCGGCCCTGCAGTTCACGACGCCAAGATCGCCGCGCTCTGCGAACAGCACGGCGTGCGTGAGTTGTGGACGGCGGATCGCGACTTCAGCCGGTTCCCGAAGCTGAAGGTGCGTAACCCGCTGCTCAATCCTCGGTAAAGAAATCGAGATCGATTTTCTTCAGCTCGATGGGCTTGGTCGGCGTGACGCCCACGTTGAAGTCGATCATCAGCTCGCACAGCGCCTTGCCGTCGATGAGCACGATCTTGGCGTCGATCTTCTGCACGAACTCGCGCGCCTGCTTGGTGAATTCGGACGTCGTGATGAACACGCCCTTGCGTGCCCGCTGGCCCTGTAGCGCGCCGGCGAACTGCTGCAAGTCCGGGCCGCCCACGTTCTTGGCATTCCATTTCTTGGCCTGCACGTAGATGTTGTCCAGACCCAGATGGTCTTCCTTAATCACGCCGTCGATGCCTTCATCGCCGGTTCTGCCGATGGCCTTGCCGGCGTCCGCGAGGTTGCCGCCGTAACCCATCCGCACCAGCAGCTCGACCACGATGCGTTCGAACTTGTCCGGCTCCGCGCTGTGCAGGGCTTGCGCGATTTCGCTGGCCAGCTCGGCTCGAAGTTGCTGGTAGGCCAGTTCAAGAGTTTCGAGAGGAGTCGAGACCGGAGCCGTTTCATCCATTGCCTGAGGAGAATCGATTTCCTCGTCTGGGCGTTTTCGTTTGAACACCTGATATCCCGGGAATTGCTCCAGGAACTTCATCGTGATGCGGTCCGGCG
>JBQTJH010000170.1:0-3270 GCA_052387335.1 Panacagrimonas sp. | reverse complement strand
ACCTGGCGCCGCAGCTTCTCGCGGCGATCCGCTTCGTCCTGTTCGTCGCGCATCCTTTGCATGCGCTGGGCGGGTGTTTCTACCGGGCCGCTGCGTTGGCTCTCGGTGCGCTTCTGGATCAGCTCCTGTTCTTCCAGGCGCGCAGCTTCTTTGGGGCTCTCGCCGGCAATCACTTCGCACAAGTAGCCGTGATCTTTCAACGGCAGCCGTATCCGCTCGCGTTGCGCCAGCATTTGCTCCATCGCGCGCTGGAACAGCGCGGGCGACACGGCGTGAGTCTTGCCGCGTCGTTGCACCTCACCCGCTGCAATCATCTGCACCAGTTCGGTCAGCAGCTTGCGCGCGCGGTCCCAGGTCAGCGCGCGTTTCTCGGGCCGGAAGAGCCCCAGGTAACGCAGGACTACCGGCCCAAGCTGGGCCGGTAGTCCTGCGAACAGCGATGCAACTTCTCGCGCATCGGCATCAGACAGAAAGGCTTCGATGGACGCGTGCGCGCCGCAGCATGGGCAAGTGGCTTTCATGTGAAACCCTTGGATTGCAATGCCGTGCCGGGCCACGCACCGCAGCGCCGAGCGGGGCCTAACCTTGCGATGCCGCGCCGCGCAAAAATCATTACGCCGACCGCCAGCTCACAACTTTGAAGCGGCCGAACGGCCCGCGGCGTTGTGGTCGGAAGTCGCCCAGGCCCACGCGTGACCCGGCAAAATCCACCAGCTCGCGCACGACTTTCTCGCCGAACATGCTGTCGTCAATCACCAGAGACGCGTGCAAGCGCCATTCATCAAAGCGCGGCCGATGGCACATGATTCGACCGCCGGTGCTGGGGATGACTACCGCGCGGGAATCCACCTCCCACTTGCCGGGCAGAATCGGAAGCTCGATCTGGTCAACGGACAGACCCGCAGGAATGATGCTGCTGCGGTTGGTGCTGAGCTTGCTCTTGCCGGCCTTGATGTACTTGCCCGCTTCGATGATTGCCGAGAACAGATTGGGGCCGGGCACCACACAATGGCCGGTGCTGTCGCGATAGAGCTTGGCTTCTGCCTGGTCGCGCGGTGAGCCCTTGGAGCCTACGAAAACAGCAGAGTTTCCTGACTCCACTTTCTGCTGAGCCGCTTCGTGAAAGCGGTTGCACAGCAGAGGGCTGACGCCCTCGATCGATATCTTGATCAGCATGAGGGTTCTCCAAGGTTGTAAGCGGTAGAGCGATCAAGCTGCTCGATGGCAATGCGCAGCAGCACGCCGATCTGCTCGGCGCGCGTGGGCGGGGGTGGCGGGTTAGCTGGCATGCAGTCACGCAGGATTTGCGTGATCTGGGCGCGATAGGCGATGCGGGCGTGATCGCCCTGTGATGCGGGTGTGGTCATGATGGTGTTCTCAGTTCGGTTAAGAACCCGCCACCACACGCTGCCAAGCCCGTGGTGACGGGACACGCAGAGTTGGCAGACCGGCCTGAGACGCACCGGCACGCCCGAAGGCGTCTCCACGTGCCCCGCCATAGACAAGCAGCGGACACGAAAAAAGCGCCGTCGGTGATGCGTGGCGCTTTCGCGCCTCAGGTTCAGGCTGCCAAGCCCGGTCGCAGAAATTGCTGCGACAGGGACAGCCTGCGCTTCGACCAGCGGCGTCGTCAAGCTCACTGACATAGCGGCAGCT
The DNA here is from genome assembly GCA_052387335.1 of Panacagrimonas sp. Classification (GTDB taxonomy): domain Bacteria; phylum Pseudomonadota; class Gammaproteobacteria; order Nevskiales; family Nevskiaceae; genus Panacagrimonas. The sequence goes on along the minus strand of JBQTJH010000170.1, from coordinate 1,614 downwards.
CCGATTCCGCCACCGTCTTGACGGCCGCGTCGCAGGCGTCGCGGTAAGTGTTGAGCGCTTCCACCACGTCTGCGTATTCGCCGCGCGGCGCATCGTTGGCGCGCGAGAAACGCCGCCACGTGCGGTTCACGTCGCGCCGTTGCGACTTCGGCACCGCCAGCCAGTGCGCGTTGCACATCAGCAGCGTGTTCGGCACGCGCGCTTCGCAGCCGGGAATCGGGCAGTCGTGTTTCATTGCTGCACCCACTGATATTCGGTGTTCATGCCCTGGCCGAGTTTCTCGACCAGCCCTTCATCCATCGCGGCGCGCACGGAGTTGGCGGCGGTGTTTTTGTTCACGCCCAGGTGCGCGGCCAGCTCTGCGGAGCTGAGTCGACGGTGCGTTGCAAACAGCTCGCGTAGCTGTGCACGCCGACGCGGCCACGGCGTGGCCGGGCCGCCGTGCCCGGCTGCTCTGGCAGCGCGTGCGGCTTGGGTGCGGTTGGTTGCGTCGAGTGTCGTCATGGTGAAACCCTTGGATTGCCGTGCATTGCCCCGCTTGCCGCGCTTTGCATCGCAAAGCCCCGCCACGCTTTGCCACGCACCGTTTATTCGTCCTGTTGCGCCTCTACCGCTTCCGCTTTCAGCAGCACCGCCAACATGCGATCCAGTTCGGAGTCCACCGGCTGAACCAGAACCTGCTCACCGGCATCGGTGATCTCCACGCCAATGCGCTTGAGGTCCGCCGTGGCGATTTCACCCAGCGCAGCCTTGGCCACCGACTCGCGAACACGAATCAGAAGATCAGCCTGGTCAGGGTCGAAGTGCTTGCGGATGAGCGAGATGGTCTTGGCTTCATCGGCCATCACAACGCGGCCTTTTCCTTTCAAAAATCCGACGCGCACGCCGTGGAACACCAGCGTTTTAGGCCGTTTGAACAGCGCCGGACTCGCGGCGATTCCGCTCACCAGCTCCGCCTCTGCGGCCTTGGCGGCTTGCAGCGCGGAACGGATCAGCGGCTCTGCGGCGCGGCGTGCGGCGTCCATCTGGTCTTGCAGCTGGCGCACGCGGTCACCCAGCAGGTCACGCGCGCTGCGGTAGTTCTTGGATCTGGACTCGATGTCGCCGAGGGTGAAAGCGGGAGGGTTGCTGGTCATGGTTGCGGTGCTCCGGGTTAGTGCGTCGTGATAGACGGCATGACGTGCTGCCACTGCACGTCGACGCCGCCGATAAAGGCAGTAAAGGTGTTGCCGGTCAGGCGCTGGGCTTGCACCAGGCGCCGCATGTCAAAGCCGTTTGGGTCGACGCACAGCAGCGGACGCTTGCCCTCCCGGATCAGGTCTTGCGAGAGCACGGTGATGCTCAGTTCGCGAAACACGCGACGCAGTCCGTTGACGCGTGAAATGCGGTCGCTCAGGTCCGGGCCCAGCACTTTCAAGGGACGGTCGGCAAAGCTGGGAAACGGCAGGGCGATACGGGTCATGAAGCCTCCTTGCTGCTGGTCTTGTTGCGCGCATGGGCACAGCCCGCGCGGCAGGCGCGGAAAAGTCGGATGCGGATGGGGTTGGTGCTGGCAAACGGAGCACGCTGGTATTCCATGCAGCGTTGAGCCGGCAGCGCGCCCAGCACCGGGCA
>JBQTJH010000169.1:0-19118 GCA_052387335.1 Panacagrimonas sp. | reverse complement strand
TTTGGTGAAGCTTAAAACCCGTCTGCACGCCTATTGGCCGAGTGTGCAAGCCTTGTGCACTAATCTCTGACCTACAGCGATACACAGCTTGTTCACAGTTCTTCCGTTGCTCAGCCCCATGTCAATTCAAAGCCGATTCAATAGCTCAGTTGGCGCAGCAAGTTCTCGTAGTCCTCGCGGATGCGCAGATCGGTCTGCCGCAATTCCTTGATCTTGCGATCCGCATGCAGCACGGTTGTGTGGTCCTTTTCAAAGGCCTCGCCAATATCCGGAAGGCTGTGTTCAGTGAGCTCCCGGGCCAAGGCCATGGCAACCTGCCGTGGACGCGCCAACATGCGCGAGCGCCGGGGTGAGCGCAGATCCTTGAGCGGTATGTTGTAGTACTTGGCCACCGTCAACATGATGTTGTCGATGGTGATCTTGCGCTCGTAATGATTGAGCATGTCGCGCAGGGTCTGGCGCACGAAATCCACGGTGATGGCCTCGCCTTGCAGCCGGACACCCGCCGACAGACGCAGCAGCACACCCTCGAGCTCGCGCACGTTGGAACGAACGTGCTGGGCAACGAAGAACGCCACCTCATTGCTCAGGCTCATGCCGAACTGCTCGGCCTTCGATAGCAGGATGGCGACCCGGGTTTCGAGGTCGGGTGGCTCCACCGACACGGTCAGACCCCAGGCGAAGCGGGTCTTGAGTCGATCGTCAAGGCGGTCCAGTTCCTTGGGAAAACGATCACAGGTCAGAATGATCTGCTTCTTCCCTTCCATCAAACTATTGAAAGTGAGGAAAAACTCTTCCTGAGTGCTGGGCTTTCCGGCAAAGAACTGGATGTCGTCGATGAGCAAGGCGTCCGCTGAGCGATACACCGCCTTGAAGTCTTCGCTGGTGTTGTGGCGTAGCGCGGACACAAAGTGATTCATCCATTGTTCCGACGGCACATAAACCACCCGCACGTTGGGGCCGCGCTTGAGCAGAGCATTGCCTGCCGCATGCATCAGGTGAGTCTTGCCCAGGCCGGACGCGCCGTAGATGAGCAGCGGGTTGTAGGCCATGCCCGGCGATTCAGCCACCTGCTGCGCCGCGGCGCGCGCCTGCGAGTTCGACTTTCCCTGGATAAAGGATTCGAAGGTATAACGAGGATCCAGACGGTTGTTGGTCACCACCCGCTCGATCTCGGAGACCTCCTCGTTGCCGCTGCTGACCCGCGTCTCCGGCGCCGAGGTCACGTCGACCTCAATATCCTCGCCTTCGCAGGCGACCCAGGCGCGCTGGATCTGCGACCGAAAATCGGCGCGCACCCGCTCCATCACCATGCGGTTGGGCGCAATGAGCACCAGCCGGTCGCCCTCACGCTTGGCCTGCAGGGGGCGTATCCAGGTGTTGAGCTCATTGCTGCCCAGCTCGGTTTCGAGCCGCTGCACGCACTGTGTCCAACCGTGATCATCCGCAGGCGCCATGGCACGGGTCGAAAGGAAACGGGAAAGGCTGAAGTTTATACCGCTGGCGCATACTTATCCACAGGCTCTGGGCTCGTGCCGGTATTGAACCCTTCGCTCAAGTGCCGCTACACTCCCCGGCCTTTTTACCTCAAGCCGAGCATATTCGATGAAACGCACCTATCAGCCGCACGCGCTGCGCCGCAAGCGCACCCACGGCTTCCGCGCCCGTATGGCGACCGAAGGTGGCCGCGCTGTTCTGGCCCGTCGGCGCGCCAAGGGCCGTGCTCGCCTGATCCCGTAGGACTCGTCGCGAGTACAGAAACGGGTCGTCGACGCACACCGGTCCGTTGACGGGCTTTCCGCGCACCGCTCGCTTGTTGAAACCCGCTGATTTCAAGCGGGTGATCTCGCAAGGTCGTCGTCGCAGAAGCCCCAGCTTTACCGCATACGAACAAGCAGGAGAGACGGGCGTCGCGCGTTTTGGCCTCACGGTTTCCCGCAAGGCCATGCCGCGCTCGGTGGATCGCAATCGGTTCAAGCGAATCGCCCGGGAGAGTTTTCGAGCGTCCCTGCCCTTGCCCCGCTGTGATGTCGTCATCATGGCAACGGCGAACGCAAAATTAAAAAGTCGCCAGGAACTGGCGTTTGAGTTGATCGACTACTGGACGCGTCTACGCGAACGATGGCCAGCTTCCTGATCTTCCTGATTCGCGCATACCAGAAGCTGATCAGTCCTCTGCTCGGTCCGCGTTGCCGTTTTCATCCCAGTTGTTCTCGTTATGCCGTCGAGGCGCTGCAGAAGCACGGCGTGCTGCGCGGCAGCTGGCTGGCCGCGTGCCGACTGGGTCGCTGCCATCCGCTGAATCCTGGCGGTGAAGATCCGGTGCCAGACTGCAAAAGGTCTCACTAAGCCTGCGTCGGCACTCCCCCTCATTGCTGTCCCGAATACTCAAAGCTTGTCGCCATGGAAAATCGTCGCTTTATCCTGATTGCGCTGTTGGCCGTGGTGACATTCTTTCTCTACCAGGCTTGGCAGGACGATTACGGCAGCGATGCGACGCAGGCCGAGATCGCAGTCAATTCTTCTGCGAGTGACCCGGTATCGGCGCCGCTGGCCACCGACGCTGCGCCCTCGGCCGCGACGACCGGCGATGCACCGACTGCAGTAGCCGCCGAGTCAGCGCCCATTGCACCCACCGCGGTCAGCGCACCCGGTGGCGTGGTCAAAGTGATCACCGACGTGATGAGCGCCGAGATCAATCTGCGCGGCGGCGAGCTGCGTCGCATCGAACTCAGCGACTATCCGCTGTCCAAGCAGAGCCCCGATGTGGCGCTGCCCTTGCTGAATGATCGTGACGGTCAGTTCTTCGTGTTTCAGTCCGGGTTGGCGGGTTCTGCGCAGCCCTACGCCAGCAACGACACGCTCTACACCGCCACACAGACCGAGTACCGCCTGGGCAGTGGCGAAACACAACTGGAAGTGGTCCTTGACAGCGCGGGCCCGGATGGCATCGTCGTGCGCAAGACCTATCGCTTCCTGCGCGGCAGCTATCGCGTAGGCGTGGATCACGGCATCGTCAACGGTGGCGCCGACACCATCACCGTGAGCCCCTACTCTCGCCTGGTTCGCAACGCCAAGATTCTGGGTGATCTGCCGAAATTCGTGATGCTGTTTTCCGGCGTCGGCTTTTACGAGAAAAAAGACGATTCGGACGGGTACCGGTTCGCAAAGACTTCGCTAGACGATCTGCCGGACGACGCCTTCGACAAGCGCCAGAAGGGCGGATGGATTTCATTCCTGCAGCACTACTTTGTCGCCGCCATCCTGCCGCCTCAGGGCAGCGAAGGGATTTATTCGGCGAAGACCACCAAGGAAGGTCATTACGCGGTGCAACACGTGGCCACCGGCGTCAGCCTTGCGCCCGGCGCAACGCAGACGTTCGCTTCAGCGCTGTACGCGGGGCCGCGCCTGCAGGACAGCGTCGTCGCGCCGGGCGAAGACGGCAAGATCGTTGAACATGCCAGCCTGGATGCAGTGGCTCCCGGACTGGATTACACGGTGGATTACGGGATTCTCACGTCGATCTGCGAACCGCTGTTCTGGCTGCTGGCCTGGTTCCACTCCTTCACCGGAAATTGGGGCGTAGCCATCATTCTCCTGACGCTCACCGTCAAGGCGGTGTTCTACAAGCTGTCAGAAGCGCAGTACCGCTCGATGGCCAAGATGAAGAAATTCGCGCCGCGCATCCAGGATCTCAAGGAGCGTTACGGCGATGATCGCGAAAAGATGTCCAAGGCGATGATGGACCTCTACAAGAAGGAGGGCTTCAACCCGCTCGCCGGTTGCTGGCCGCTACTGGTGCAGTTCCCGGTATTCATTGCGCTGTACTGGGTGTTGCTGGAAAGCGTGGAACTCCGCCAGGCGGATTTCGCTTTGTGGGTGAATGATCTGTCTGCGCCTGACCCGTTCTACGTGCTGCCCGTGTTGTTTGGCGTGTCGTTCTACATCCAGCAGAAGTGGTCGGGGTCGACCGCGACCATGGACCCGATGCAGCAAAAAATCATGAACGTGATGCCGATCATGATGACCGCGTTCTTTGCCTTCTTTCAGGCGGGTCTGGTGCTGTACTGGCTGGTATCGAACCTGATCGGTATGGCCCAGCAGTGGTACATCAACCGCAAACTCGCGGGTGAAGGCTTGGGCAAGGCCAAACCCGCCTGAGACGATGAAGGCAGGTGATCGCAGCGTCGTGGAGACGATCGCCGCGGTCGCGACAGCGCCGGGCCGCGGGGCTGTCGGCATCCTGCGTCTGTCCGGGCCCCAGGCGCTGCAGATCGCCGAACACATCGCCGGTTCGCTGGCCCCGCCGCGACAGAGCGCATTGCGCGAATTCCGAGACCACAGCGGCGCGCTGATCGACAAAGGTCTGCTGATCTGTTTTCCGGCGCCGCATTCCTACACCGGTGAGGATGTGGTGGAGCTGCAGGGCCACGGCGGTCCGGTGGTGATGGATCTGCTGCTGCAGGCGGCTTGCGCACGCGGCGCAAGACCGGCGCGAGCGGGCGAATATTCGGAACGCGCGTTTCTCAATGATCGACTGGATTTGGCTCAGGCCGAGGCCGTCGCCGATCTGATTGACGCGAGCAGCCGTGCGGCCGTCATCGCTGCCAATCGTTCACTGGAGGGAGAGTTCTCGCGCCGCTGTGCTCATCTGGCAGACGCCATGATGGAACTGCGCGTGTTCGTCGAGGGCGCACTGGATTTTTCTGACGAAGACGTCGACTGGCTGTCCGACACGCAGTTGCAGACAAGACTGCAGCAGACGCAACAAGACCTGGAAGACCTGCTGACTGCCGCGGCTCAGGGGCGGCGCCTGAGGGACGGTCTGGTGCTGGTCATCGCCGGCCAACCCAATGTGGGCAAGTCCACCCTGCTCAACCGCCTCGCCGGCATCGACGCGGCTATCGTCAGCGATATCCCCGGGACCACCCGCGATGCGCTCCGCGAAAACCTAGTCATCAATGGCCTGCCGCTGACGGTGATCGACACGGCGGGCTTGCGAGACACCACCGACAGCATCGAAGCCGAAGGCATCCGCCGCGCGTGGCGGGCCTTGGAAAAGGCCGAACTGGCGCTGTATGTCGTCGATGACCGCGCGGGTTTCAGCGCGCAGGATCGTGAGCTGATCGCGCGACTGCCGGCCCACGTGCAGGTGCTGCTGATCTTCAACAAGTGCGACCTGTCCGGAACCTTGCCGCGACGCTTTGAGCATGCAGGCTACAGCGCAATCTGCCTGTCGGCGGCTGAAGATCAGGGCATCCACCTGTTGCGCGACGCGATCTGCGAGGTGGCGGGTTTCGGCCCGGTGTCAGACGGTGTGTTCAGTGCTCGTACGCGGCATATCGAGGCCTTGCGGCAGGCGCAGTCGCTGTTGCAAGCCGCACGGACGCATCTGAATCATGCACGCGCGGCGGAACTGGCTGCCGAAGACCTGCGTCGGGCGCACGCGGCGCTGGGTGAAATCACCGGCCGCGTGACGACCGAGGATCTTTTGGGCGCCGTCTTCTCAAAATTCTGCATAGGCAAGTGACGCCTCCTGCTCTGATCTAGCCCGTCGATGAACGCTCAACGCCCCAGCAAGATCGTGTTGCACAAGACCTCCAGGGAGCTGGAAGTCGGCTATGCCGACGGCAGAAGCTACCGGCTGCCGGCGGAATATCTGCGCGTACACAGTCCCTCGGCCGAGGTGCAGGGTCACGGCAAGCCCGTGCTGATTGGCGGCAAGCGCACGGTGGGGATTCATGCGGTGCAGCCGGTGGGGCGGTACGCGGTCAAACTGCTGTTCGACGATGGGCACGACACCGGACTGTTTTCCTGGGACGTGTTGCAGGACCTGGGCGAGAATCAGGCGCGGTACTGGGACAGTTACGAGCAGCGACTCAGCGAGATGGGCATGTCGCGTGATAGCGACGTGGTTAAACTCGCGGCACTGCCACCCAAGAAGTACACACCGCCGAAACCCGGTTCTGCATCGTGAGCGAAAATCCCAAACAAGACGGATCGAAGATGCCGACCACGCATTTTGGATTTGAGCAGGTGCCGGTGCAGGACAAGCGCCGGCGCGTGGCCGGCGTGTTCGATTCGGTGGCCTCGAAGTACGACCTCATGAACGATCTGATGTCCTTCGGCGTTCATCGGCTGTGGAAGCGCTTTGTCATCGATCTGGCCGGCGTGCGTGCTGGCGAAAAGGTACTGGACGTGGCCGGCGGGACCGGCGACTTATCGCGTGAATTCTCCAAGCAGGTCGGGCCGCGCGGGATGGTGGTGTTGTCCGACATCAACGCCGCGATGCTCGGTGAGGGCCGTCGCCGTCTGGCCGACAAGGGCGTGCTGGACCTGCCCATCGTGCAGGCCAACGCCGAATGCTTGCCGTTCGCCGAGAACAGCTTTGACTGCATCACCATCGGGTTCGGCCTGCGCAACGTCACCGACAAGGACGCAGCCCTGCGGTCGATGTGTCGTGTGCTCAAGCCCGGCGGGCGCCTGCTGGTACTGGAATTTTCCAAGCCACAGAGTGAGGGGCTTTCAAAGCTCTACGACCAGTACTCCTTCAAGCTGTTGCCGTTCATGGGACGTGTGGTCGCCAACGACGAAGCCAGCTATCGCTACCTGGCGGAGTCCATCCGCATGCATCCCGACCAAGCCACGCTCAAGGGCATGATGGATGCCGCCGGCTTTGGCCGTACCCAGGTCTACAACCTCACTGGTGGTGTGGTGGCGGTGCATCGTGGGTTTCGACTGGAATGACCGCGCCCGCGTTGCTTTGTGCTGGCGCCGAGATTGCGCTCAATCGCTACCTGCGCCTGGAAAGCTCGGTCGTCGCAGACTGCGCGAAGCTCGCAGGGCGCGGCATCGAGATTTCGCTGCGCGGCGTGCAGATGGATCTCTACATCGAATTCATTTCCACCGGTGTGCGCGTGCTGCCGGAGTCGCCTCAGCGCGCCGACGTCCGCATCAGCGGCTCGCCTACGCAATTGATGGCGGCCCTGCGGCGCATGGCAAGCGCACAGTCCGGCTTGCCTGAAGGTCTGCAGATCGAGGGTGACGCTGAGTTACTGGATCGTTTCCGCGACATGACGGCGCGCGTCGGGTTTGATCCCGAGGAGTGGTTGGCGCCCATTGTCGGCGGCACCGCAGCGCACCGTCTGGTCGGCGGCTTGAAGCGCATGTTCGACCGGTCGCGTGGTAACGCTCAGCGCATGGCCGATCACAGTGCGGAATATTTGCGCGAGGAAACCTACGATCTGGCGCGTGGCCGCGATGTCGGCGAATGGATGAACGAAGTCGACGATGCACGTGAAGCGCTGGATCGCATCGAGGCGCGGCTGCGCCGGCTCGAAGCGCATCCCACCGCCATCCATTCGGATACGCGCGAATAGTGTTCGGCCGTATCGCTCGTCTGTGGCACATCCAGCGCGTGGTCGCGCGTTACGGCCTTCGCGAGTTTATTGATGGCAAGCGACGCGGAACCGAGCCGCGCGAAGTGCGACTGCGACAGGCGCTGGAAGGTCTGGGGCCGGTGTTCATCAAGTTTGGTCAGGCGCTGTCGACGCGCCCGGACATCTTGCCGCCTGAGATCGCATTCGAACTGGCCAAGCTGCAAGACCGCGTGCCGCCATTTCCAGGAGCGCAGGCGCGGCAAATGATTGAAGCCGCGCTCGGGAAACCCGTTGACGAATTGTTCGTGGAGTTCGACGAGGTGCCATTGGCCTCGGCATCGGTTGCGCAGGTTCATACCGCAAGGCTGAAGCCCGAGACGCCCCAGGATCCGGGCTTCCCGGTGGTGGTGAAGGTGCTGCGCCCGGGAGTAGAAGTGTCCATTCACAAGGACATCGAACTGCTGCGCACCTTGGCGGCTCTGGTAGAAACCCTGCATCCGGAAGGGGCCCGTCTGCGCCCCAAGGCCATTGTTCACGAATACGAGAAAACCATACTCGACGAACTGGACCTGATGCGCGAAGGCGCCAACTGCGCGCAGCTACGCCGCAACTGGTTAGGCTCGCCGCTGATCTACCACCCGCTGGTGTTCTTCGATTACACCCGACCCAATGTGCTGGTGATGGAACGCCTGTACGGCATTTCCATTCGCGAGATGGATCGACTGCGGGACATGGGCGTGGACTTTACCGTGCTCGCCGAGCACGGCGTCGAAATCTTTTTCAAGCAGGTGTTCCGCGACAATTTCTTTCACGCGGACATGCATCCCGGCAACATCCTGGTCGATGCGAGCAAGCCCGCCGCGCCGAGTTATCTGGCGGTGGATTTCGGCATCGTCGGTACTTTGACTCCGGGCGACCAGCGATATCTGGCAGAAAATTTTCTTGCTTTTTTCAATCGCGATTACCGCCGCATTGCCGAACTGCACGTCGAAAGCGAATGGATTCCACCGGGCACGCGCATCGAGGATTTCGAGTCTGCCATCCGCACGGTCAGCGAGCCGATCTTCGGCAAACCGATCAAGGACATTTCCTTCGGCTTCTTCCTGCTGCGCCTGTTCCAGATTGCACGGCGCTTCAAGTACACGGTGCAGCCGCAGCTGGTGCTGCTGCAAAAGACCTTGCTGCAGGTTGAAGGCCTGGGTCGTCAGCTGCATCCGGATCTGGACTTGTGGAAGACCGCCAAGCCGATCATGGAAGACTGGATGAAGAACCGGCTCGGCCCCAGCGCGATGCTGGCGCGCGTGCGGCGTGAAGGCCCACATATCGCCGAGATGCTGCCCGAGCTCGCCAGTCAGGCCATCAAGAGTCTGGAGCGCGGCGAAGGTCTGGGCGTGGGCAAGAAGTCGCTGGACCAACTGCATGCGCAGATGCGCAGCAACGCCGCGCGGCAACGTCAGACCACGGTGGGCGCGGCGCTGTTGATCGCGGCCGCGCTGTTCGCTGCGCTGGCCGGACCCGAGATCGCACGCTGGTTCACGCTGCCCTGGCCGGCATGGTTGCTGGCCGGCGCCGGAGGTTGGGTCACCTGGCGCGGCCTGCGCGAACCGCGCTGACCCGCGTTCTCCAGGTCGCCTTCGCCGCGAACGGTTCGGTTGCCTGCGTCGCCCGACTCAGGAACCCTTACCGACCGAAACGATGCTCAAACCCTTGAGCAGGTTCAGCGCCTGATACAGGGTGTAATCGGTCTCGGCGAGCTTCTGCTCTTCGTCCACCAATTTCTTGCGCGCTTCCTCGGCGTCCTTGGCCGCCTGATCCTTCGTCTTCTCGTTGGCCAGGCTGCCGTTGAGGTCGGCTTCGTTGATCGGATCAAAAGCATCGGCGCCTTCAGCCGGCGCAACCTTGAGCGGCTTGACCGCGATGTCCGGCACGATGCCGTCGCCCTGAATCGAGCGACCCGAGGGCGTGTAATAGCGGGCCGTCGTGATCTTGATGGCCGACTCGCTCTGCAACGGCATGATGGTCTGCACCGAGCCCTTGCCGAAGGTCTTGTCGCCGATGAGCACCGCGCGCTTGTGATCCTGCAGCGCGCCGGCCACGATTTCGGACGCCGAGGCCGAGCCGGCATTGATCATCACCACGATCGGGCTGCCGGATAAATCATCACCCGGGGTGGCGTTGAACTCACGATTGGCGTCGGTATCACGGCCCTTGATGCTGACGATGGCGCCCTTGTCGAGAAACACGTCGCTGACCTTGACCGCCGCGTCCAGCACGCCGCCCGGGTTGTTGCGCAGATCCAGCACCACGCCCTTGAGTTTGCCGCCAGCCTCGGTCTGCAGCTTCTTGAGTTCCTTGTCCAGCGAGCCGCCGGTTTCGGTGGTGAAGCTGGAAATACGCAGGTAACCCAGGCCTGGCTCCAGCATGCGGCCGCGAACGCTGGCCACCTTGATGATGGCGCGCTCCATCGGCACCGTGAGCGGCGCCGTGGCACCTTCGCGCACCACCGTCAGCACGATCTTGCTGCCCGGCTCCCCGCGCATCTTCTGCACCGCTTCACCCAACTCCAGGCCCTTGGTCGGGGTGTCGTCGATCTTCACGATCAGGTCGCCCGGCTGCATGCCGGCCTTGGCGGCGGGTGTATCGTCGATCGGCGACACCACGCGCACGAAGCCGTTCTGCATCTGCACTTCAATGCCCAGGCCGCCGAACTTGCCGGAGGTGGCAATGTTCATTTCCTTGAACTCTTCGGCGTCCAGATAGGCCGAGTGCGGATCCAGACCCGTCAACATGCCGCGGACCGCGTCTTCGAGCAGATCCTTGTCGTCCACCGGCTCGACGTAATCGGTCTTCACCCGGTTCAGGATCTCGACAAAGATCTGCAAATCCTTGAGCGGCAGCGGTTCTGCAGCCCCCTTGTCCTTGGTGGCGAAGACACCATCGGTAAGCGTGACGCCAACGCCGATCAGGACGCCGACAGCCAGCGCCAGGGAAGTACGGACACGAGTAGACATGAGGGGGCAGGACTCCGGATCAGCCGGCAAATAGAACTAATTTGACGATAACACAGCGGCCCCAGCCCAGCCGGTCTCGACCCGTCCGGGCAGGGATCGGTCGAAGTCTCGAAGCGCAACGGCATCCACCGGGTCACCGCGGCGACAGCCGCCTGCGGCGTCGCCGCAAAGGACAATGCCCATACGTCGCCATACTGTTGCGGATGTTGGGCCCGCCTGGGTCCGTCGACAGAGTACGCCGCATGACCCAGAACACCCCCGCTCCGGCTCCCGCCGTTCGCCAGAATCTCACCGCCGATGACTGGGCCGAAGTCGCGCTCGACGTCATCGCCAGCGGCGGCATCGAAGCGGTAGCGGTTGAACCCCTGGCACGTCGCCTGGGCGTGACCAAGGGCAGCTTCTATTGGCATTACCCGAATCGTGACGCCCTGGTCGCACGTGCCTTGCAGGTATGGGAGCGTCAGGAAACCGTGGACATGATCGGTCGCGCCGAGCAGGAGCCGCAGCCGCGCGAGCGCATCCACACGCTGTTTCGCACCGCGGCCAACACCGACGCGCGTTCCGAACGCATCCTGCTGGCGCTGTCGGGTTCCAAGCACGACGCTGCGCGCGCCTGCGTGCAGCGGGTGACCGAGGCCTGGCGTGTGTACATCGAGAGTTGCTACCGCGCCCTGGGCATGGAAGCCGGCGAGGCGCGCAACTGGGCCACGTTTGCGTATTCGACTTTTGTCGGAACGGTGCGCATGCGGCGCGACAATCCGGACGCATTACCCGCAGGTCAACAATTCAACGACTACCTGCGCTTCCTGATCCGGTCCCTGATTCCGACGCAGGCCGGCGCCGTGGTACTGGCCGATCATCCCTCGGTGGTGCCGCTGCGCAAGACGGGCACATGACGTGACGTAAGGTCGCTGCGCTGTGAGGGGTGAGGTCGCTTTCGCTGTGAGCAAAAGCAAAGCCGCTTGATCGCTTGCGTCGCCTCACAGCGCCGAGGGCGCGACCTTACTCCTCACCCCTCACGTCAGACGTCACACCAGCTTCATCAGCACGTCGATGACCTTCTGTGTCCAGCTCTTGTGCGGCAGGAAGAACATGCGCGCCAGCATGATGCGGGTCCGCACCACGGCACGTTCATGCGAGAACGCCTTGAAGCCGTGCTCGCCATGGGCGCTGCCGATACCGGAATTGTTGACGCCTCCGAACGGCAGGTTGCCGTGCAGGAAATGCACGACCGCGTGATTGATGCATGCGCCGCCCGAGCTGGTGCGCTTCATCACCGATTCGATATTGGCCTCGTTGCGACTCCACACGTACAGCGCCAGCGGCTTCTGCATCGCGTTGATCTCGCCGATCACCTGATCCAGGTTGGTGAAGGAGATGATCGGCAGCAGCGGCCCGAAAATTTCCTCGTCCATGATCTTGGCGTCGCGCGGAACATCGGTGAGCAGGGTCGGCGCGATGAAGCAGTCCTTGACGTCCACCGCATCGCCGCTCAGCACCTTGGCGCCCTTGGCCTTGGCATCTTCCAGCAAGGCGTTGATGCGCTGCGTGTGGCGCTCATTGACCACGCGCGCCAGCACCTGCGAACTCTGCGCCGACTTGCCTTCGCCGTAGGCCGATGCGATCGCTTCCTTGGTCAGACGAATAAATTCATCCTTCACCGCCGCGTGTACATACACATGATCCGGCGCAATGCAGGTCTGACCGTTGTTGGTGAACTTGCCCCAGGCAATGGTTTGCGCGGCCAGCTTGATGTCAGCGCTTTCGTCGACGATGGTCGGGCTCTTGCCGCCCAGTTCCAGGGTGACGCTGGTCAGGTGCTTGGCGGCTGCGGCCATCACCACCTTGCCGATCGCCGGTGAGCCGGTGAAGAAGATGTGGTCGAAGGGCAACGACAGCAAGGTGGTCGAGACCGAGGCTTCACCTTCAAAGATCGCGACTTCATCTTCAGAGAAAATTTCGCGCGTGATCTTGACCATCACCGCCGACAGATGCGGCGTCATTTCCGAAGGTTTCAGGATCGCGGTGTTGCCGGCCGCGATGCACGACACCAACGGGCCGAAGGTCAGATTCACCGGGTAGTTCCACGGCGAAATGATCAGGCAGCGACCCTTGGGCTCGTACTGCATATAGCCCTTGGTGCCGAACATCATTTGCGTGGGCATGACGCCCTTGGGCCGCATCCACTTCTTCAGATGGCGGCGCGCGTCGTTGGCCTCCATCACGATGGGCAGCACCTCGGTGAGGTCGACTTCCGCTGGCGGTTTGCGGAAATCGCGCAGGGCCGCCGCGCGGATGGCTTCGCGATGGGCCAGCACGGCGTCGCGCAGGCGCGTGATCTTGGCCAGACGCTCCGCGCAGGTCGAGGTGCGCAGGCGCAGCGCGGTGTCACGCTGACGGTCAAAAATGCGGCGGATGTCCGCCTCACTGGCATTGCCGGAGTTCAAGGCACTCGGCAGGTAGGACACGGCGGTATTCATGGATCTCTCCTCAGGCCCGGAACTAAACGGGTGTTCGAGTATAGGTCGCACCCCGCGTATTGGGCACGGCCTCTTGTCAGAAATTTAGGGCACGCAGAATTTCCGCATGCAAGGCCGGCACGGCGGCCAGCACGCTGGTGGTTTCCAGGCCGACCGGCTGACCACGCAGGTCGGTGAACACGCCACCGGCCTCACGCACGATTACCGTCAGAGCCGCGATATCCAGGATGTTCACATCCGACTCCACCACCGCATCGAGCTTGCCATTGGCCAGAAAGTGGTAGTGCAGGAAGTCGCCGTAGCCGCGGATGCGGTGCAGCCGCGGGATCAAGCCGCCGAGCTGCGCCCAAGCCGGCGACTGCGCCAGCCGCGACAAATTGCCGGTGGACAAGGTCGCCTTGGCCAGCTGCGCCGTGTCGGACACGCGCACCACGTGGCCGTCCAGATGCGCGCCCTTGCCCTTCTCGGCCCAGGCCAATTCGCCGCGGCCATCGTTCCAGCACGGCGCGCTGGACACGCCCAGCACCAGCTCGCCGCGATGCATCAGCGCAATCTGCACCGAGAACACCGGGTAGCCGCGGACAAACGCCTTGGTGCCGTCGATCGGATCCACCAGCCAAAGGTATTCAGCGTCCATGGCGGCGCGCCCGGTTTCCTCACCGTAGAAACCGTGATCGGGGAAACGCGAGGCCAGCAGACCACGGATCGCCTTCTCCGCCGCTACGTCCACCTCGGTCACCGGGCTGGAGTCAGACTTGAACTCCACCTGAAAATTGCCGCGAAACGCCTTGCGAATGATTTCGCCGGCAGCAACGGCGGCATCGAGCGCTGCTTGCAGATAAGGGCTATTGGACATGGACGCAGATTCGCGAAGAGGGCACGCATCGTAGAACCCCCGATGCGACGGCGAAAGTAGAATGGGTCATGGATAAGGTCTTCATTCGCGGCTTGCGTGTCGAGGCGGTCATCGGCGTTCACGACTGGGAGCGGCGCGTGCAGCGGCCGCTGCTGTTCGATATCGAACTGGGCGTGGACACCCGCGAGGCCGCTAGCAGCGACCGGGTGCGCGACGCGGTGGACTATGCCGCCGTGAGCGACCTGGTCCGGCAGACCACGCAGAGCCTGAAGCCGCAGTTGCTGGAAACCCTGGCCGAAACCTTGTCGCGGCAATTGTTTGAGAGGTTTCCTATCCTCAGCCTGCGGCTCAGCATTGACAAGCCGGGCGCCATTGCCGACGTCAAGGGCGTGGGGGTGGAAATTGACCGGCGCCGCGAAGATTACGCGGCCTGCGGCTACGGGCCGCGCTGAACCGATTCAGGCGGCGAGCAGCTCGGCCGCGAACGCGGCGAGATCGTCGTAGATCGACACCCCCTCAAGAGTTTGCCCTGATTCGGTGCGACGCCCCTTGCCGGTGCGCACCAATACCGGGCGGGCGCCGGCCAAGCGAGCGGCCTCGAGATCGGAAGCCGAATCGCCCACGAAGGGCACGCCATCCAGATTCACCTGCAGGCGTCGCGCAAGGTCGTTGAGCATCCCTGGCGCGGGCTTGCGCATGGCGCTGGCCTGGTCCGGGTGCTCCGGGGCAAAGGCAATGCCGCTGATGTGCCCGCCGAGGCAATTAACCGCCTGCTGCAGGTGCGCGTGCATGGCCAGCAGCGCGTCGTAGTCGAACAGACCGCGCCCGATGCCGGACTGATTGGACGCGATGAACACGCGCCAGCCCGCCTGAGAGACGCGGGCAATGGCCTCCAGCGATCCCGGAATCGGATGCCACTCAGCCACCGACTTGATGTACGCGTCCGAGTCCTGGTTGATGACGCCGTCGCGGTCAAGGATCAATAGCTTCATGGCAGGCGTAAGGTCCTCTCCCTTGCTTGCGGGGGAAAGCCGGCGCGGGAGCGCTTCACCCCGGCAAGCACGACAGATCGGCGACTTCGCGACACATGTCGTCCAGACGCTGTAACAGAGCCAGACGATTGGCACGTACCGCCGGGTCCTCGCTGTTGACCATTACGCCGTCGAAGAACGCATCGACCGGCGCACGCAAGGACGCCAGGTTCACCAGCTTGTCGGTGTAGTCGGTGATGCTCGCGTTGCGGGTTGCAAGCGCGTTCATGGCGTCGAGCAAACCGCGCTCGGCCTCGTGTTCAAATGTAGCCGCGTCGACCTCGCCAGCCACCGTGCCCGCCTGCTTGAGGATGTTGCGGATGCGCTTATTCGCTGCGGCCAGGTTGGGTGCTGCGTCCAGCGCTACAAAGCCATGCACGGCGGTGACCCGTCGCTGCATGTCCAGCGGCTGTGAAACGCCGAGCGCCTTGACCGATTCAAATGTTTCGACGGCGACAGCGCGACCCTCGATGGCCTGGCCCACCAGCCAGGCACGCAGACGTTCGGTGACAAATTCCACCAGCTCGTCGAGCAGCTTCGCGTCGCGCTTGCCGGCAGGCTGAAGGTCAACAGCCTCGGCCAGAATCTGCCGCAGATCGAAGGGCAATTCACCCTCAATGCAGATACGCAGTGCGCCCAGTGCAGCGCGACGCAGCGCGAACGGATCCTTGCTCGCGCTGGGTTTCTGGCCGATGGCGAAAATGCCGGCGAGCGTGTCGAGCTTGTCTGCCAGCGCCACTAGCTGGCCAGCACGCGTTGAGGGAATGGGCGCGCCCTGCTGCGTCGGCTGATAGTGCTCGCGTATCGCGAGCGCTACTTCCGGGTGCTCGCCAGCCTTGGCCGCGTAGTAGCCGCCCATCAGGCCCTGCAGCTCCGGGAACTCGTACACGACCTTGGTGACGAGGTCTGCCTTGCATAGCTGCGCAGCACGCACGGCCCACTCGCCGTTGAGCAGATCGACACGCGTCTGGCTGCCGAGGTGCGACGCCAGGCTCTGCGCGAGTCGCGCGATGCGCGCGACCTTCGCGCCCGTCGAGCCGAGATCCTTCTGGAAGGTGACGCCGTCAAGCTTGGCGACGTAGTCGGACAGCGGCTGCTTCAGATCCTGCTCGTAAAAAAACAGCGCGTCGGTCAGGCGCGGGCGCACCACGCGTTCGTTGCCGATGATCACCTGCGCCACGTCACGCGATTCGATGTTGGACAGCGTGATGAAATGCGACGTGAGCTGCGTGTGTGCGGGGTCCTTGAACACGGTGAAATAGCGCTGATTGGTTTCCACCGTGGCCACGATGACTTCCGGCGGAAGTTCAAGGAAGCGAGCTTCGAACTGTCCGGCAATCGCGACCGGGTGTTCCACCAAGGCCGTGACCTCATCCAGCAGGTCCTCAGTAATGCGCGCGTGGCCGCCGAGCTTGGCCGCGGCCGCTTCGATCTGCTGGCGGATGTCCGCCTTGCGGCCGGCAACATCGGCGTTGACCATGGCCTTCAGCAGCGATGGCGCATAGGCCTCGGGCGTGGCCAGAGAAATCGCGGACGGCGCGTGAAAGCGGTGGCCGTAGGTCAGGCGACCGGCCTCCATTCCAAAGCGGCGCAGCGCGATCACCTGATCGCCAAACAGGCAGCACAACCATTCCACCGGACGCACGAACGTCTCGGTGCCTGCGCCCCAGCGCATGCGCTTGGGCACCAGCTCGTCCATCTGTTTGAGCGTCTCCTCGAAAATTTCAGGAATCAGCTCGCGCGTATCGCGGCCGGGCGAGGTCTTCGCAAAATGCAGCTTGCCGTCCTTCTGTCCCAAGGCAGAAAACTCCACACCGCACTTGCGGGCAAAGCCCAGCGCGGCGGGTGTGGGCTGACCGTCCTTGAGCGCCGCATTGAGTGCGGGGCCGGTAACGTCCACCGACTGCTCAGGCTGCCGCTCGGCCAGTCCGCTCAGGCTAACGGCGATGCGACGCGGCGTGGCGTAGGTCCGCGTCTCCGTCGCGTGCACGCCGCGCTTGCTCAAGCCCTCGGACATGCCTTGGGTCAGAGCTGACGCCAGCGGCATGACATAGCGGGCCGGAAGATCTTCGCAGCCAATTTCGAGCAGCAGAGTGTGCGTCATAGAACAGGAACCCACTCGGGGTATAAAAGAGCGTCATTGTCGGACAAGGTCGGGTTCTGGCCAAACCCGCGCGATGTCGGCGGGTCAGGGCGAGGACCCATAGCTATTGTGCATTGGATCAGATAGAAACTTTGATTAGACGCATGGTTGCCTGCAGCCGACTATCCGGGTCAGCAGCGTCGACCGAAACGCGCAACGGGACTCAGCGCGGCGTTTGTGACTCGATTGACCTTCAGGCGTGATGTTCAGCGCTAGCCATCGCCACACAGCAAACGGAGGAGAACAATGTCGGAATCAGTCAAGTGCCCGTTCTCGGGTGCAGCCCCCAAGCACACGGTGTATGCCGGCCAGTCCAACAAGGACTGGTGGCCTAATCAGCTCAATCTCAAAATCCTCAGCCAGCAGTCGGAGAAGACCGATCCGATGGATCGGTCTTTCGACTACGCCAAGGAGTTCAAAAAGCTGGATCTCAACGCGGTGGTCAAGGACCTGCGGGCCCTGATGACCGACTCGCAGGATTGGTGGCCGGCCGACTGGGGCCACTACGGTGGCCTGTTCATCCGCATGACCTGGCACGCCGCGGGTACCTATCGTATTCAGGACGGTCGGGGCGGTGCGGGCACCGGCGAGCAGCGCTTCGCGCCGCTGAATTCCTGGCCCGACAACGGCAACCTGGACAAGGCGCGCCGTCTGCTGTGGCCGATCAAGCAGAAGTACGGCAAGAAGATATCCTGGGCCGATCTGCTGGTGCTGGCAGGCAATGTCGCGCTGGAGTCCATGGGCTTCAAGACTTACGGCTTTGCCGGCGGACGCGCCGACGTATGGGAGCCCAGCGAAGACATTCACTGGGGCGCTGCGACCGCGTGGCTCGCCACCAGCGACAAGCACAACAGCCGCTACTCCGGCGAGCGCGATCTGGCCAAGCCGTTCGGAGCTGTGCAGATGGGTTTGATCTACGTCAACCCGCAGGGCCCCGATGGCAATCCCGATCCGGTGGCCTCCGGTCGCGACGTGCGTGAAACCTTCGCCCGCATGGCGATGAACGACGAAGAGACGGTGGCGCTGGTCGCTGGCGGCCACACCTTCGGCAAGGCCCACGGCGCGGGACTGGAATCGAACGTGGGCCGCGAACCCGAGGGCGCGGCCATCGAGGAACAGGGCTTTGGTTGGAAGAACAGCCTGGGCAGCGGCAAGGGCGCGCACACCATCACCAGTGGCATCGAAGGCGCGTGGAAGCCGAATCCGACGAAGTGGGACAACGGCTACTTCGACATTCTGTTCGGCTACGAGTGGGAGCTGTCCAAGAGCCCGGCGGGCGCGCACCAGTGGCACCCGAAGAACTGCAAGCCGGAGCACATGATTCCGGACGCGCATGAGCCCTCGAAGAAGCATCGGCCTATGATGACCACGGCCGACCTGTCGCTGCGTTTCGATCCGGCCTACGAAAAAATTTCGCGCCGCTTCCACAAGAATCCCAAGCAGTTCGCGGAAGCGTTCGCCAAGGCTTGGTACAAGCTCACGCATCGCGACATGGGCCCCACCTCACGCTATCTCGGCGCCCTGGTGCCGAAGAAGCCGATGATCTGGCAGGACCCAGTGCCGGCGGTGGATCACGCGCTGGTCAGCGCAGCGGATGTCGAAGCGCTCAAGAAGAAGGTGCTGGCGTCGGGTCTCACGGTTTCGCAACTCGTGACCACGGCCTGGGCTTCGGCCTCCACCTTCCGCGGTTCGGACAAGCGCGGCGGTGCCAACGGCGCGCGCATTCGTCTGGCGCCGCAGAAAAACTGGGCGGTCAACCAGCCGGCGGAACTGGCCAAGGCGCTCAAGGTGCTGGAGAAGATTCGCAAGGACTTCAACAAGGGCAAGAAGCAGATCTCGCTGGCTGATCTGATCGTGCTGGCCGGCGGCGCCGGCGTTGAGGCCGCCGCTGCCAAGGCCGGTCAGAAGATCAAGGTACCGTTCTCGCCCGGCCGTACCGACGCCACCCAGGCACAGACCGACGTCGATTCGTTTGCGGTGCTGGAGCCGACTTCGGATGGCTTCCGCAACTACCACCGCAGCAGCCACCTGCCGACGCCGGAAGAAGCCCTGCTCGACAAGGCGCAGCTGCTCACGCTCACCGCGCCGGAGATGACCGCACTGGTCGGCGGCCTGCGTGTGCTGGGCGCCAACGTGGGCGGGTCGCAACACGGTGTGTTCACGGATCGCGTTGGCAGCTTGTCCAACGACTTCTTCGTGAATCTGCTCGACATGGGCA
>JBQTJH010000168.1:0-20107 GCA_052387335.1 Panacagrimonas sp. | reverse complement strand
ATTCCCGGCATGCCTCTGGGCAAACCCGCCGGCGTTGCCTGTGTGCAGCTGGACGCACAATTGCGCTGCAAGCTGTTCGCCGATCCACGGCGCCCGGCGGTATGTGCGGGCCTGCAGCCCAAGCTCGAGATGTGTGGTCAAAGTCGTGAACAGGCCTTGCAGTACCTGTCGGGTCTTGAGCAGCAAACGCGTCCGGATGAACGCAAGACCTGAGGCGTCCGTCGGCGCACCCACGGCGTAGATCAGTCATCGGGCTTGAATAAGATGAAGCCCGGCGTGTACCCCTCCAATCTGATATGCGGCATTTCTCAACTCGAACTTTCTGCACCGGTCGGTCTTGCGTCGTCAGGCGAGCCGCGCCCACTGCGGGCGTCGGCACATCCAGAGGTCGCCTGCTGGTCGGCGCATTGGCCCTGGTCTGCGGCACGGCAACTGCGGTTGAGCTGAGTGACCCGGCCTCGGTTAGCGAGTCGATCTCCCCACCCGCCCTCACCGCAGATCCGGCACGACCGGCCTCAGCGCCGGACCTGATGGCGGTACAGCGTGTGCTTGAAGAGGACGGCGCTGCTGCCGGCCTGGTCCTGGCGACACGCGCGCTGGATGCCAGTCGTGTGGCCTATGGCGCCAAGGATGCGCGCACCCTGATTCCCCTGGTCAACCAGGCCAATCTGCGCCAGCGCAGCGGTGATACCGCCGGTGCGCTCAGGGATTACCGCGCCGCCATCGATCTGGCCGAGGCGCACGGCGGTCCACGCGCAGCGCAGTTGTTCGCGGCCTGGTTCGGCACCGGCTACACCTATCTGGCCGCCAACCAGCCGCAGGCCGCAGCGCCAGCGCTGGAAACCGCGCTGCAGCTGCATCGCGTGAATGAGGGCCTGTACAGCGTCGAGCAGCTCGACATCCTGCACGCGCGGGCACAGGCCGCGCGTGGCATCGGCAAGTTGGAAGACGCCGATGCGCTGCAGTTGCGCCGCATCGAAGTGGCCGAGCGCGTGCACGGCGCGGGCACCGTCGAGATTGCGGACACCTACATCGAGGTCGGGCGCTGGTATCGCGAGATCGGTCGGCCGGAAAACGCCGTTGCCCTGCACGCCTTGGCGGTACAGACCCTGGAGCGTTTTCCCGCCGAACAAGCGGGCCTGGTCGGTGCGCTGCTGGAGTTGGCGCGCAGCGGCACGGGTCGTCGGCGGGATGTGGATGATCTCCCCATCCTGCCGTCACTGCGTCCGCCCAATGCGCTGGCACGCGCCGAGAAACTGCTGGACGAAATCAGGACGCTGACTCCGATGCAGCAGGCCGATCTGCGCCTGCGTCTGGGCGACGCGCAGCAGCTCATCGGCCGCGAGGACTCAGCGCTACGCAACTACAACAAGGCGCAGGTCCTGCTGACGGCGCAGAACAAGAAGCCACCGTTCGACACGCCTGCCTTCATTCACCTGCAATTGCCGGTGATCGAAGCCGTGACCGGCCCTGGCGGCTATCTGCTGGCCGAGTTCGATGTTGATGCCAAGGGACGCACATCAAACGTGCGCATCGTCGAAGCACAACCCAACAGCCTGCCGCCCAAGCTGCGCAACACTCTGATCAGCGCCTTGAAGGCGGCGCAACTGCGACCTCGGCTGGAGAAGAACCAGGCTGTGGCCAGCGAGGGGCTGCGCTACCGCCTCGCGGTCCGCGGGGATTCAGCTTGATTCAGCAAACTGAATGGAAACTCCTGCTAGCGGCAGGCGTCCAAGCTACACAGCGATTGATGAGATCAAGCACGCGTGTGAACACCGGAGACCCCCGATCATGAACAAGCCCTGGCCTCATCTGTTGCTGGTCGGTGCCGTAATGCTCGTGGCCGGCTGCACTACACCGCCGTCCAAACCCAGCTCACCTTCTAGCCCGCCGCCGCCACCGTCCATGCCGACGCCGCCGTCGAGCCCGAGTGCAAGCAAGGAACAGGGCGCGCCCAAGCCGCCGGGGTCGCCGTCTACATCACAGTCCAAGTCCGCATCGGAATCGCAGAGTCAGTCCAAGTCGCAGTCGCAGCCCCAATCTCAGTCCGCGAGCACGCCAGCAGGCGCGCCACCCGCTGGCAGCGGTCAACAGCCGACGCCGGCAGGCTCGAAGCCTGCGGGCTCGACATCCGAATCCACCGCCCAGAATCAGACCGGCGCCGGTAGCAGCGGCGCGATGACCGAAGAAGAAAAGGCGGCGGTGTGGGACAAGCAGTTCGATGTTGCCCTTGGCGACTTTGATCAGCGCATGGCGCGCGAACAGATCGAGCTGGAGAAGCAGCGCGCAGCGGGCGGTGGCAGCGGCAAGGACGAACAGGACGGCGAAGGTACGGGCGGTGGTGGAAGTGGTCGCGGCAGCGGTCAACTGCCGTCTGAACTTCCGCCCGGCGAAGGGGGGGGCGCCAACACCGAGAACGCTGGATTCGGCGGCGTCGGTCAGCCCTCGCCCGGCCCGCGATTCCCGGCCCCTGCGGGCACGCCTGACGGCAAGGACGATGACGTCGTCGCCCGTCAGCTGCGCGAGGCTGCAGCGGCGGAAAAAGATCCAGAGCTGCGTGCCAAGCTCTGGGAGGAATATCGCAAGTACAAGTCGCGCAAGAGCTGAGCCATGAATCCGAGCAAGATCCTGCTAGTCGCCCTGCTCCTGCCTCTGGCGCTGGGCGGCTGCGTGTCGAAGCAAGTCAAGCGCGTCAACGAGGTGCAGGCCACGCAGGCGCAGCAGGAATTGAGTACCGATCAGCTGATCGACGTCACCGTCATCGCCTTCGATCCAGGCACACCCAAGACACTCAAGGAGCAGCAGGAGCAAGGCATCCTGCCGGCCGTACGCGAGGCAGAGGCCAATTACTTCCCGCAGATCCTGCGCCAGACATTAGATGGCACCGGCAATTGGGGCACGGTGCGCGTGCTGCCGGAAGCGACGCCGGCCTCGATGCTGGTGGTAGGCGGAAAGATCCTGCATTCCGACGGCGAGATCCTGAAGCTGCGTATCACAGCGCAGGACACCACCGGGCGCAAGTGGCTGGACCGCATTTACGAGGAATCTGCGGCCGAGCTTTCCTACACCGAAAAATCCGTGCGTGGTGTCGATCCCTTCCAGGACTTGTATAGCCGCGTCGCCAACGATCTGCTGGCCGAGCGGCGCAAGCTCAACGCGGCGCAGGTGATCGAGGTGCGACGCGTTGCCGAGATGAAGTTCGCGGCCGATCTGGCGCCCGTGCGGTTTGCGTCCTATCTGCAAAAGGACAAGTCAGGACGTACCACCGTGCAACGTCTGCCGCCTGCCGGAGATCCCTTCGTTGCCCGCGTCGCCGACGTGCGCCAGC
This sequence comes from Panacagrimonas sp., assembly GCA_052387335.1. GTDB lineage: Bacteria > Pseudomonadota > Gammaproteobacteria > Nevskiales > Nevskiaceae > Panacagrimonas. The sequence continues at coordinate 16,779 of JBQTJH010000168.1, read as the reverse complement.
GTGATGATCTGCTGGTGGACACGCTGGATGCGCACTACGCCGCGTTCCGCAACAACATGGCGCCGGCTTACAACGAATGGCGCCGCGCCAGTTATTCGGAGGTCATCGCGCTGCGTGAACTGGAACGCCAGGCGCTGTGGCGCAAGGTGGCCGGCGCGGCGGCGGTGGTCGGCGGCGTGGTGGCGCTGGCGGGGGCCGAGAACGCCGGCACGGCTGCAGCGGGTCAGGTCGGCATCATCGGCGGCGTCGGTGTTTTTTCCAGCGGCTTGCAGAAGGGTCAGGAAGCCAAGCTGCACGCCGAGTCGGTCCGGGAACTCAATGCCTCCATCAACGACGATGTCGCGCCGCGGGTAGTGGAACTCGAAGGCAAGACCGTGACGCTCAATGGTTCGGCCAAGGAGCAATACGCGCAATGGCGCAAGCTGTTGCAGGAGCGCTACGCCGCCGAGACCGGCTTGACCCCGTGAACCATGAGCGCTGATCCGGCACTCGGAGACGCCCCCGAGCGCGCAGACGAATTCCAACGCATCGTGCCGCAGCGCATTGACGTCGCTGCGTCCGGTCCAAGTCCGTACTCGCAGGAACCGCCGTCACGCATCACCGGTGCGCGCTTCGCCCTGGGTCTGGGCGCGATTCTCCTGATCGGCGGCCTGTCATTCCGTTTCCTGCCCCCGCTGCTGGCGCCAGCGCCCAAAAGCGACACGGCGACCGCGACGAAAGCCGCGCAAAGGGCGGCGCCGACCGAGACCCCGGACACCCCGGCTGCGCCGACCGCGACGTCGGCGGCCTGGGACGATCCGGCGCTGCTCCAAGCACGCGCGGCGGCGCAGGACGCGCGCAGTCGCTTCGAGGCGGCGGTCAAACGTCTGCGGGACAGCGGTGTCGAGCGCTGGGGCGCGGCGGCGCTAGCCGCTGCTCAGCAACAGGCGGATCAAGCCGCGGCTGCATTCGAGGCCAAGGACTTCGCCGCCGCTCGCAGCGCCTACGAGACCGCGGCCACGGCCGTCGAAACCCTGGTGGGCGAGATTCCGACCCGCGTGGCCGCAGCGCTCGCCGACGGTACGCAGGCGCTCGAGGCCGGTGACAAGACCAGGGCGCAGGCCGCGTATGAACTGGCGCTGGTATTGGAGCCTGGCAATGCGCTGGCGACGCGAGGCCTGCAGAGAGTGGCGAGCTTCGATCAGGTGCGCGCGCGCATCCTGAGTGCGCAGCGTCTGGAACAGGCGGGGGATGTCGTCGCCGCGCGCAGCGCTTGGGCTTCCGTGCTGCAACTCGACGCCGACAGTGCCCTGGCGAAAGAGGCGCTGACGCGACTCGACCAGCAGGCCCGAGACCTGGAATTTGCGCGCGTGATGGCGCAGGCCATTGCGGCGCTGGATCGCAGTGCGCTGGACGAAGCCGCGAGCCAGCTCGGGCGCGCGCAGACTGTGCGCGCTGCTGATCCTGCGCTGACACAGGCGCGTGCGCGCTTGGCCGAGGCGCAACGCGGACAGAGTCTGCGCAGTCTTGAGGCCGAGGCCGCTGCCCAGGTCACGGCGGAAAACTGGGACGCGGCGGTGGCCAGCTATCAAGCCGCACTCAAGCTCGACAACAGCCTGGCTTTTGCGCGCGAGGGCTTGGCGCTGGCCGAACCGCGCGCAGCGCTTGCACAGCGCCTGCAGGATTACATCAATCGACCCTCGCGCCTTGCCTCCAGCGCGGTTGCGGCTCTGGCGCGCGCTGATCTGCAACAGGCGCGAGGCATTGGCGATGCAGGACCGCGCCTGCGCGAGCAGATGCAGAAGCTGGAACTGACCATGACGCAGGCTACGCAGCCGGTGAATGTGCAGCTGCGCTCCGATGGATACACCGAAGTCACGCTCTACAAGGTCGGCAGCTTCGGCCGTTTCAGTTTGCATGCGCTCACGCTCAAACCCGGGCGCTACGTCGCGGTGGGAACGCGCAGCGGCTATCGTGACGTGCGTCGCGAATTCGAAGTACCCGCTGGCGCAACATCCTTCGATCTGGACCTGCGCTGCGAGGAACCGCTGTGACCGAAACTTCGCGGGCCGAACCGCGGCTCGATGCCACGGATGCGCGTATTGCGCCCGTGCCCTATCGAGCTGCCGCAGACACCCTCGCGCCTGCGCGTCGCCGCGTCTCTGCGTTGTGGATCAGCCTGGGTGGCCTGGGTGTATTTGTCGGCGTGTCGCTGCTGTTCTTTGTGCTCGCGCGCTCGGTGCAGATTCAGACCACGCCGGTCGCGGCTGCACTCGACGTGGACGGCGGCATCGGCTTTGCGCTGGGTTCGAGTTACCTGCTGCTTCCGGGTGACTACCTTGTCCGTGCGCAGGCCGAGGGGTATCAGCCGCTTGAGGCCAGCTTCGAGGTCGGCGACAGCGCGCAACAGAGTTTCAGCTTCGAACTGCAGCGTCTGCCCGGAAAGCTGAATCTGATCTCCGATCCGGTCGCCGAGGTGTTCATAGACGGCAATCCGCGCGGCACCAGTCCGCTGCAAGCCTTGGAACTTTCGCCAGGCACGCATCAGCTGTTGCTGCGAGCGCCGCGGTATCAGGCGTATGAGGCGCAGTTGCAGATCGAGGGTGGCGGCATCGAGCAGACCCTGAAGGTGGAACTTCAACCCGGCTGGGCGCCGGTGAGTCTGGATTCGCGTCCGGTCGGCGCCGATATTCTCGTCGACGGTCAAAATATGGGCCGCACACCGCAGACGCTGGAGCTAGGCGCAGGCATGCACGAGTTGAAATTGCAGCTGGCCGGCTACGCCACCTGGCGAGATGCGATCCAGGTCATCGCCAATGAATCCTTGCAGCTGCCCACGGTCACGCTGACACCGGCGCAGGGCGTGATCAGGCTCAGCAGTGAACCTGCGGGCGCGACCGTCACAGTGGCAGGCGCACTTCGCGGTCAGACGCCGATGGACCTGGGGCTGACCCCAGGCACGACTCACATCGTGAAGCTCTCGGCACCGGGCCATCGACCGACTCAGCGCGAGGTCCAGGTGCAAGCCGAGCAGTCGCAGGAGCTGCGGGTAAGCCTGGAGCCGATCCTGGGACCGGTGACATTCGACATCCAACCGGCCGATGCGCAGCTCAAGGTGGACGGCCGCGTGATCGACGCCTCAAGCACGCGCCTGGAACTGACCGCCACCGCGCATCGTGTCGAAGTCAGCAAAGCGGGCTTCGCGCCCTACACCGGCAGCGTCACCCCGCGGCCTGGGTTCGAACAGAGTGTAGTCGTGCGTCTCAAGAGCGAGGCCGAGGCTCGTGCAGAACGTCTGCCCGCGCGCGTCGCCGGCAGCAAAGGCCCGGATCTGGTGCTGATTCAACCCGGCAGCTTTCGTATGGGAACGCCGCGCGGCGAGCAGGGTCGCCAGACCAACGAGGCGCAACGTCCCGTCAAGCTGACGCGGGCGTTCTATCTGGCAACAACGGAAACCACCAACGCGCAGTTCCGTCGTTATCAGCCCTCGCACTCCTCCGGCATCATCCGTCGTGAAACCCTGGACAACGAAAACCAGCCAGTAGCGCGTGTCAGCTGGACGGATGCAGTGCGCTACTGCAACTGGCTGTCGCAGCAGGAAGGCCTGCCACCCGCTTATGTTGAAGAAGGCGGCAACCTGGTGCTGGCGCAGCCGGTGACCACTGGATACCGCCTGCCCAGCGAAGCCGAATGGGAATGGGCCGCACGTTTTGCCGGCGGACGCGCGCTGCGCTTTCCCTGGGGCTCGGGCCTGCCGCCGCCGCCGAAATCCGGCAACTTCGCCGATCCACTCGCGGAAGGATTGGCCGCGCAGGTCATCGCCGGCTACGAGGATAGCTATGCCGCTGCCAGCCCTGTGCGCAGCTTTGCGCCCGATGCACTGGGCCTATTCGATATGGGCGGCAATGTTGCCGAGTGGGTGCACGACGCCTACGACGCCGCCATGCCGATCAACCCGCCGGAAGCGCTTGATCCCTTCGGTCCTGCCGGCAGTGCGGACCGTGTGATCCGCGGGTCGAGCTGGCTACATGGCCGCTTGATCGAACTGCGTCTGGCGTATCGCGAAGGTGGGCGTGAGGCACGGCCCGATCTGGGATTCAGGGTGGCGCGTTATGCGGAATAAGTGCATGAAATTCGCGCCGCACGCACTGTGCATCGCAGTGCTGTTGCTGATTGGCGCCGGTCTTGCCAATGCTCAGGACACTGCACCCGACGTTCCGGCCGCGGACCAGCAAGACGCCACGCCGAAGCCATCCGAGCCTGCGTCCGGCACCGACACACGCAGCTTCACGCCTTCTGAAGAAGTTTCTGCAGACGCAGAAGTCGACTTCCCCGCGGATATCTGAACCCCATGCGCCGACAATTTCCACTCGAGTTCGTATTCCAGATCTTTGCCCTGGTGATCGCCGCGGTGATCGTGCATGCGGCGTATCTGTCGGTGGTGCGGCCGCGTGCGGCGGCGGTGCTCGAAGAACAGAAGCTGCAATCCGAAGCCAATCCCGAGTACGTCTCCGAACCCAATGTCTGGGTCATTCTCAAGGACTACGAACAAGAGCTGGAGATCATCCTGACCTTGTGGGGGTTGGCGATCATTGGATACAAATTTCGCAATTTGAATGCGGAACGGCGTCTGTTCGACGCCAACCTGGTCGCGGTGGCTGACGGCGAAAGCATTCTGCCGGAGGACGCGCGCGGACACGCACGCGCGGTAGAAGCGCTGGACCCGGAAAATCGCGAACGCCTGGTACCGCAGCTGTTTCTGGCTGCACTCAACCGCTTCCGCATGACCCGCAGTATCCAGGACGCCTCGGATGAAGTCGGCCGCACCAGCATGAGCTACGGCGACCGTCTGGATTCCGAGCTTGCGCTGGTGCGCTACGTGGCCTGGGCCATTCCGTCCATCGGCTTCATCGGCACGGTGCGGGGCATTGGCCAGGCGATGGGTCAGGCCAATCGTGCGCTGGAAGGCGATCTGTCCGGCGTCACCGAAAGCCTGGGCACGGCATTCAACTCGACCCTGGTCGCGCTGCTCTTGTCGATTGTGCTGATGTTTCTGCTGTACCAGTTGCAGCAGTTACAGGAACGCATGGTGCTGGACGCGCAAAGATTGTGTGAGCGGCGCTTGATCCAGAACCTGCAATCACCTAGCTAGGGTCTGTTGACATATGAATGATCGCTGCGGCGGAGGTCCGTCCGGCGCAGTGGGAGCGCCCTTGTGGCACTCCCACCGCACCTACCGTTGCGCAGCGCAAGGAAGGAGCGACGAGGTGTACTCACCGTACATGAGGAGTGACTAACGCAGCGATGCGCAAAAGCGGCCCCGCCCCCGATTGGGCTTACGCGGGAGTGACATTGAGTCACTCCCGCGCTGGGACCCAATCGGGTTGCGGCCAAAATTCCGCCATGCGGCGTTGCGCCCGCCTCGCTTGGAATCACCAAGCTTCGCCGGCCGCGCCTTGCCTGGCGGGATTTTGGACTCGCAACGCAGCGACTAAACATATGTCAACAGACCCTAAGTCTCATGCACGTACTTGAACTCAACGACATCGGTCTGCGCCTGTTTGAGGGCGAAACCCTGTTGCTGGACAGCCCAGGCTGCGCGGCGCTCGACGGCAGGAGGCTGGTGGTGGGCGATGAAGCGCGACGACGTGTGCGACTCGATCCGCGGCGCGCACATGACCGCTACTGGTATCAACTCGATGCCAACCTGGCGACGCCGCTGGGCGCCGCCCGCAGTGCGGCGGATCTGGCCCACGCGCAGCTCGTGTCCATCGGTGAAGCCCTGCGCGCGCAGCCGCTGCTCATCGCCGCACCCGCCAGCTTCACACCGGCTCAGCTCGGCGTGCTGCTGGGCTTGCTGCAGGCAATCGATGCCCGTGTCGTCGGATTGGTTGACAGCGCTGTTGCCGCAAGCAGCACGGTAAACGTCGCCTCGCAGGTGCTGCATATCGACGTGCAGCTGCATCGCGTGATCTGCACCTGGATGCAGGGCGGCGAGGCTCTGCAGCGCCAGCGCGTGGAGGAGCACAAGCCAGGTCTTGCGGCGATGCAAGACCGCTGCGCCGCGGTGATCGCGCAGGCCTACGTGCGGCACGCGCGCTTCGATCCGCTGCACAACGCCAGCACCGAGCAGGCTTTGTACGACCGCGTGCCGCAATGGATCGAACAGCTGGCGGGCGATAGCAACGCCGTGCTGGAGATGGACAGTGGCGGGCGCACGCACCGTGTCAGCCTGACGCGCGAGGTGCTGGAAGCCGCGCTGGCGGAGCGACTTGATCCGCTGGCCGAGACACTGATGAGTGCCGCGCGCACGCAGCAGGCCAGCGTGCTGCTCAGTGCACGCGCCGCCGCGTTGCCGGGACTGAGCGCGCGGTTCACCCCGGCGATCAGCCTGGATGCCGCGGCTGCCGCACGCGGCGCGCTCGAACATCGCGCGCGCATCGAAACCGGCGAGACCGAACTGCCCTGGGTCACGCGTCTGCCGCGCCGCGCGCTGGCTCTGAGCCTGGTGCAGCAGGGCGCGGCCACGCATGTCCTGATTGGTGCACACGCACGCGCCCTACCCTTGCAGGGTCAGTCGCTCGCGCTGTCGGCTTGCCTGCCCGGGGCGCCGGGGCAGTTGCGGCATGCGGATACCGGCGTGGTGATCGAGCACACGCTGGGTGGTTCGGTGCGCGTCAACGGCGAGGCCGCCACCTCAGCACGCCGTCTGGCGCTGGGTGATCGCATCAGCTTCGGCGGCCAGGAACTGCGACTGATCGCGGTGGACGCGGCAGAGCCCTAAGCGTGAAACGCCGCCGTCGCCAGGTCGAAACCGGCAGTCTGTCGTTTCTGGACTGCATCTCCTGCGGCTTTGGCGCGGCGGTGTTGCTGTTCATGCTGGTGGACCATGCGCGCATTGATCGGGACTTGACCTCCAACTTTGACCTGCTGACCTCGGTCGACGCGCTGGAAAACAAGCTGCTCGACGAACGCCAGGACCTGCTGACCATGCAGGCGGCGCTGAGCCGCGATCAGAACGAAACCGAGAACGCCGAGCGCGAGGCGGAGCGGCTGCGTCAGCAGATCGAAGTCTTGCGCGCCGCCCAGCCCGACGCCGAGGACGCAGCGACCACGCGCGACGAGCGCATGAAGAAGTTGCAGGACGAACTGCTGGCGCTGGAGTCGCGCGTGCAGGCCATGCGCGCGGCGGCCAAAGATGCCTCGGCCAACGCCACGCGCACGGTGTCTGGCGAGGGCCAACGTCAGTACCTGACCGGTCTGCGTGTCGGCGGGCGGCACATCCTGATTCTGGTGGACGCCTCGGCCAGCATGCTCGACGACACCATCGTCGGTGCCCTCCGGCGACGCAATATGAGCGAGTCGGCGCGACTGTCTGCGCCGAAGTGGCGGCGCACCTTGGCGACAGTCGACTGGATCACCGCGCAGATGCCGCCCGACGGGCAATTCCAGATGATCGTGTTCAATGAAACGGCGAAGCCGGTCACTGGTTCATCCACCGGCTGGTTGCCGGCGCAGGGTGGCCGCGGTCTGGACGAGCCCATGCGCGCGCTGCGCAAGACCGCACCCGCCGGCGGTACCAGCCTGGTGCGCGCATTCCAGGCCATGAACGGCCTGAGCCCGGCACCGGACAATGTCTATCTGATTACCGACGGCCTGCCGACGCAGGGACAGACGCCGCGCGGCGGCGTGGTCAGCGGTCGTGATCGGCTGAAATATTTCAATGAAGCCACCTCCAGTCTGCGTCGCGACGTGCCGATCAATGTGATCCTGCTGCCGATGGAAGGCGATCCGCGCGCGGCAAGCGCGTTCTGGCAGCTGGCGCGACTGTCGGGTGGCGCGTTTCTGGAGCCGTCGAGGGATTGGCCATGACAGCCGGGACCTGCACAGCCCGACAAAGCGTGCGTCGTATCCGGCGGCTGCGTGTCTCTTGCCGCTTGCCCGCTGCTTGCACTTCGCGGGGTCGTGCATGAGACGCCGCGACGTCGAGGTGTTTGGCTTGTCTTTCCTCGACTGCATCTGCTGCGGATTTGGTGCCATCGTGCTGCTGCTGGTGCTGAGCAAGTCGGCCGAGCCCACCATCAGCGACCAGACCACCGAACAGATTCAGGCGCGAGAGGCTGAGCTACGGCGCCTGGCAGAACAAACCGCGGGCAAGCGCAAGGCGATGGAGGACGAGGTGGCCGCAACCCGGCGCGAGCTGGAAGCCGCGCGCGCCACCCTGGCGGCGCTGCGCGTGAGTGCTGATTCGCTAAAGGACAAGACCACCGAAACCGAATCCGATCAGACTGTGGCCGAAACCGTAGAGCAACGCCTGGCCGCGGCACGTCAATCCCTGACCGAGGAGATGCGGCGCCTGCAGGCGCAGGGCGTGCGCGTCAAATCCGATTCTCCGGTTGGCGGTATCCCGGTGGATAGCGAATACATCATCTTCGTCATTGATACTTCCGGCTCGATGCAGCGCTTCGCCTGGCCTGGGATGCTGCGCAAGATGGTCGAGATCCTGGATCTCTACCCCACGGTCAAGGGCATGCAAGTGATGAGCGACGAGGGCGACTACCTGTTCAGCAGCTACCGCGGCGGCCAATGGATTCCGGACACACCCGGTCGGCGCAAGGCGGTGATCGATGCGCTGCGCAGCTGGAAGACGTTTTCGGATTCCAGCCCGGTCGAAGGCATCGAGCGCGCCATCCGCGCTTTTGCGGAACCCGGCAAGAAGATTTCAATCTACGTGCTCGGCGACGAGTTCACCGGCAGCTCGATTGACGACGTGGTCACGCGCATCCGGCGCATCAATCCCAAGGACGCCCGTGGTGTGCCGCGCGCGCGCATCCACGGCGTAGGCTTTCCGACGCAATACGCGCAGAGCGGGGGCATTGGGCCCACGGGCATCCGCTTCGCCAGTCTGATGCGTATTCTGTGTTCAGAGAATGGAGGGGCTTTCGTTGGTCTTCAGGACGCGAGCTGAGGGTCTGTGCATGCCGATGCAGGTCTTGGCGCTAGCGTGCGTCGTGCTGTTGTCTGCGTGCTCGACCAAGCCGGTGGTGGCCACGGCGGAATTCCCGACGCCGGTGCTGCAGAAAGTGCCGGTGAAGATGGGCCTGTACATGGACGAAAGCTTTCGCAGCTACACCTACACTGACAAACCGGCCAAGGGTTCCAAGCAAGAGGTTTCGGTGGGGCCGGCCTCGCGCGCGCTGTTCAACGAATTTCTAAAAGCGCAGTTCGTCACGCTCACCGTGCTCGGTCAGGCGCCTGCACCGGGTCGCGTGCCGACCGGTGTCGAAGCGGTGTTGCAGCCGATGATTCGCGAGGTGCAGATTGCCAGTCCCACTACCGACAAGGATGAGTTTCACGAGGCCTGGATCAAGTACCAGCTGCGCCTGAGCACACCACAGGGTCAGGAACTAACGAGCTGGGATTTGTCTGCCTACGGCAAGCACCGCGCAGCAATGATCGGTGGCGGCAACGAGGGGCTCACCGCCGCCGTACGCGAAGCCATGCGTGACGCCGCCGCCGGCATGGCGCTGATCTTCCGCGACGGCAATGCTTTCCGCGCACGTCTGGCCGCCGCGTCTGCCGCCGCCGCACAGCAGCCCGCGGCCAACACCGCCACGCCATGAAGATGCTCAGCCTGGGGGTCGTACTGCTCGCCGTGCTGTGCAGCGGCTGCGTGACGTCCAAGGTTGAACAGCTTCGGCAGACCGGTCGCCAAGTCACGATGGGCGCCGGTGAATCGGTGGTGTTGTTGAGCCGTCGGCATCGCAGTGATCGTGAATCCGAGAGCAGCTTCAACCAGTGCGTCGCGGGCTCTCTCCGCAACAAGCGGGTGCCGGTGTATGCCGAACGTGCCTTCATCGACGCGCTGTTCCCCTGGCTGGAACCGCGCACCGCGCCGATCAATGCCGACGCGCTCAATCGACTGCTCGACGAACCCGCAATTTCGCAGAAGGTGCGCGCGACCGGCGTGCGCTACATGGTCTGGATCGATGGCGAAACCGAGAAGATCGATGGTGGCGGCAGCATGGGCTGTGGCATCTCACCTGCCGGCGGTGGCTGCCTGGGTTTCGGTTGGTGGGAAAAGGAATCCAAGTACGAAGTCTCGATCTGGGACGTGCAGACGCGCTCGCCAGTGGGCAAGGTCAGTGTCAACGCCAGCGGCACCTCGTACATGCCCGCCGTGATCATTCCCATCCCGCTGATCGCACGTACCGAGTCCGCGGCTTGTGACGGCGTCGCCGGACAGATCGGCGAGCTGCTGACGCCGGCCAGCACGCCCAAGCAGACCCGTACGCGCAGGAGCACGAGTCGTCGTACGCCGTCCGGATGAACGCGCTTGACGCACAATGGGGAGACTCGTTCAGGGGCCCCGCATGCGCCTTCCCCGATTGGTTTCGCTGTTCGGCTACGCCGGCCTGATTCCGTTTCTGCTGGGCCCGGCCTGGCTGTCCTTGTCGCCTGCCACGGCGCCGGATTGGCTGGACGCGGTGTGGCTCAGTTACTGCGCTTTGATCGCCGCCTTCATGGCCGGAACCCTGTGGGGATTCTCGCTTCCCGCTTGCGAGGGTGCGGCCGGACGGGCGGGCCTTCTGATCGCGATGGTGTTGATGCTGGCCGCCTGGTTTGCCACGGCGCTGCCGTTCAGGCCTGCGCTCGCGGTGCTCGGCCTGACCTATCTGCTGCTGCTCGCCGCGGACTTGTGGCGTGAGCGCGTGCTCGGCACCGTCGGCGGCTATTTCGCGTTGCGCACGGTGTTGACCTTAGGTGTGCTGATCGCCATGGGCTGGCGCTACCAGATCTCGGCCTGACCGCGGGTGCGTGGCAGCCGACCAGCGTGAGTGCTGACTGGCGTTGTGCGGGAAAATCGGCCCAGACTTTGCAAGAGACAGGGCAGGCTTTCCTGGAGGTGTCGATCATGCAGTCTCCTGATTTTGCCGCGGTGGGTCCGCACCGCTTTGCGCCGAACGATCTGCTGTTCCTGTTCGAGCACTTTCCTGTTGCCGGTGTCGATCCTGTGGAAGCGGTGCGCCGCGTTCACGAACAGCCCAACACGCTCGAATCCATCCTCGAGTCGCGTTTCGTGCATGAAGCGCTGATGGATCAGCGAGCGCAATGGCTGCATGTGTCGCCGCAGCTATTCTTCGACGTCATGCTGCGCCGCGCCCTGCCCGGTCCGCGTGACCGGCAGGAACGCCAGGTCATTCACTATCTGGCCAATCTGCTCGGCCTGTTTTCGCGCACCGATCGCGTCTACCAGGTGCATCAGGACGATGATGGCCGCTACGAATACCTGGCCGATCTGATGCAGGCCGGTCTGCAGTCCGGACCGGAGCGCCAATTTCTGGTGAACGCGCAAATCGGTAATTACTCGCTCTACACCTCGGGCATTTGCGCGCCCTGGGTCGAGTATCGCCGCGACTACAAGCGTCGCCCGGTGTCGTTGGAGTTCTACAAGCGCATGGGCCGCAGCCATTACGCCAGCGCCGCCGGCAGCCTGCAGGCCCAGGAGTACGGTCTGCGCGACATCTTCCGTCGCTTGGCCGAACGCTTCGAATATTTTCGCGCCGGCATGCAGCGACTGGCCGAGGATGTGTTCCCAACCCATCGACAGCGCGTCTATTAGGGCTCAAGCACGGCACGCACGCGGCGCTCTACACTTCCGGCCATCGCGCCGAGGAGTTGAGCGCCGTGACCCAACCGGGGAATTCACCAGAGCTGGACGCGCTAGCCCTGCGGCTGAACCGGCCTGCGGGCAACCTGCAGGCCTTTGCTGCGCTGAGCATCGAGCAGCGTGCAGAGCTGATCCGTGCGGTGGACCAGAGCTTGAGTGCGCGCCAGCAGGCGCTTGAGCGGGCGCTTCGCCGCCTGCTGCCCTGGCCGCTGTCTGTCGTGCTGCGCTGGCTGCGTCGATGACGCGCCTGGCCGCGCGGGCCGAAGCGCACAAGCTTGGCCAGGTGCTGCAGCTTTCAGACGACGCTGCGCTGGAGTTGGAAGCCCTGCCGGCCGAACGTCTGCGCGATCTGCGACTGTCCCTGTACGAGGCGCTGGCGCGCTTCGATGCAAGGCTGTTCCGTCGCATTGCTGCCATCTTCAAGCGCTTGCCGATCCTGCTGGTGGTGTGGATTGCGCGTCTGGCCGGGCCGCTGCTGACGGCGCGCGTCGCTGGCGATATGCCGGCTCGCCGTGCTGCGCGCATGGCGCAAAGGCTGCCGCCTGCATTTGTGGCCGACGTCTGCCGCTACCTGGACCCGCGCAGTGCACCGGACCTGATCCATGCGCTGTCGCCTGACACCATCCTGCCGATTGCGCTGGAGCTGATACGGCGACGCGACTGGATCACCACGGGTCGCTTCGTCGATTTTCTGGATGATCTGGCGATCCGCGCGGTGCTCGATCAGCTGGACGACGACGAATCGCTGCTGCGCATCGCGTTCTATGTGGAATCCCGCAACCGACTCGATCATCTGGTACGTCTGATTCCACCCGAGCGCCTGCGTCGCGCCATCTTGCTGGCCGTGGACGAGTCGCGCGATCTGCTGACTGAGGTGATCGCGCTGATCATCCATGTCAGCTATGCGCTCAAGCGCGAACTCGGCGATCTGGCCGCGGCTCAGGACGAGCGCGTGCTCAATCGCGTGGTAGCGGCGGTGCACAGCCAAGGACTGTGGGCCGATCTGCTGCCGGTAATCTCGGTGCTATCGCAGCCGGCGCAGTACAAGGTGGTGAATCTGCCGATCCTGCGACACGACCCGGCCGTACTCGCGGTGATCCTCGCCACCGCGCACAGGCAGCGCTTGTGGTGCGATGTGCTGCCGCTGGTGCATCACATGGACCAGCCCATGCGCGAGGCCGTGGCCTTGCACGCAGCGGAATTGCCGCATGCCGCGCTGGTGGAGGCGGCCGACGCCGCGCTGTTGGGCGAGCACTGGGAGCCGTTGCTGGATATCGCGCGTCGGATTGCACCCGCGCGCCAGCGCGAATGGGCCGATATCCTGCGCCGCTATGGCGAGGTCGATGCAGAATTACTCGACCGCCTGGAACGTCGGGCGCAAGCTCTGGGCTTCGGTGATGCGTTTGCCCCGCCCTGCCCGACTTAACTACTGCACTCGTACTCTGCGGACCGCATGTCGTTCGAAACCGTTTTGCTGAGCGTTCAACAGGGCGTGGCTCTGATCACGCTGAACCTGCCGAAGACCCGCAACGCCTTCAACAAGGCGCTGCTGCGTGATCTGTACGCCGCGCTCGACCAAATCGGTGCTGATCTGCAGGTGCGTGCGCTGATCCTGACGGGCGCCGGCTTCTGCAGCGGTGCCGACCTGAGCGGGGGTTTCAGCAGCGACGCGCGTGCGCGTGCCGATGCTGGCGCCGACCATCTGCGCGACACCATCAATCCGCTGGCGCTGAAGATCGGCGCGCTGCCCTTTCCGGTGACCTCGGCCGTCAACGGTGCCGCCGCGGGGGCCGGTGCAAGCCTTGCGCTGGCGGCGGACGTGATGCTTGCCGCACGATCAGCCTTCTTCCTGTTCCCGTTCGTGCCCAAGCTGGGCATTCTTTCGGACCTGGGCGCCACCTGGCATCTGCAACAGCGTCTGGGCGCCGCACGCGCGATGGCCCTGTTCCTGATCGGAGACCGCCTAGCGGCCGACAAGGCTGCGCAGCGCAATGATTTTTCCGCACAGCTCGATTACGAGTGCCAGCGCCAGCGTGACCTGCTGGGTAGCGCCGAGTTCAGTGAAGGCGTGGCCGCGTTCGTGAGTAAGCGCGAACCGCAGTTCCCTTCGCGTGGACTCTGATCGCGACTCGGGTATCGTCGGCCCTTCATCATCTTTCATCATCTTTGACCATTTACAGGGGAGTCGCCATGAGCACTGAAATCGCGAGCCAGCCGAGCAAGGACGAATGCAATCTGGCGATGCTGGCGCATCTGCTGGGCATCTTCACCAGCTTTGTCGGCGCACTGATCGTCTGGCTGGTGAAGAAGGACGATTCCGCCTTCGTGGCCCAGGAAGGTGCCGAGGCCCTGAATTTTCAGATCACCATCGCGCTGGGCTGGATCATCGCGATGATGCTGACCGTGATCCTGATCGGCGCCCTGCTCTACCCCGTGCTGCTGATTGTGAATCTGGTGTTTTGCATCCTGGCCGCGGTGTCCGCGTCGAAGGGCGTAGGCTATCGCTATCCGTTTACCTTGCGGCTGGTGAAGTAGCGGCGCGCGCAGGCTACGGCGGTCAGCCGCCCATCAGTTGCTCGCGCAGAGGCGTCAGGCGCTCCAGCGCGTGCTGGTAGCCACGCTCGACCAGTTCATCCAGCCGCTTCCACGCAAACATGCCGACATCCTGCACCGGCATGTGGATGTCCACATCGGCGCGTTCGATGGCGTCCTTGCGGAATACGGTGTCCGCGGTGAGCGTGGCGGTGCGCAGCAGAATTTCCGAGAAACGCGGTCGTACACCCTCTATCCATTTCTTCAGCAAGGCGTCGGGTTCGGGCTCACCGCGACCGCGGCCAGGGGCGCGGATGTCGCCGGACTGACTGACGCTACAGGCGATGATGGATCCGCGCTCCAGCGCCTGCATGACATCGGTCGGCAGGTTATCGACCACGCCACCGTCGCACAGCAGATCGCCCTCCCAGGCCACCGGCGGCGCCACGCCCGGCACCGCCATGCTGGTGCCGACCCAAGCCGCGAGCAGGCCATGGTCATGCACCACCGTTGCGCCCGAGGTCAGATTGGTGGAGATGCAGTAATAGCTGCGGCGTAGTTCTTCGATACGGCGCTCGCCGAAGATTTCGATCAGGCGCGTGAAGAAGCGGCGGCCGCGGATCAGCGACACCGAAGGCAGGGTGTAGTCGTTGAGGTAGTTGTTGTTGACGAAGGTCTCGCGCGCAACATGCGTCATCTCCACCGGATCGAAACCGCAGGCCAGCATCGCCGACACGAAGGCGCCCATGCTGGTGCCGCCGGTGATGTCCACCGGAATTTCGAGTTGCTTGAGCGCGCGCACCAGTCCGATGTGGGCAAAGCCGCGCGCGCCACCACCACCCAGCACCAGGCCGACGCCGCGACCGGTGATCTGACGTGCCAGCGATGCCAGCTCGTCCTCGGCCCAGGGATGCAAGTAGTAATGCGCGCGCGCCGCGGTGACCTCGCACCATGCGCGTGTATTGGGTGAGCGATCACCCTCAGGACACAGCAGCACCAGTTCCACCGGCGCCAGCAGGCGGCCGTCCGGAATCTGGCTCAGGGCAGGGATCGGTGTGGGCGGGGCGCTGGCTTCGGCCATGACCAGCACGCGGTCCGCCTGACGCAGGCAACGCGCCGCCCACAGGTCATCGTCGCGGTGCGCGGCCAATACCAGATACGGGTGCCGACTCTCCAGCTGATTGAGCCAGTTGCGCAGGCGCAGACAACCCGACGCATCGTCGAACGCAGTCTGCGCAGCGCCCTCGCCTAGCGCGGCGTCGACATGCGCAGCGGTGATCAGGCGCGCGTGTGGCCAGCCGCCGAGCCGACGCACCAGGGCCTCGGCCAACACCTGTACCGGCACGCTGCTTGAGGCCGGCAGAATCGCGAGTGCGCCCTGGGCACGCGTCGCAGCGCGTCGGCGCGTGCGCTGATACTGGCGCAGTCGGCCGAGCATCACGCGCGTGATCGTCATCAAGGTGGGCGCCTCGCGCGTGAGCAGCGCCAAAAAGGGTGCGCTGGCGATGCGCAGCACCACGGTGTCGCGCAAGGCGTGCACGCTGGAACCACGCGGCTCGCCATTGATCACACCCATCTCGCCGACCGGTTCGCCGCGTCCGACATAGCCGAGCAGACCGCCGTCCAGGCTCACGCGCAACCGCCCGCTGACCACGATGTAGAACGAATGCGCGACCTCGCCCTGGTCGTACAAGACCTGGCCGCTGTGCAGATCCTGTCGCTGCGCCAGCTGCGCGAGGGCCTGCAGCTCGTGCTCGGGCAGCGCCGCAAACATGGGGCTTTGCGCCAGGATGTCGGCGGCATCCATGGTCGCGTGACTTATCGAGCGGGGCCTGACTCGGGCTCGCCATCCACCTGGATGGTGCGCGCCCACTGATCTCGCGACTCGGTGCAGCGCATCAGGCCCTCTTGCGCAGCGCTCGCGATCAAACGCCCGGACGCATCGAAGATCATGCCGCGCGACAAGCCGCGCGCCGACTGCGCGGCGTGCGAGTCGGTGACGTACAACAGCCATTCGTCCGCACGTGCAGCGCGGTGAAACCACAGCGCGTGATCGATGCTCGCCACCATCATGCTGCGCTCGAACCAGCGGCGACCATAAGGACGCAAGGCCGCACCGAGCAGGCCCCAGTCGCTGGCATAGGCCAATACGCAACGATGCAGCCAGGGATCGTCCGGCAGGCGTCCCTTGGCGCGGAACCACATGGCGCCGCGCGTATCGCGCTTGTTTGGCTGCAGCGGATTGACCGGGTCCACCGGGCGAAAGTCGATGAAGAAATCGGCGGTGAGCGCCGCGCGCGCCTCGGCGGTGATATCGGGCGACTGCGCGATCCAATCGGTCACCAGGTCGTTCCAGGAATTCAGTGATTCCGGCGCGGGGACCTCCGGCATCGGCACCTGGTGCTCGAAGCCCTCCTCGTGCTTGTGGAAGGAGGCCATCATCGACAGGATCGGACGGCCATGCTGAATGGCCTGCACGCGCCGGTGGTCTACGAAGTGGATCGCCTGCGTGACGGCGGGTCTTTCTCGTCCCGGCGCGTGCAGGCCATCCAGCATGGCCGTCCGATCCTGTCGATGATGGCCTCCTTCCACAAGCA
>JBQTJH010000167.1:0-8886 GCA_052387335.1 Panacagrimonas sp. | reverse complement strand
CGGTGGATCTGATCGACTACACCTACGGCCGCGAGCACACGTATTCAGATGGCGCGCCGGGCTCGGAGGTGCATCACGTCGAGCTCACTCAGCCCTATTCGTTTGCCTTGCGTGCGGCGCTGTCCGCCGCCGCCACTGCGGCCAAGGTGCGCTTCAGCGGCGAAGGCGTCATGGGCGTCACCCAGGGCCCACGGCTGGAAACACCGGCCGAGATTGCGCGCATGCGCCGCGATGGCTGCGACATGGTGGGCATGACCGGTATGCCGGAGGCGGCGCTCGCGGCTGAGTTGGGACTGGACTACGCCTGCTTAGCGGTATCGGTGAACTGGGGCGCGGGCATCGGCAGCGGCGGCATTCACGCCGAGATTGCGCAGAGCATCGCCAGCGGCATGGCCAAGGTGCAGGGAATTCTGACCTGTCTGCTGCATCACGACGCGATCTGACTTTCGCGTAGGGCGGGGCCGTGCCCGCCGCGTTTTGAAATGGAGCAAGGTCTGACGGCGGCCACAGACCGCCCTTCGAACGCTTCAACGCTTCAACGATTCAGCGGCACCAGCACCGTCTCGCCACGGTAGTCGAGCACCATTCCTTCGACCTTGATCTCGCTGATGCGCGGACCTTCGACCAGGGTCGCGGCTTCCAGATATTTCGCACCGTTGACCATCACCCAGCGCTTGGCCGGTTCTTCGTCATAGACGTGAACGTCCACGCGCAGCGCCGGAAACTGGCTGCGATAACTCTCCGGCAGATCGCGTAGCAGTTTGGGGCCGACCGCGGCAGGCGGCTCGACTGCCGTTGGCACCGGCTCTGGTTCAGCAACAGTCGCCACTGCGACCGGCGTCTCGGCGCGCGTCGTCGCCGCTTGAGCAGGCTCAGATGACGCGACCTCAGCCGTCTCCGATGCTGGCGTCAGCGGATCGAGCAGATCGTCTAGCGATTCGGTCTCAGCCTGCACAATGGGTACGGGCTCCACCGGCACCTCGGGATGTTGTTCCACCGGTGCCGCCACCGGCGCGACGGGTGCGGCCACCGGTGCGGGCGCCTCATTCAGCACGATGGGCGCCTGGGTGAGCGCTGCGTCCGACGAGCGCCCCATCACCAGCGCCAGCGCGATCGCCAGGCCCAGCACCAGGCCGATCAAGGCCAAGGTACGCGCCGAGACTGCGACTTTCTTTGCACTGACCGGCGCGTGCGTCACGTCTTCAAGCGTGGGCGTGCGGCCCAGCTGGCGATCCCGCTCGGCCTTGCGCAGTGCATCGAGGATGTAGCTCATGCCGACACGCCTCGCAGGACGAACCGCGTCCCGGAAACCGGCCTTGAGTGCTGATGGGGTATCGCCAGCCGCATGCTCTGGAATTTCATTCGGCGCCGTGGCTCAAGGCTTGAACTTGAGCGTCGGCGTGCCCGGCGCAGGGTCGGACAGCGCGATACGCGTGCGAATGCCGACCACGCCGTCTGCTTCCAGACCGCGCGCCTTCTGGAACAGGCGCACCTGCTCCTTGAGTGCATCGTCGTAACGATCCGAGCCTTGCACGCCGGCTGGCTTGCCCATCATCTCGCTCAGGCGATCCCGCAGCCACAGGATGTGCGGACCACGCTGGCCCGGCGCCAGCTGCACCAGCTTGGTCTCGCGCTTCCACAGCAGCAGCATGTCGCCGGTCCACGCCGACGACAGATCGCTGAGCGCCACGTTCACCGAACCCTGCGCGAGTTCCACGCGGGCACGATCTTCAGTGAGCTGGGTCACCAGCACATGGCGCTCGGCGTTGCGCCGATCACGCACGGTGAGAATCGCGGGTCGGTCCATGCTGCGCAGATCGCGCAGATCGCCGTCGGTGCGATAGCACTCCATGCCCTGCTGCTTGAGGCTGGCGCACACATTGCCGCTGATGCTCAGGCCGGGATCCCACAGACGGATCATCTGGTTGGTCAGCGCGGCAAGCGAGGGCGTGGACGACAACACGCGATCCATCGCCCTGCGGTCCGGCGACGACGCCGCTGGCGCTGGCGGCTTGAGCGCAACCGTTGCGGGCTGCTGCACCACGGCGCCCGGACTTGCCGGTAGCGCAGGCGCAGGCGCAGGCGCAGATACAGCGACAGCCGCCACCGGCGCTGCGGCGTCGGTACGCGTTGCGACAACCGGCTCGGATCGCTGCAAACCCAGCACGGTCTGATAAATCAGCGCACCACCGATCATCAGCGCCAGCGCGATCAACACGCTCTCGAACCAAGACAGCGTGATCTGCGGCAGACCTCCGCGATGTCGACGATCCAGCACGCGGAAGAAACCGCCACTGCGACGATCCACCGCCCCGCCATGATCCGGCCCCAACACTTCGGAGGCTGCGCTACGCACGATGTCCGCGCTCACCACGTGTTGATGCGAGCTGTATGCACCCAGCAAGGCGCGATCACACAGCGCATTGATCAGGCGCGGCACGCCGCGGGTATAGCGCTGGATCTCGGCGATCGCCTCCGGCGGGAACAGGGTTTCCTGAGTCCCCGCCACACCCAGACGGTGGCGCACGTACTCGGTGGTCTCGTCCTGCTCCAGCGGCGTCAGGTGATAGCGCGCGGTGATGCGGCTGGCCAGCTGGCGCAGGTCCTGACGCGACAGCAGCTCGCTCAACTCGGGCTGGCCCACCAGCATGATGCGCAGCAGCTTTTCCTTGTGCGTTTCCAGATTGGTCAGCAGCCGTACCTGTTCGAGCACGCCGGGCGCAAGGTTTTGCGCCTCGTCGATGATCAGCACGGTGCGCTTGCCTTCGGCGTGATTGCGCAGCAGATGCTGGTTCAGCGCATCCACCAGGGTCTTGAGCGAGGCCGAGCCATTGCCGGCGTAGTTCACGCGCAATTCGTCGCAGACCGATTGCACGAACTCGCGCTCGCTTTGGCGCGGGTTGTGGATCATGGCCACTTCCACGCCGTCCAGTTTCTGCTCAAGCAGGGTGCGCACCACCGTGGTCTTGCCGGTGCCGACCTCGCCGGTCAGCTGCACGAAACCACCGTATTGCCCGGTGCCGTACAGCAGATGCCCCAGCGCCTCCTGGTGGCGCGGCGACATGTATAGATAGGCCGGATCGGGCGTGATCGAAAACGGCATCTCCCGAAGTTTGACGAACTGCGTGTACACGCCTTGATTTTATCGGTCTTCGAATGAGGCCTGGAGTATAGCGACCGCGCTCAGGACGATCTTGCAGCCGATGCGCGCAGCGCGCGCAGTGCATCGGCCGTGGCCAGGGGTCGCGTGCCCAGATGTGGTGCCAAGGCCGCGCGCAACAGCCGTCTGGCCACGTTCAAATCCTCTGCCGTCTGCAGACAGTCATCCCGCAGCGCAATTAAATTTCGACCGGGAATCGCGTGCACGGCCTGTGCGTCTACCGGTACCGCGCCCCGATCGGGCTCGTAACGGTAGTAGCGCTCGGCATCCAGATCCTCCGGCAGATCCAGGCCGAAGCCGAGTTCGGCGAGCACGGTCTGTTCGAAGCGGCGCAGGCTCGGTTCAGTGGCCTGCTGCAGCCGCGTGATGGCCTGGATATAGGCCTCGAATACCAGCGGATGCGCATCGTGGCGCTGCAGCAGGCGCAGCAGCAGCTCGTTGAGATACCAGCCGCTGAAGATGCATTCGCCCGGCAAGGTAATCGCTGCGCCCTGCGCTTCCACACCGGTCAGCGTGCCGAGGTCACCGGCTTCGGTCCACGACAGCAACAGTGGGCGAAAGGACTGCAGCAGCGCGCGCGAGCGCGACTTGGCCGCGCGTGCACCGCGCGCCACCAGGCCGATACGGCCCCGCGTGTGCGTGAAGGCTTCAACGAGCAGGCTGCTGTCGCTGTACGGCGCCGCCTTGAGCACCCAGGCCGGTTCCAGCTGGATGCGGGCGCGCGACACCATGCCCTGCTCGCTTACTCCAGACCCAGACCGAACTGCTTGAGCGCAGCGGGGTCATCGCTCCAGTTTTCGCGCACGCGACACCAGAGCTGCAGGAACACCTTGGCGCCGGTGAGCTTTTCCATCTCGCGTCGTGCGGCGGTGCCGACCTGCTTGAGCGTGCCACCCTCCTCACCGACCACGATCTTCTTCTGACCGTCGCGCTCCACCCAGATCACGGCGCTGATGCGATGCATCTCGCCCGGCCCGCGCTGCAGCGGTTCCACTGTGTACGACTCCACTGACACCGTCAGCGAATACGGCAGCTCCTGGTGCAGCAAGCGCGTGAGCTTCTCGCGCACCAACTCGCAGACCAGGAAGCCGTTGTCGTAGCCCACGATCATGTCGGGCGGATACAGCGGCGGGCCTTCCGGCATGCGGCCCAGAATCTCGGCCGCCAAGGTCGGCACGTTCTGCCCCTTGGTCGCCGACAGCGGCATGATGAAAGCGAAGTTGCGCCGCGCCGCGAGTTGCTCAAGTTCCGGCAGCAGGCGCGTCTTGTCGGTGACGCGATCCACCTTGTTGATCACCAGCGCGACCGGCGCCGTGCAGTTTTCCAGGCGCTTGAGTACCGCCTCGTCCTCGTCGGTCCAGCGTTGCGACTCGACCACGAACACCACCAGGTCGACATCGTGCAGGCTGTTGGCGGCGGTGTCGTTCATGGCGCGGTTGAGCGCGCGGTTGGCCTTGATGTGCAGACCGGGCGTGTCGACAAACACGACCTGGCCGTGTTCGCCGTGCAGCACACCCTGGATCGCATGACGCGTGGTCTGCGGCTTGTGCGAGACGATGCTCAGCTTGCGCCCGATCAGCGCATTGAGCAGCGAGGATTTGCCGACGTTGGGCCTACCGATGAGAGTCACGATACCGCTACGCACGACAACCTCCGATGATCTTGCAGACTTCAGGGCCCAGCGTCGGCAATACCGACGGTGATTTGGGCGCTGGGCGCCATGCGCCCAGCTTGGGCCTACCAATAAGTGTGACGATGCCGCTGCGCATGATGATCTTCGGGTTGGTTAAAGCGGGTTTGCCACGGATGCGCACGGATTAACATGGATTAAAAACCGACGCGATGCCAGCTCGCTTTTCGAATGATGGGCGGACATTTGGCTACTCGCTTTTATCCGTGTTCATCCGTGTAAATCCGTGGCAACAAATCAGCGAGACGAGACACCGCTCAGCCGTTCAAGCAGTAGCCGTGCGGCCTGCTGCTCGGCGACCCGGCGACTGCTGCCGCTGGATTCCGCAGACCGTGCTTCATCCGTCAGGCTGGCACGCACGGCGAAGTATCGCCGATGCGCCGGCCCGCTTTCCGACAAGACCTCGTACTGCGGCAGCGGACGGCTACGGGCCTGTAACCACTCCTGCAGACGGGTCTTGGAATCCTTGAGCGTTTCGGCGTCCGGCAACGCGGCCAACTCGGCGGCGAACAGACTGCGACAGACGCGGCGCGCCGCTTCGAACCCGCCGTCCAGATAAACCGCTCCGATCACCGCCTCCAGCGCATCGGCCAGCACCGAATCGCGACGCCAACCGCCGCTCTTGAGTTCGCCCTCGCCCAAGCGCAGGCGCTCACCCAAGTCCAGTCGCCGCGCGATCACCGCCAGACTGGTTTCACGCACCAGGCTCGAACGCAGTCGCGACAAGGCGCCTTCGCCAGCACGCGGATGTTCGCGGTACAAGATGTCGGCAATGACTACGCTGATCAGCGCGTCGCCCAGAAATTCCAGACGCTCGTTGTTGTCGCCCGAATACGAGCGATGCGTCAGCGCCCTGACCAGCTCGGCGGGCTGCTGGAATTCGTAGCCGAGCAGAATGGCCAGTTCGGCACAGCGCCGTGCGTGATCCACTTCAGCTGTCGTTGGCGCCGCCCAGGGACTTGCGCATGGGATGCTCGCCGACGAAGTGCACAACCACATAGATGTTGTAGAACAGGTTCACGCGCGCCTCGTAGTCATAGGCCAGCACGCGCCCCTTGTTGCTGCGCTTGATCTTGATGTCCTTGTCGTCGATCTGGTCGATGTAGTCCACGTCCCAGCGACGTTCCAGCGCGCTGCGGATGCGGCCCGGATCGGCGTTGGCCAGTTCCGCCGTGTCGGCCACCGCCTTGACCGCCTTGACCAGCACGAAGTGATTCGAATACAGCGGTCCTACCTTGATCACCACCAGCGCCACGAAGGCAATGGCGGCGAACACCAAGGTCAAGCCGAACCAGCCCATTCCCTGCTGCCGCTTGAGCGATATTTCCACGTGGGTTCCCCGATGCGCGTACAGGCAATGAGCTTAGCGGATGCTCGTGCCGATACGGGAGAAGTTCGGCCGCATGGCGGCGCCGTCCCAGCTCATCCAGACGAAGAACGCCCGGCCCACCAGATTGCGCTCCGGCACCGTGCCCCAGCCGCGTGAATCGAAGCTGCCGTCGCGGTTGTCGCCCATGGCAAAGTACTCGCCCGCCGGCACGGTGAACTCGAAGTCCTGCGCCGGATCTTCCGGGTTGACGATGATGTGATGCGGGTGTTCGGCCATGGATTCACGCAGGCGATAGGCGGTACCGCCCGGCAGCTTGGGCGCGGTGTACACGCCGTCCGCCGCCTGCGCCTGGGCCTCGCCGTTCACGTACAGGACCTTGTCGCGATAGGCGATGCGGTCACCCGGCAATCCGACGATGCGCTTGATGAAATCCACGCCCGGATCGCGCGGCCAGCGGAACACCACGATGTCGCCGCGCTCCGGACGATCGCCTTGCACGAACTCGTGATGGAACACCGGATCGCGAAGACCGTAGGAAAACTTGTTGACCAGGATGAAGTCGCCGACCAGCAGGGTCGGGATCATCGAGCCCGAGGGAATGCGGAAGGGCTCCGCCACGAACGAACGCAACACCAGTACCGCCAGGATCACCGGGAAAAACGAGCGGCAGAAGTCGATGATCCAGCCCGGCTTGTCCTTGCCGCCAATCAGATTACGGCGCTTGCGCGCCAGCCACAGGGTGTCGGCCAGCCAGCCGAGACCGGTAACCAGGGTCAGGATGGTGAGCAGGACTGCGAAATCAAAATGAACATCGGCCGGCACGGGCATCTAGCTCCTTATTTCTTGCGGTCCACGCCGAGCACGGCGAGAAACGCCTCCTGCGGAATTTCCACGGAACCCACCTGCTTCATGCGCTTCTTGCCTTCCTTCTGCTTTTCCAGAAGCTTGCGCTTGCGCGACACGTCACCGCCGTAGCACTTGGCGGTCACGTCCTTGCGCAGCGCCTTGACCGTGCTGCGCGAAATGATCTTGGCGCCGATGGCCGCCTGAATGGCGACGTCGAACATCTGGCGGTGAATCACCTCCTGCATGCGCTCGCACAAATCACGACCGCGCGTGTAGGCATTATCACGATGCACGATGCTGGCCAGGGCGTCGACCTTGTCGCCGTTGACCAGCACATCCAGACGCACCAGATCAGCGGTCTGGAAGCGGGTGAATTCGTACTCGAAGCTGGCGTAGCCGCGGCTCACGCTCTTGAGCCGGTCGAAGAAATCGACCACCACTTCGGCCAGCGGCATCTCCACTTCCATCTGCACCTGCGCGCCGAGGTAGCGCAGGTTCTTCTGCACGCCGCGCTTCTCCATGCACAGCTGCATCACCGGGCCGACGTAGTCGTGCGGCATCAGCACGCGCGCGGTGATGATGGGCTCGCGCAGATCCTGGAACTCGCTGCCCTCGGGCAACTCCGCCGGGTTGTCGATCTTGCGCACCTCGCCGTCGGCCATGACGATCTCGTACACCACGCTCGGCGCGGTGGTGATGAGATTCAAGCCGTACTCGCGTTCCAGGCGCTCCTGCACGATCTCCATGTGCAGCATGCCGAGGAAGCCGATGCGGAAGCCGAAGCCCAGCGCGGTGGAATTCTCCGGCTCGAACTGCAGCGCCGAATCGTTCAGGCGCAGCTTGGACAGCGAATCGCGGAAGTCCTCGAAGTCATCGGCGTCCACGGGGAACATGCCGGCGAATACGCGCGGCTGGATCTTGCGGAAACCCGGCAGCGGTTCCGCGCAGGGCGCGGAGGCGAGCGTGAGCGTGTCACCCACCGGCGCGCCGAAGATGTCCTTGATGCCGGCGATGAGGAATCCGACCTCGCCGGTTTCCAGCGCCTCCTTGAACACGCGCTTGGGCGTGTGCACTCCGAGCATGGTGATCTCGTGGTCCTTGCCGGTGGACATCACGCGGATCTTCTGGCCCTTCTGGATGCGGCCGTTGATCACGCGCACCAAGGACACCACGCCCAGGTAATTGTCGAACCAGCTGTCGACAATCAGCGCCTGCAGCTTGCCGTCCGGATTGCCCTTGGGCGCCGGCAGCTGGGTGATGACCGCTTCCAGCACTTCGGCCACACCGATGCCGGTCTTGGCCGAGATGCGCAGGGCATCCGTAGCCTCGATGCCGATGACCTGCTCGATCTCCTCGGCCACGCGCTCGGGCTCGGCATTGTGCAGATCGATCTTGTTGAGGATGGGCAGCACCTCGAGGTGCATTTCCAGTGCGGTGTAGCAATTGGCCACCGACTGCGCTTCCACGCCCTGGCTGGCGTCCACTACCAGCAGCGCGCCCTCGCAGGCCTGCAGGGACCGGCTGACCTCGTAGCTGAAATCCACGTGGCCCGGCGTGTCCATGAGATTCAGCTGGTACATCTGCCCATCACGCGCACGGTAGTCGAGCGACACCGCCTGCGCCTTGATGGTGATGCCACGCTCGCGCTCGATGGGATTGTTGTCCAGCACCTGCGCCTGCATCTCGCGCTCTTCCAGCCCACCCGTCATCTGGATGAAGCGGTCGGCGAGCGTGGACTTGCCGTGGTCGATGTGGGCGATGATGCAGAAGTTACGGATGTTCGCCAGATTCATACGGCCGGGTTACGCAATGCGAGGCTAAAAAGGCCGCGAAGTATACCGGGTCGCCTACTTCATCCCC
>JBQTJH010000166.1:0-14727 GCA_052387335.1 Panacagrimonas sp. | reverse complement strand
ACCTTGCCCAGATACATCACCAGCACGCGACGGCTGATATGCCGGACCACCGCCAGATCATGGGCGATGAAAATCATCGCCAGACCGTACTCGGCTTGAAGCTCGGACAGCAGGTTGACGATCTGTGCCTGCACCGAGACGTCGAGCGCGGACACAGGTTCGTCGCAGATCAACACACGCGGCCGCACGACCAGTGCGCGTGCGATGCCGACGCGCTGGCACTGGCCACCCGAGAATTCGTGTGGATAGCGGTTGTATAGCGAAGCGGATAGACCGACGCGCTCCAGCATCTGGCGTACACGCGACTCGCGCTCGGCGCGCCCTAACTCCGGGTACAGCGCTTCCAGCGGCTCGGCAATGCTCGCGCCTATGGTCATGCGTGGGTCCAGACTCGCCAGCGGGTCCTGAAACACCATCTGGATCTCGCGACGCAGCGGGCGCCACTGATCCTCATCCAGATCGGTCATGTTGCGACCCTGATACTGGATGCCGCCGGAGGTCACGTCCTGAAGGCCGGCCAGCGCGCGTGCCAGAGTGGACTTGCCGCAGCCGGATTCACCCACGATGCCAAGGGTCTCGCCGGCCGCAAGGTTGAAGTCCACGCCGTCCACCGCCTTGAGCCATCCCGGCTTGGTCCAGGGCAGGGCGCTGGGCAGCTTGTAATGCACCTTGAGCCGACGGACCGCGATCAGCGGTCCGCCGGCTGAAGCTGCGACAGAGCTGGCCGTCGCGGATTTCACTCCAGCAGCGAACGCAGCATCCATGCGGTTTTCTCGTGCACCTGAAGGCGCTGCGTGAGCAGATCGGCGGTGGGCTCGTCGTTGGCAACGTCGGCTAGCGGAAACACCGAGCGCGCAGTCTTGGCGCAGGCCTCGTGACCCTTGACCAGCAGACGTACCATCTCCATCGCCTCCGGCACGCCCTCGGTTTCGCTGATCGACGACAGCGACGCATACTGCTTGTACGTACCTGGTGCAGGGAAACCCAGCGCGCGGATGCGCTCTGCCACCAGATCCACCGCCAGGGCGGCTTCGTTGTAGTGGGTTTCAAACATCAGGTGCAGCGTATTGAACATCGGCCCGGTCACGTTCCAGTGGAAGTTATGGGTCTTGAGATACAGCGTGTACTCGTCCGCGAGCAGGCGCGACAAGCCATCGGCAATGGCCTTGCGCTGATCCTTGTCAATGCCGATATCGATGCGCGTGGCGCTCTTGGCCTTGGTCTTCTTCGCCATAGGTGGGGGTCCTGGTAGGGATGTCGTTTGATCTTGACCCTAGCCTGAGCCAGATCCGACACGCAATGGATGGATGCGACTCCGCATCAGCCGCCCTCTTGATATGGGGATCGGAAAGCTGCGATCAACTGTCTTCAAGGTCCGGTCAGTTTCTGCTTGCGGTAATAGCCAAAGATATCGTTGAGACTGCGCCGCGGCTTCCAGCCAAAAGTGTCGCGGAACAATCGTCCGTCGATGATCACCGGATACTTGAAGAAGTTGATCATGTAGGTGGGGAAGAACGCATTCCAATTCAGCAATCGGCTCCACAGTCTTGGCAGCGCCGGCGGAATCGAGGGAATGGGTAGCCTGCGGCAACCGCATTGATCCACGGCGACCTGGTAGGCCACGCAATCGTCTGGCGTCACGTTATAGATGCCGGGCTTGTTCTTCTCGAAGGCCAGTACCATGGCCTCGGCCATGTCATCCACGTGCAGGAACTGCATCATCGGCGAGAAACCCACCAACACCGGCACCAGGCGTCGCGATAGCAGCATGGACATGGTGTTGCGCACGCCCGGGCCCAGCACATTGCAGGGCCGCAGGATGGTGATGTTCAGCTCCGGATGCTTCCTCAGAAAAATATTGGCGAGCGATTCCACTTCCACTGAATCGACCAGGTCCTGGGGGACTTCGCTGGCTTTGAGCGGATGGTCTTCGTCCAGCAGCGCAGGGTTGTACGGCGAGGCGCTGTAGACCATGTACGTCGAATGGATCAGCACCTGCGTCACCCCGTACTTGCAGGCCAGTTCCAACAGCTTCTTGGTGCCCAACACATTGGCGTTGTAGCGCCGGCTGCGGTCGGATTCGTGGGCGAAGATGCGGCCCAGGTGCAGCACTGCATCAATCCGGTGCTCACGGAAAATATCCTCGAAGCCGCGCTTGTGAATTTCCACCATGTAGGACGGAATGCCGGCATCGGTTTCCACCTTGCGTCGGAAATCCACTGCGACCACGTTGTAGCGACCGTGAAGTCGACTGATCACGCGCTTGGCCAGTGAACCTGCGGCACCGGTGACGAGGACGGTTTTCTTCTTGGGGTTGACTGTGCTCATGGCGCTCAGAAAATGCGCGTGCGTTCGTTGAGACCGGAGTCGATCAGATCGCGGATGCGGTCCTTGACCTGCTCCACGCGGGATCTGACTTCGGCCTCGCTGCAGGGCGCCGAATCGAAATGGATCGGCGCGCCAAAATTCAGATACACCCGCGCAGGCAAGGGCAGGGGCATGGGCACCAGGGGCACATAGGGAATGCCCAGAAGCTTGGCCAGCGGGGCGATGCTGCCGAGCGAGGGCATGGTCTCTTCACAGCCGACAATGCCAACCGGAATGATGGGCGTCTTGTGTGCCATCGCCAGATGCACGAAACCGTTACCGAAGCGTTGCAGCTGATACCGCTGGCGATACGGTTTGCCGGAGCCGCGCACACCTTCTGGGAATACGATAATGGTCTCGTCGGCATCGAGCATCTTCGCGCAGTTGAGTGGATCGCCGATCACCGCGCCTAGACTGTTCAAGAAATTGCCGAGGAAGGGCACGGTCGGAAAGAAGCGCTCGATCATTGCCCTTGCAGCACGCGGACCGTGTGGGTTGGTCAGCAAGGCATAGCCCACCAACACGCCGTCCATCGGCAACTGTCCGCTGTGGTTGCCGATGATCAGCGCACGGCCGCTGGCAGGGACGTGCTCCAGACCGTGGGCGGTGACACGAAAGTAATGCTGGTACAACAGCTTGATCAGGCCCACCCCGAGCTTGACGTTGTTCTCGTCATACCCCCACGGGTCGTAGCCGAAACTGCCGACGCGCTTGGGAATCTGGTCGATCAGGGCTTCGATATCGGGCGTGACCACCCGACGGAAGAACTCTTCTCTGAGCTTGAAATCCCGCAAGTAGGCCAGGCCGGGAAGCTTCATGGAAGGTTAAACGGGCGTTGAATGGTGACGCGCAAGTTAGGCTAATTGCATCGCCGCGGAAAGACTGGCCGGCCGGTCTACGGTGTCGGCACGAACAAAAAAGGCCCGCCGCAAGCGCGGCGGGCCTCGAGTCAAGGTGATGCGAGCCAGATTTAGCGCGTGCCCTTGCTGCGCAAGGCGTCGGGCGTGAAGTCTGCCGGGGTCAGCGGCACGCGGTCATACAGCTTGGTTTCTTCGTTGCGGATTGACAGGGCGATGTAGCGGCCGGACTGCAGGTCGTGCTTGACCTCCAGTCCCGGTGCCAGGAAAGGCACGTCATACCATTGGGTGGTGTGCTGCTCGCTGACCCTCCAGAGCTGACCACGATTGTCGTACTGATCCGCCACCAGAATCACCCAGCTGTCTTCGTCGAGGTAAAAGAAGCGCTTCTTATACAGATGCGAAGTGCCGGACTTGAGGTTGGCTTCCACCTCCCACACGCGGTGCAGTTCGTAGCGTGCCGGTTCCGGGTTCACATGGCCGGCCTTGAGCACATCGCTGGCCTTCAGGCTTGGGCCATTGATGGTGTAGCTGTTGTACGGAACATAGATTTCCTTCTTGCCGTTGAGCTTCCAGTCGTAACGGTCGGTCGCACCGTTGTACATGAAGAAGTCGTCGTTGGTTCGCAGACCATCGGCCGCCGTGCCCGGATTATCGTAGGACACATTCGGCGCCAAACGCACGCGACGCTGACCGGGGTTGTAGGTCCAGGCCTTGCGCGGCTGCGACACCTGATCGGCAAACTCATGCACCAGCAGCACCGAACCGGCCAGACGCGGCGGCTGCTTGATCAGCTGCAGAAAGTAGAACAGCAGATTGGCCTCACGCTCTTCCGGCTTCTTGCCCTGGTGCGAGTACACGAAGTCGTACTCGTAGTCGAAGCTCACCAGGTTGTAGTCGCCTCCCGCAGTGACCGGGGCTTGTGACCACGAAGTGCGATAGGTATCGCCCTTGTACGAGCAGATGTGATTCCAGATCGCTTCGAGACCGCTCTTCGGAATAGGGAATGGCGTGCCGCCCGTCGTGCCGGTGAAGCCCACGCCACTCTCGACCAGCTTGACCTTGGTGGCGTTGGCCTTGGTCTCCTCATAGATGCCCTGAGGGAATCCGGCGCTGCGCCGCGTCGGATAGACCTTCATCTTCCAACTCGGATAGCGCTTCATCAGCGCCATCTGACCTGCGGTAAGGTTGTCCTTGTACTTATCCATGTTCGACGCGTCGATGGTGAACAGCGACTTGTCGTCTGCGAAAGGATCGGGGTAATGACCGCCGGTCTTAAAACCCGGTAGCGGTTTGGTGATGCCGCCCGTCCATTCCGGAATGGTGCCCGCCTTATTGCCGGCTTTCTCTGCACCCAGCGGGGTCAGGGTCTTGCCCAGTGCGGCGGCTTCCTCTGGTGAAACCGCAGCCGATCCGGCTGCTGAGAACGTGAGTAGCAGACAGGCTGCAATTAGATTTCTTTTCATAAATGCTCCAAAGGCTCCGGGGCAGTGCTTCAGAACGCGTAGGAGATGCTGGCCGCGATGAAGTCGCGATCAGCGTTGGGGTTGGCTCCGCTGGAGAACGAGGCTGGCTGGCTAGGGTCGCCGACTGCGGCTCCCGGGGGGATGGGATCCGTTCCCGAATACTCACGCCCGCCAAAGAATGCGGTGTAGCCAAGATCAGCTTGCCAGCGCTGAAGGTAATTCAGGCCGACGCCAACCGTGACGGCCTTTGACTCTTGGTTGAACGCTGGTCCCACACCATTGACGTCATGCGAGAACACAAGCCGTGGCGATAACTGCGCCGCGCCAATGACGTTTTCAAAATCCATACGAGCGACCGCGCGATATCCCCATGAAGTGCGATCGGCGTAGCCACCACCGACAGCTTCTTGGCACGAGCCATTTCCGACAGCCGCAATGATGTTTACGGGAACCGTCGCGTTATTGCAGGACGGCAGATGCGTGCCAGGAGCGTTGAACAGCAGGTCTTTGTCCAGTTCGAGTCGCGTCACACCAACCTCGCCTAGAAGCACGAACTGGTTCGCGCCCAGTGTCGGCCCGAAGGCCTTGGTGCCCGTCATCTGTGCCTGATGGGCACGCGTCTTGCGGAAGCCTTCCGCCACGGTCGGCGCGGTTGCCGAGTTCACGCCCTCGGCTGTGTCGATCGTGTTCCCAGGAAGCCGCAATGCAGCAAGGAGAAGTTCCGTTGCCGCCAACTGCACAGGCAGATTAGGCCGGTATGAATACTCGCCCTGAAGTGCAATACCAAGCGGTCCATCTGTGTTGAACGATAGACCATACAACTCGATATCCTCGGGATACTCGACAAAATACGTCGACGTAGCCACGCGCGTAGCGACGCTTGTCTGATTGGTTGCGCGAGTGCCGGAAATGAGCGGCGCGCGGCTGTGGTATTTCAGGTAGTAAAGGCCGAACTCCGTGCTGTTGAGCCAGTCCGCGAAGTAGCGCAGTGCAAATCCGTACTGCTCGGCTTGGCTTTCAGGATAGCGGCTGGGGCCGCGAGGGACGCCAAACGCGGAAATCGTCGCCGCATTGGCCATTGTGACGGGGGTCGTATTCGATTGATCGTTCCGCCGCCCAGTCCCCGTATAGGCCGTGTTCGCGTCGTCGGAAATCAGATCAGTCGTCGAGAAGAAACTACCACGCGGGTCAATCTGGATCTTGTCGAAATTCCAGATCCATACCGACTCAAGGCTAAGGGTACTGGTGAGCGAAATAGAGCCCCACAGCATCGGCGTGGGCAACAGTGCTTCCTTGAGTTCGGAACCCGGCGTACGCAGGCGCGCCACATCAATGGCATTAATGGAATTTATGGAATTGCCAATAAATGTGCTCTCTCCCCAGTTCACCACCTGCTTGCCGGCGCGTACGCTGGCATTGCGGCTTCCAACCTTGAAGTTCAGGTATGCGAACAGGTCGAGCAGGTCGATTTCGGAGACCAGACGATCTTTGCCGCGATCTCCGAAGTTGTCTCGGTCTTTGTCAGCCTTGGCGTCGTAGAAATAAGTGGTTCGGGCGAACAGCCCACCACTGCGATACTGCAGATCAAGGTCGTGTGTGGCCTTGATCGCTGTCGAGATGGTGTCGCCGCTCTGATAGTTACGCTTGCCATCATCATCGTTGACGGAACGAGAGGTTCCGCCATTGGCGATACCGATGAGGTTGCTATCAGGGTCCTGTGTGCTGACTGAGGCACCCAATGACACCGTCGTGTCCAGGCTTCCCTTGACCTCGCCGAACTCAAGATTGATGGCGTGGGCCGCGAGTGGAAGACCGAAGGCTAAGCCCCCAAGTCCTGCACGCAAAAAAGCATTGCGCTTCATTCTCATCTGTCGCCTCCTGAGGCCGCTGTGGCAGGCCGGCGCGGACCGACGGCCCTCTTTGTTATGGGCCGAGTGTGTCCTTCAAACGAGAGGCTTGCAAGCTGCAGCAATCAAACGTCGCAAGCAGGTCGACGATCGGTGCGAGCGACTTCGCGATCAGGCGGAAACTGCGGACGCAGGCGACTCTCGTTGTTCGCGCAGCTGCAGATTCCACAGCCCCGCATAGACTTCGCCGCGCTGCAGCAAAGTCTGGTGGGTGCCACGTTCCACCACGCGTCCATGATCCAGCACGATGATCTCGTCGGCATCGGTGATGGTCGAGAGACGATGCGCGATGACCAGGGTTGTGCGGTGTTGCGCGGCCTCGCGTAGTGCCTCGAGGATAGCTTGCTCGGATCGCGAGTCGAGAGACGATGTCGCTTCGTCAAAGATCAGGATCGACGGGTTTTTCAGCAAGGCCCGCGCAATGGCCACGCGCTGCTTTTCACCGCCCGAGAGCTTGAGACCGCGCTCACCGACTTGGGTTTGAAGACCGTCCGGCAACATGGAAATGAACCGATCCAGATGCGCCATGCGGATCGCATCCGCCAGGTCCTCGGCGCTGGCCTCTGGAGCGCCATAGGCGACGTTGTAGGCCAGGGTGTCGTTGAACAGCACCGTGTCCTGCGGCACCACGCCGATACGACTGCGCAGACTTTCTTGGGTCACGCCCCGGATGTCGGTGCCGTCGATCAAGATGCGCCCTGCTTGTGGGTCGTAGAAGCGAAACAGCAGACGCGCGAGCGTGGACTTTCCCGCGCCGCTGGCGCCGACCACTGCAAGCTTGCGGCCCGGCGGAATCTCCAAGCTGACGCGGTCCAGGATCGGACGATCTGATCGATACGCGAACGACACATCCTCGAAGCGGACCTGGCCGCGCCCATGCAGGAGGGCAGGGGCGTCGATGGCGTCGGATACGGCGGGCCGCGCTTCGAGCAGCAGGAACATACGCTGCATATCCACTAGTGCACGGCGAATTTCCCGGTACACGAAACCGAGGAAATTGAGCGGCAGAAACAGCTGGATCATGTAGGCATTGATGGCGACAAAGTCGCCGAGCGTCATTTCCTTGGCGGTTACACCTTTGGCCGCCAGCACCATCATCCAGGTCATGCCGCCGGCCACGATCAGCGCCTGTCCAAGATTGAGTGCAGCAAGCGACACGCGATTCTGCTGCTGCGCGCGCTCCCATTCAGCGAGGAAGCGATCATATTCCTGCTCTTCGCGTCGCTCGGCACCGAACAGCTTGACGGTCTCGAAGTTGAGCAATGAATCCACGGAGCGCTGGCTCGCGCGGGAATCGAGGCGGTTGGCTTCGCGCACGAACTTGGTTCGCCATTCGGTGACGGATACCGAAAATACGATGTAGCCCCCAACGGACAGGGCGGTGATGACGGCAAAACTCGCGCCGTAGTTGACCAGCAGGATCACAGCCACCAGACCCAGCTCCAGCAAGGTCGGCACGATGTTGAACAACATGAAGCGCAGCAGGAAGCTGATGCCAGAGACGCCGCGCTCGATATCGCGCGCCACGCCGCCGGTGCGACGCGCGAGGTGAAAGTCCATGTCCAGGCGATGCAGATGCTTGAACACATCCAGCGAAGCGCGACGCACCGCGCGTTCGGTGACGCGGCCGAACACCACGTCGCGCAGTTCGCCCAGCACGACATTGCCAAAACGCAGGAAGCCGTAGAAAAACAGCAAGGCCAAGGGCACAACCAGCAGTGCCTGCTTGCTCGCGTCGAGGTTGTCGACAATGTGCTTGAGCACCATCGGCATAGCCACGCCGCTGAGCTTGGCCAGGATCAGACACACCGCAGCAATGAACACCCGGCCCGGGAACTCGCGCAGGTATGGCAGTAACGTTCGAAAAACCTTGAACGAGGGCTTGATCTGATCGTGATCGTCGCCGAGCGGGAGTTTGTTGGGGCGCATCCCGTCTCAGGTTCTTGCGACGCGTTCGATGCCGTCGATTCTGCGCAGTCGGCGCAGCACGCGCGCAAGATGTACCCGGTTCTTCACCGTCAAGATGAAGCGCATTTCAACCGCGTCACTACCGGCACGGTCCGGCATCTGCACGTTCTCGATGCTGGACTCGGCGTTGGATATTTCAGTGGTGACATTGGCCAGCAGACCGCGCTTGTTTTCACCTCGCATGACGATCTCGCACATGAAATCACCCTGGACTGATTCAGACCACACCAAGGGGACCCAGTCTTCGGGCTTGGCCTTGACCTGATTGCAGTCTATGCGGTGAATCACGATGCCGCGGCCGATGCTGACGTGACCTCGAATCTCGTCTCCGGGAATGGGGTAGCAGCAACGGCCGTAATCCAGCACCAGCCCCTCGGTACCCTCCACAGCCAGCGCCAGCAGCTGATGCTCAGGCTTGATCGCGTCTGCCGAGGGCTCCGGCAGGAAGCGGCGCGCCACCAGTGGTGCCAGGCGTTCACCCGTGCCGATGGCAGCGAATAATTCCTCCACGTCCTGCAGACCGAAGCTCTTGAGCACCAGTTCGGCACGTTCGTCACGCAGTACGGTCAGCGGAATCTTCAACTCTCGCAGCGCGATTTCCAGAAGACGGCGACCCAGTCGAACGGCCTCGTCCTCGCGCTGGTTCTTGAGGAAGGTGCGGATGTGGCTGCGCGCCTTGGCGGTCTTCACAAAGTGCAGCCATGCGGCGTTGGGGCGTGCGTGACGCGCGGTGATGACCTCAACGCTCTGGCCTGAGCGCAGCGGGGTGTTCAGCGGTTCGAGGCTGCCGTCGATGCGTGCAGCGACGCAGCGATCCCCGAGTTCCGAGTGCACCGAGTAGGCAAAGTCCACTGGCGTTGCGCCCTTGGGTAGCTGGCGGATTTCGCCCTTGGGCGTGAACACGTAGACCTCGTCCGGAAACAGATCAACCTTGACGCCCTCGATGAAATCCATGGAGCCGTCGGCACCAAATACGTCGAACAAGTTCTTCAACCATTCACGCGCACGCATTTGCGGCGCGACTTGCGCGTTGCGGTCGCCCAGTTTGTATTGCCAATGCGCGGCGATGCCGGCTTCGGCAACGTGGTGCATCTCGCGCGTGCGAATCTGCACCTCGATCTTGTGTCCGCCCGGTGCCACGCAGGTCGTGTGCAGGCTCTGATAGCCATTGCCCTTGGAGTTGGCGACGTAATCATCGAAGAATCCAGGCACCGGCTTGTAGACATGATGCACCACGCCCAGCGCCCGATAGCAGTCATCGACCTTGGACACGATCACGCGAAAGCCGAGTAGGTCCATCACCTTCAGCAGGCGCAGTTTCTTGCGCCGCATTTTCTGGTAGACGCTGTAGATATTCTTGTCGCGACCGACCACGGTGGCGCCAATACCTTCATCGCGCAGATGCTTGGATAGCCGGTTCTCGACGTCCTTGATCATCTTCTTGGCGTCGCCCATCTGCTTGGCAATGCTCATCGCCAATGTGCTGAAGCGCTTCGGATACAGATGGGCGAAGGCCAGATCTTCCAGCTCCACGCGGATCGTATGAATGCCCAGACGCTGCGCGATGGGCGCGTAGATGTCCAGGGTTTCGCGCGAGATGCGCCGACGCTTTTCCGGCGTCATGGAATTGAGCGTGCGCAGATTGTGCAGTCGGTCGGCGAGCTTGATCAGAATCACCCGCAGATCCTGGGTCATGGCCAGCAGCAACTTGCGGAAGCTCTCGGCCTGACGCTCGGCGCGGCTCATGCCCTCGATCTTGCCGATCTTCGACACGCCATCAACAAGCTCGGCTACGTCCCTCCCAAACTTCGACGCCACCTCTTCCTTGGAGACGCCGGTGTCTTCGATGACATCGTGCAGGATCGCTGCGCACAGGGTCGTGGCGTCCATGCGCATCTCTGCCAGGATGCGCGCCACCGCCAGCGGGTGAAAGATGTAGGGCTCGCCGGAGGTGCGGCTTTGGCCCTTGTGCTCCTGCGCGCCGAACTCATGGGCGCGGCGCACTTCCTCGATGTGATCCTGCGGCAGGTATTCGGCCAGCAGCTTGGCCAGCGGCTCCATGCCGAACTCGCGCGCCACCCGCTGGGTGCGCAAGGCGTTGCCGATTCGCTGGATGACGGGGAGTTCCATAGGCCGAGTGTCGGGGTTCCCGAGGGGGTATTCCAGTGCCGGACCGTAAATAAAAGCATACGCCGCGGATTGCGCAGGTGAATGCAGATCAAAGCACCTTCAAATCGGCCTTCATCTGCGTCATCTACGCTGGAGTCGTCAGTCCAGGCTGCGGCGGAACTCCTGCTTGAAGCGTTCGCGGAACGCGGCCGGATTAATCCGATGGTTTTGTGGCCCCACGCGCTCGATCTTGATCGCCCCCATCAGGCTGGCGACGCGACCGGTGGTTTCCCAGTCCATGCCCTGCAGCAGGCCGTACAAAATACCGCCTCGATAGGCGTCGCCGCAGCCAGTCGGATCGGCCAGCGACTCTGCCTTGGCGCAAGGGATATCCAGTACCTTGCCCTGGTTGAAGATGTGCGAGCCCTTGCCGCCGCGAGTCACGATAAGGGCGTCGACCCGCTCGGCAATCTGCTTGAGGCTCAAGCCCGTGCGCTCGACCAGCATCTCGGCCTCGTAGTCGTTGACCGCCACATAGGCGGCCTGGTCGATAAAGGCGCGTAGCTCGTCGCCGCTGAACATGGGCAGACCCTGCCCAGGATCGAACAGGAAGGGGATGCCGGCCTCGGCAAACTGGCGCGCGTGCAGCAGCATGCCCTCGCGCCCGTCCGGCGACACTGTGCCGAACTTCACCCCTTTGGTCGCAATATCCTGCGTATGCGCGAAGCTCATGGCGCCTGGATGGAAGGCGGTGATCTGGTTGTCGTCCAGATCCGTGGTGATGTAAGCCTGCGCGGTGTAGGAATCGGCCACGGTTTTGACGTGGCTGCGCTTGACGCCGATCTTGTCCATCCACGCGGCGTAGGTATCAAAGTCCTTGCCCACGGTGCCCATCGGTAGCGCATCGGCGCCGAGCAGGTGCAGGTTGTAGGCGATATTGCCGGCACAGCCGCCGAACTCGCGGCGCAGCTGCGGTACCAGGAAGGACACATTCAGGATATGCACCTTGTCCGGCAGGATTTCATTCTTGAAATAGCCGGGGAAGACCATGATAGTGTCGTAGGCAAACGACCCGCAGATAAGTGCTGACATAGGGGTTACTCGATTGGTTTATGTGTTGTGGTCCCGGCCCTCGCTTGCGCTCGGGCGTTCGGCGACCGCAGCGAGTGCCACCGGCACTCGCCGCATGCGGTCGCCTCACCCATGATGGTGTCGTAGGCGAACGAACCGCAGATAAGGGCTGCCATTGGGAATCTCGTTTTTGTAATCAGGTGAACAGCACCAGGCCCCAAACCACGGGAACCTGCAGCAGGGATAAATGGACTGCGGCGGAGCCAAGGTCTTTGGCCAAGCCCGATAGTTCGTGGCGCTCCTTGCCGATGCGATCGATGGTGACTTCGACCGCGGTGTTGAGCAGTTCCACGATCAGCACCGCCAGCACCGAAAGCAGCATCAATGCGCGCTCGACGCCGTTGTCTCCCAGCCACAGTG
The DNA here is from genome assembly GCA_052387335.1 of Panacagrimonas sp. Classification (GTDB taxonomy): domain Bacteria; phylum Pseudomonadota; class Gammaproteobacteria; order Nevskiales; family Nevskiaceae; genus Panacagrimonas. The sequence goes on along the minus strand of JBQTJH010000166.1, from coordinate 2,562 downwards.
TCAACGGCGCCAGCAACAGAAACATGCCGAACTCGATACGAAACGCTTCTTCGTTGCGCAGGGCCCAGCCGAGGCCGATGTAGGAGACCCGGGTCGCGCGGACCAGTCTGGCCCAACCCTTGATGCCGTCGGCCATGTCAGCTCGCTGGTTGCCAGCGCAGATCCAGCTGCCGCGCGCAGCGAACGTCGTCCAGACGTCTCACCGGCAAGGTCCAGGGCGCGCCTTTGAGCTTGGGCATATCGCTGCGTGCCTCATTCCAGATCGAGGTCATGGCGGCAACGAATGCATCCAGGGTCGCCAGGTCTTCGGTCTCCGTGGGCTCGATCAGCAGACATTCCGGCACCAGCAGCGGGAAATAGACCGTCGGCGCGTGAAAGCCATGATCCAGCAGGCGCTTGGCGATATCGGTGGCGGTCAGGTCCAGCTCCTGCTTCTGCTTCTTGAGCGTGATGATGAATTCGTGGCTGGCGCGCCGCGTGGGAAAGGCCAGATCAAACCCCACGGCTTTGAGCCGCGCCATCAGGTAATTGGCGTTGAGCGTGGCGAACTCGGCCACCCGATGCATGCCCTCGCGTCCGAGCAGGCGCGCATAAACATAGGCGCGCAGCAATACGCCGGCATTGCCCATGAACGCAGACAGGCGCCCGATGGTCTGCGGAAGATCTTTCTCGTCCAGCCAGCGGTAGCGCGAGTGAGGGGTGAGGGGTGAGGAGTGAGGCACCGACGACGGAAGAGCCGAATGCTTTTCCTCACTCCTCACTCCTTTCTCCTCACGCTTCTCTTCACGTCCGACCACCGGAATCGGCATGAAAGGCTTGAGTCGTTCCGACACACCTACCGCGCCCGCACCGGGACCGCCGCCGCCGTGCGGGGTGGAGAAGGTCTTGTGCAGGTTCATGTGAATCACATCAAAACCCATATCGCCTGGCCGCACCTTGCCAAGAATCGCGTTGAGGTTGGCGCCGTCGTAATACAGCAGCCCGCCTACCGCATGCACGATGCCGGCAATCTCCTTGATGCGCCGCTCGAACACGCCGAGCGTGCTCGGGTTGGTCAGCATGATGCCGGCGGTCTGTGGACCCACCGCAGCGCGCAGCTTGTCGATATCGACATCGCCTTCGGCATTGGTTGGAATTTCGCGCGTCACATAGCCGAGCATGGTGGCCGTGGCGGGATTGGTGCCATGCGCCGCGTCGGGCACCAGAATCTCGCGACGCCCGGTGTCGCCGCGCGACTGGTGGTAGGCGCGAATCATGGCCACACCGGCGAATTCGCCCTGAGCGCCCGCCATGGGGGTCAGCGACACCGCCGCCATGCCGGTGACATCGCGCAGCATCTCCTGCAACTCGAACAGACAGGCCAGCACGCCTTGCGAATGTGACTCCGGCGCCAGCGGATGGCGGCCAAGGAACTCGGGCAGCATCGCCAGCGTGTTACAGGCACGCGGGTTGTACTTCATGGTGCAGGACCCGAGCGGATAGAACTGCGTGTCGATGCTGAAATTCAGACGCGACAGGCGCGTGAAGTGACGCACCGCCTGCAGTTCGGACACTTCCGGCAGACGCGGTGCCGTCTGGCGACGCAGCGCGTCGGGCACGCCGGACGCATCAATCGCGACCGGCGCGTGCTGCGCACTGGCGCCGCGCCCTGGAGAAGACAGTTCGAAGATCAATTCCATGAGAATCGTGAGGAGTCAGGGGTGAGAAGCGAGGAGAAGCAGCGATTAGGGTTATGCCTCACCCCTCACCCCTCACTCCTCTCTCCTCACAGCGTGAGCGTCACGCCAGCGCTTTGAGCGCGGCGTCGTAGTTCGGCTCGTCCGCCAGTTCGGAGACCAGCTCGGCGTACAACACCTTGTTATCGGTATCGAGCACCACCACCGAACGCGCCGTCAGCCCCGCCAGCGGACCGTTCTCGATCAGCACGCCGTAGTCCTTGGCGAAGGCTGCACCGCGCATGAGCGACAGGTTGTCCACGTTCTTCAGGTTCTCGGCGCCGCAGAAGCGGGCCTGGGCGAAGGGCAGGTCTGCGGAGATGCACAACACCACCGCGTCCTTGAGCGCAGCGGCTTTCTCGTTGAACTTGCGCACCGACGTCGCGCAGGTCGGCGTATCCACCGACGGAAAAATATTGAGGACCTTGCGCTTGCCGGCGTAGTCGTGAAGCGTCATGTCCTTGAGTTCGCCGCTGACCAGGCGAAAGCCCGGCGCGTCGCTGCCAATCGCGGGCAGGTCGGCATTGGTCTGAAAGGGGTTGCCACGTAATGTGAATGTCGCCATGTCTCTCTCCTTGGGTTCAGGCCGCGAGAATGCGGCTTAGGGTGTCTTTATACAGACGGATATCAGATGCGCTGCGCGTCTCGGTGGCACAGACCAGCAGGGCATGCCCCAGTTCGGGGAAGTGCGGGCTGAGGTCAAAGCCGCCGAAGATGCCTTGATCGGCCAGTGCTTCCAGTACCGGCGCCACTGGCCTGGGCAGACTCAGCACCGCTTCATGGAAACGCGCACCACTCAGCGCTGCGCGTACGCCGGGCACCTGGCTTAGGGCAGCGACCAGCGCGC
>JBQTJH010000165.1:0-13362 GCA_052387335.1 Panacagrimonas sp. | reverse complement strand
CGCGATGACCTTTGAGGCCACGCATGCCGGCCGCGACCGAGCCCTTGAGGAAGTCGGCGTCGAGTTCCGCGTTCGCCAGGGTGAACGGCACGTTCATGATCGAACGATCCGCCTTGGCGACCGGGTTGTTGTAGAAATCCTGGCTGTCGATGTAGTCGTACAGCAGCTTGGCCTTGCGCTCATTACGGGCGCCGATCACCGCCAAACCACCCTCGCTCTTGATCCACTTGAACACCAGCCCCGACACGTACCAGGAGAAGCACGACGGCGTGTTGAGCATGGACTCGTTGTCGGCCACGCCCTTGTAGTCGAACACGCCGGGCGTGATCGCGGCCGCGCCGCCGAGCAGGTCCTCGCGCACGATCACGATGGTCACGCCGGCCGGGCCGATGTTCTTCTGCGCGCCGCCATAGATCAGCCCGAACTTGGACACGTCCAGCGGCCGCGACAGGATGTCGGAGGACATGTCGGCCACCAGCGGCACCGCGCCGGTGTCGGGCGTCGCGGCGAACTGCACGCCGTGGATGGTCTCGTTGGTCGTGATGTGTACGTAGGCCGCGTTCGGGTCCAGTTTCCACGTCGCAACGTCCGGCACTCTCGTGAACTTCTCGGCTTCCGCGGTCGCCGCGATATTGGCCTTGCCGTACTTGCCGCACTCCTTGGCCGCCTTCTTGCCCCAGTCACCCGTCACGACGTAATCCGCGCCGGCCTTGCCGCGCAACAGGTTCAAGGGCACGAAGGCGAACTGCGCCGTCGCCCCGCCCTGCATGAACAGCACCTTGTAATTCGCACGAATTCCATACACCTCGCGAAGGTCTTTCTCGGCCTCCGCAGCAATGCTCATGAACTCCTTGTCGCGGTGGGACATTTCCACCACCGACATGCCGGCGCCGCGCCAGTCGAGCAGCTCTTCCTGGACCTGCTGCAGGACCGACAGCGGGAGTGTTGCCGGACCCGCACTGAAGTTCACGATTCTCGTCATTTCAATTCCTTATAGTGGAAACTTAAAGCCAACTAAGACAATTTTTCCGGTGCCTTGCCGAGCCAGTTCTCGACGTTCAGGCCAGTCACCATGCGGTAGGGCGTCAAGTCCTCCGCCACCAGCGTGTAGCGATGCGTCATCGCCTGCGCGGCCAGCATTAATTCCATGGGTCCGATGCGCTCGCCGCCGGCCCCCAACAACGATTCGAGATAGGCGCCCAGGGTCGCCGCCTGCTGCGCCTCGGCTTCGCCAAATTCCAGAATCCTGACGGTTTCAGCCATCGTCTTGAGCAAGCGCGCATAACGTGCCTGCGCCCTGGGCCGGGTCCGCAAGCCGATCTCGACCTGCATGCGGCTAAGCACGGACATGGCGACCTCGCCCGGCCCCAACTCGGCAAGCTTGAGCACCACAGGCAGACGGCCGCGCAGAGCAGCCGACACGGTGCCGGCGTCCAGCAGATATTTCATCTCGTGGTAGACGTGCTCTTTGGCGCAGGGCGCCAGGGCTCGAATTCGACCGGCCCAGCGCTGAGTTCCGGAGCCGGGTTGCGCCAGTGATCGCGCAGATCCTCAGGCCATTCCATCGCCTCATTCTTGACCAGCCACTCCTGCACCGCGCGCACGATGATGCGATTGCGCGTCAGCCCCGCCCGCTCCACCGCCGCACCGAGCCGGGCCACGGTTTCTGGGTCGAAATGCACACTGAAGTTCATTTTCTTATTACAACATAACAGGTGATGTTAGTAACAGAGTGCGCCGCATAAATGACCTCAAGCTTGTTCGGATTCAACCGCAGCCAGGAACCCTGCACAGGGTCTGACTTAGACCGCGACTTGTGGCGGGGCCTGCGCGTGCAGCCCTGAATCGATCTAGCCCTGGACTGCGCCCGCCCGCGCAAGGATTCCATCGAGAGTTCGGCTGATGCGGGAGGAAATCCGGATCATCTCCAGGCGCGGCCAGGCCTGACGTTCGCCCTCCAGCATTAATTCGCCGATCTCGCGCTGGGTGTACGGCGATATCAGTCGGTGCGGCGAAAACAGCCGACGCTGCGGCGAGACGTTGATGTCGCCGACATAGTCCTGAGGCAGCAGATCGTGGGCAACCTTGTTGACCACCCCTACCGAGGACGCCGGGACATAGCGGCCGATGAGACTGTCCGTGGACTTGAGGATATTGCGCGCCGTGCCCCTGAGCATATTGACCAGCTGCTTGAATCCTGCACTCTCGGTCTTGGGATCACGAAAGGTCAAAAACAGCACCGGATTCACGTAGCTGACGATGTAGTGATTGGTGCCATACAGGCGGGCCAGCTGCTTGGCCGGTAAATCCGCTGCAAAAACGCCATCAATCCAGCGCGATGTCAAAAACGGCACCGTGTTGCCACTGGAATCGCGCGCCATCAGCTGTACGGGCTCGAACAAGGCCTTGGCCGCACCGAAGTGGAAGAACATCAGCATGCCGCCGCTGCTCATCATCAAGACCGTGCGCCCGTAGCAGTGACTGGCTCGGCGGAACAGATCGAGCTTGGCGGCGGCAGGCACCTCGCTCTCGTCCGCCGTGTCCAGGTAGGCCAAGGTATCCGCGACAGCCTCGACATACTCGGTGATCAGGCGCTTGGTGCCGAACCGCGCCTTAGCTATACAGGATGGGCTTGCCCATGCCGCCGATATTGCCGTGTACGCCTTTCTCGATTTCAAACAACAAGCCTCGATGGTCGCGCTGTTCGCGTAGCGCACGCAGACGCTGCAGCTTTTCTCCGATCATGACGTAGTCGTACAAGCCACTACGCGTCCGCTCCTTCCAGCGTTCACGGCCGGTCAGCGCGTCATAGGCCAGCGCCGCGTGCATCCATTCCGAATAGGACGCGCGTTGCTCAGCACGCTCCGCAACTGCGTCCGCTCATCTCGCTTGAGCCTGAGCCGCGCGGGGACCCTCTTTATCGGACGATCACCAGCCAGTACAGCAAGCTTCATACGCGAGTCCGCATTTATCAACGCGTCAGGAAGGAGACCCGGTGCGCCATGCACCAGACCCAATGAATTGAAGCTTTATCGCGTGGAGCCTCAGAACCTTATTCCGTATCCGCCCCGGGTTCGCTTGAACTACCGTCGTCCAGCAGTTCGTCCGGATCCTCTGCCTCAACCCGGTCCAAACCCACCAGACGGTCGCCGTCCACCGGCCGCATCAGGCGCACGCCCTGCGTATTGCGGCTCATGGTGCGGACGTCACTGGTTTTGAAGCGGATGAGATTGCCGGCCTCCGAGATCAGCATGACCTCGTCGTTATCCTGCACCTCAACGGCACCCACCAGATTGCCGGTCTTGTCTGACAAGGCCTGCGCAATCACGCCCTGGCCACCGCGACCACGACGCGGGAACTGCTCGATCGGTGTGCGCTTGCCGTAGCCATATTCCGACACGGTCAGAATCTCGCCGCCGTCGGCCACGATCAACGCAATGATCTGGGCCTCGGCCGCGATCGGCGCCAAATCATCGACCGCTTCACCCGACTCGACTGCATCGGCTGCGTCTTCTGCCGCGTTTTCGTCTGTGCCTTCGCTGCGCTTGATCAGCCGCATGCCACGCACACCGGTGGCGGTGCGTCCCATCTTGCGAACATCGGTCTCATTGAAGCGGATGACGCGACCTGCATCACTGAACAGCAGCACATCGCTGGAGCCGGTGGTCAAGGCAACGCCAACCAGAGCGTCGTCGACGCGCAGATCCACGGCGATGATGCCGTTGGAGCGAATATTGGCGAAGGCACTGAGCGGCGTCTTCTTCACCGTGCCCAGACGCGTGGCCATGAAAATGAAAGGCCCGGCGCTGTTGTCCACGGCCTCGCCTTCGGCGGATTCGACGTCCGCCAGATCCCGTCCAAACGACTGGATCGGCAATACGGCACTGATCTTCTCACCGGCTTCCAGCGGCAGCAGATTCACGAAAGGCCGTCCGCGCGAACCGCGCGAACCCACCGGCAATTCGAATACGCGCAGCTTGTAGACCTTGCCGGTCGAGCCAAAACACAGCAGCCAATCATGTGAATGTGCCGACCAGATGCGGTCGATGAAGTCTTCTTCCTTAGTCGCAGCAGCGAGCTTGCCGCGGCCGCCGCGCTTCTGCGCCTGGTACTCGGCCAGCGGCACCGCCTTGACGTAGCCCTCATGCGAGAGCGTAACCACCATATCCTGCGGCGGGATCAGATCCTCGCGAGCCATGTTGAGCGCGTGATCGGTGATCTCCGTGCGGCGCTCGTCGCCATACTGCTCCTTGATAGCAAGCAGCTCGGCGCGGATTACCGATAGCAATCGCGCTTCGGAGCCGAGGATGTCGAGATAGTCGATGATCGCGGCTAGCAGTTCCTTGAACTCCTCGTGAATCTTGTCCTGCTCCAGGGCGGTGAGCTTGGACAGCCGCATTTCCAGGATGGCCTGGGCCTGCGCGTCGCTCAATCGATAGCCGCCCTCGACCAATCCAAACTCTGCAGCCAGATCCTCCGGGCGCGAAGCGCTGGAATCAGCGCGCGCGAGCAGGGTCGTGACCAGACCAGCATTCCAGATCCGCCCCATCAGGCCGACCTTGGCTTCTGCCGAATTCGGCGAGCGCTTGATCAGCTCGATCATCTCGTCGATGTTGGCTAGCGCGACCGCCAGACCTTCGAGGATATGCGCCTTTTTGCGTGCTTCGCGTAACAAGTAACGCGTCCGCCGGGTCACTACCTCACGTCGATGACGAACGAAGATCTCCAGAAGCTGCTTGAGATTCATCGTCTTCGGCTGGCCGCCTTCGAGCGCGACCATGTTGATGCCGAACGTCACCTGCATGCCGGTCTGCTGGAACAGATTGTTCAGCACCACCTCGGCGTTTTCGTTGCGCTTGAGCTCGATGACCCCGCGCATACCGTCACGGTCAGACTCGTCCTGAATCGCGGTGATGCCTTCGAGCTTCTTCTCCTTGACCAACTCCGCAATGCGCTCCTGCAGGCGCGCCTTGTTCACCTGGTAGGGCAGCTCGGTGATGACGATGGCCTGCTTATCGGCAGAGACATCTTCGAAGTGGGTGCGCGCACGCAACACGATGCGACCACGTCCGGTGTTATAGGCATCGACCAGCCCATGCGCATCGAGCAGCAGTCCGGCGGTCGGAAAATCCGGCGCCGGAATCAGCTTCATCAGCCCGGCGATATCGATCAATGGGTTGTCGACCAGCGCTACGCAACCGTCGATGACCTCGCTCAAATTATGCGGCGGGATGTTGGTGGCCAGACCGACCGCGATGCCGGCGCTACCGTTGACCAGCAGCTGCGGAATCCGCGTCGGCAGCACCACGGGTTCAACGTCTTTCTCGTCGTAGTTCGGAATGAAATCGACGGTGTCGGAATCGATGTCTGCCAGAATCTCAGACGTGAGTCGCGACATGCGGCACTCGGTGTAGCGCATGGCCGCAGGCGGGTCGCCGTCCACGCTGCCAAAGTTGCCCTGACCATCCACCAGCGGATAGCGCAGCGAAAAATCCTGCGCCATGCGCACCAGCGCGTCATAGGCGGCGTTGTCGCCATGCGGGTGGTATTTGCCGATGACATCACCGACCACGCGCGCGCACTTGATGTACGGACGGTTCCAGACGTTGTTGAGCTGACTCTGCGCGTAGAGGATGCGACGGTGCACCGGCTTCAAGCCGTCGCGAGCATCCGGCAGCGCGCGGCCCACGATCACGCTCATGGCGTAGTCGAGATAGGAACGTCGCATCTCGTCCTCGAGATTGACGTTGAGAACTTCCTTGGCGAAATCGGTCATCAACAGGCCCTTTTCGACCATGCGTGGAGGCGCTTGGTCGGCCGTCGTAAGAGGGGTCTAAATGTGAAGAAATTCTAACACATAGACCCCATCTACCGGGCCATTTTCAGGGCCCCGAGAAGCGCTGACAGGACGCGCATAAAAGCAAGCCTGATCGGGCTGGCCACTGGGGCCGAGGCGGCCGCCAAATTTCAGTCGCGAACGGCCTTGCGCAGGGCCGGCGGCAGGGCAAACACGATGCTCTCAGTACGCCCGTCGAGCTCCACCAGTTCGCCCGCGCCGTACTCGCGCAGGCGCTGAATGACCTGCTGCACCAGCACCTCGGGCGCGCTGGCACCGGCCGTGACGCCTACCCGGCTTTTGCCCTGCACCCACTCGCGCTGCACATCTTCTGGGCCATCGATCAGATACGCAGGCGTGCCGCGCGTCTCGGCCAGTTCGCGCAAGCGGTTGGAATTCGAGCTGTTGCGCGAACCCACCACCAGCAAGACGTCGCACTGGGCCGCCAGCTCCTTCACCGCGTCCTGGCGATTGGTGGTGGCGTAGCAGATGTCGTCTTTGCGCGGCCCCAGAATCTTCGGGAAGCGAGCGCGCAACGCATCAATCACCCGTGCCGTGTCGTCCATCGACAGCGTGGTCTGCGTGACGTAGGCGAGCCGTTCCGGCTGCGATACGTCGATTTTCGCCACGTCTTCCGGCGTTTCGGCCAGGTGGATGCGACCGCCCTGAGATTCATCAAACTGACCCATGGTGCCTTCCACTTCCGGGTGTCCGGCGTGGCCGATCAGCACAACCTCACGCCCTTCGCGCGAGTATCGCTTGACCTCGATATGCACCTTGGTCACCAGCGGACAGGTGGCGTCGAAGACCGTCAGCGCACGCGCCTTGGCGGCGGCACGCACCGCCTGCGATACGCCATGCGCGGAGAAGATGCAGGTGGCACCGGGCGGAATCTCGTCGATCTCTTCAACAAACACCGCACCCTTGGCGCGCAGGTTGTCGACGACGAAACGGTTATGCACCACTTCATGGCGCACATAGATCGGCGCACCGAGTACCTCGAGCGCACGCTCCACAATCTCGATCGCACGATCAACTCCGGCACAGAAACCACGCGGATTGGCGAGCAGGATGTCCATCACTCAGCTCTTGGCCGCGGCACGGCTACGCCTGCCTTCAAGCAGCATGTCCAGGATCAACAGGCCGGCGCCGATCGTGATGGCGGCGTCCGCCACGTTGAATGCGGCGAAATGCCAACCCGCGACATGAAAATCGACGAAATCGGTGACATGTCCCAGGCGTACGCGATCAATCACGTTGCCGAGCGCGCCGCCCAGAATCAGGGCCAGTCCAGCTGCTACCGCGCGCTGTCCGGTCGGGTTACGTCGCAGCCAGATCAGGATGGCCACCGACACCACCACGCCGAGCAGCACAAAGAACCAGGGCGGCATCTGGCTGAGCATGGAAAACGCAGCGCCACGATTCTGCAGATGCACCCAGTTCAAAAACGGCAGTACCGTCACCGACTCGAACTGCGCAATGCTGCGTATCGCCATCTGCTTGGTGATCTGATCAGCCAGCATCACCGCTGCCGACAACCACAGCCAGTGCACATTGGAATAGCGGAAGGCCACGTTCAGTCCTCAGACATAACGACGGATTTCGCCCGTACCCGCCACGTTCTGTACGCAGCGGCCACACAGGCTGGGATGTTCGGCGCTGACACCCAGGTCCGGGCGCTGATGCCAGCAGCGTTCGCACTTGCTGTGCGAGGTCGGCTGAGCGAGAACGGCGAGTACGCCTGCGCCCTCAAGATCGAAACGCGCGGCCTCGGCCGGCGCCGACGACAAGGACTCAACACGCGCTTCTGAAGTCTGAAACCAGAAGCGCAGCTCGTCCGCCGACGCACGCAGCGCCGCGCCCAGCTCGGCGTCTGCAAATAAACGCAGCTCCGCGTTGAGCCCGGAGCCGATCTTGCCTTCCGCGCGCAGACCTTCGAGCACCTTGCGCACGGCCTCGCGCGCCGCCAACAGCCGCGGCCAGTCCAGGGTGTCGGACGGCGTATCCGGAAACACGTGCCAACGCTGCGCGAACACGCTGCCCTTGCGCGCCGGCATCAGCTGCCAGATCTCGTCGGCGGTGAATGACAGCACCGGTGCAATCCAGCGCACCAAGCCTTCGAGCACGTGCCACATCGCGGTCTGCGCGGAACGGCGCGGCAGGCTCTTGGCGCCCGTGGTGTAGAGCCGATCCTTGAGGATGTCGAGATAGCAACCACCCAGGTCGACCACACAGTAGTTGTGCAGCTTCTGGTACACGACGTGGAACTGGCAGTCCTCGTAGGCCTTGGCTAGCTCGGTCTGCAACTCGGCGGCTTGCGCAATCGCCCAACGGTCAATCGCAACCATCTGTTCGATCGGCACCAGGTCAGCGGCGGGGTCAAACTTGTGCAGATTGCCCAGCAGAAAACGCGCGGTGTTGCGGATGCGTCGATACGCGTCAGCGATGCGCGTGAGCAGCTTGTCGGAGATGGCGATCTCACCGCTGTAATCGCTGGCCGCCGTCCACAAGCGCAGCACATCGGCACCCAAGGTTTTGGTCACCTGCTGCGGCGCCACGACATTGCCAAGCGACTTCGACATCTTGCGACCCTGCTCGTCCACGGTGAAGCCGTGCGTCAGCACCGAGCGGTAGGGGGCGCGACCGTGCATCGCGGTGCTGGTGAGCAAGGACGACTGAAACCAGCCGCGGTGCTGGTCGGAGCCTTCCAAGTAAAGATCGCCCATCGGCGCATTGCCGTGGGGGTCGAGCAGCTCAGGTTCCAGCGCTTTGAACCAACACTGGTGCACGACACCGGAGTCGAACCAGACGTCGAGCGTGTCGGTGCATTTCTCGTAGGCCGCTTCGTCCACGCCCCAGTCTGCGGGCGCCGAGCCAAACCAGGCTTCCAGTCCATCCTGCTCGACCTTGTCGCCGATACGCGCCAGCAGCGCCTCGGTGTGCGGATGCAGGTCCTGAGATTGTCGATGCACGAACACCGCCATCGGCACACCCCAGGTGCGCTGACGCGAGATACACCAATCGGGACGACCCTGCACCATGGTCTCGATACGAGCCTGACCCCAGCTCGGAATCCACTGCGTTTCGGCAATCGATTTGAGCGCCTGCGGGCGCAGACCCTGCGCATCCATGCTCACAAACCACTGCGGCGTGGCGCGGAAGATCAGCGGCGTCTTGTGCCGCCAGCAGTGCGGGAAGCTATGCGTGAGGCCCGCACGCTTCACCAGCGCGCCGCGTTCTTGCAGCGCAGCGAGAATCGGTTCTTCCGCCTTGCGCACATGCAGGCCGCCAACCAGCGGAGTGCCTTCTGCATAGACACCGTTGGACAGCACCGGATTGTTCACCGGCAGCTTGTAGACCAGACCCACGACATAGTCCTCCACGCCGTGCGCCGGCGCGGTGTGGACCAAACCCGTACCCGCGTCGAGCGTGACGTGGTCGCCGCAGATGATCGGTACCTGGCGATCAGCGAAGGGATGCTGCGCGAGCACCCCTTCGAGCGCACCGCCGTCGATGGTGGCCAGAATTTCGAGCGTGTCGTCCCAACGCTTGGCGGTGGACCCGACCAGTTCGGCGGCAATCACCACGAGTCCAGACCGACCCGAGCGCGCGAGCGCATAGCGCAACTCGCGGTTGACGCTGATTGCCTGGTTTGCTGGCAAGGTCCAGGGCGTGGTGGTCCAGATCACCAAGCCCGCGCCGTCCGCGTTCGTCACGCTGAATCGCCGCGCCAGATCGCCCGCGTCTACCGCGGTGAACTTGACGTCGATGGCCTGCGATTTCTTGTCCTCGTACTCGACTTCGGCCTCGGCCAGCGAGGACCCGCAATCCAGGCACCAGTGCACCGGCTTGAAGCCGCGCACGACGTGACCGCGCTGCACGATCTTCGCAAGGCAGCGCAGCTGCTCGGCCTCGAAGCGCGAGTCCATGGTCAGATACGGACGTTCCCAGTCCGCGAGCACGCCAAGACGCTTGAAGTCGGCACGCTGGCGATCGATCTGCTCGTGCGCGTACTCGCGACACTTGGCACGGAACGCTGCGGCGTCCAGCTTCTCGCCCACCTTGCCGAACTTCTTTTCCACCTGGAGTTCGATCGGCAGTCCGTGGCAATCCCAGCCCGGCGTGAACGGCGCATGCCGTCCGGCGAGTCGGCGCGATTTGACGATGATGTCCTTGAGCACCTTGTTGACAGCGTGGCCGATGTGGATATCGCCATTGGCATAGGGCGGGCCATCGACAAAGCGATAGGGCTCACCACCCTGGGTCGCTGCCTGCACTTGCGCGTAGAGCTGCTCGGCTTCCCAGCGCGCGACAAATTCCGGCTCGCGCTTGGCAAGGTTGGCCTGCATCGGGAACGGCGTCTCCGGCAGGTTGAGGGTTTGCTTGTAATCCACGGTCTTGGGTCTTCAGGTTTCCAGCAGCCGCCGGGCGTCGGCGGCGTCTTGATGCATCTGCTGCTTGAGTGCGTCCAGCGAGTCGAATTTCTGCTCGCTGCGCAGGAAATGCCGGAACTCGACCTCGAGCACCTGTCCGTACAGACTCACCTGCGCATCGAACAGGAAGGTCTCCAACAGACACTGGGTCAGATTGAGCGTGGGCCGGATGCCCAGACTGGCTACGCCGTTCCAGCGCAACGCGTGGTGACGCGCGCGCACCGCATACACACCCAGCGGGATCGCCAGGCGCTTGCGCACTGCGATGTTTGCCGTGGGCATGTCGAGTGTGCGGCCCAGTTGCAGGCCGCGACGAATGCGTCCAGTGACGCGATACGGGTGGCCGAGCAGGTCTTCGGCGCGGGCAAAATCGCAATTCGCCAGCGCCTCACGCACGGCGCTGGAGCTGCAGCGCTCGCCTCCGGCCTGCACCGTATCCAGCGCGATCACCGCGTAACCCAGCGCATCGGCGCGGGCGCGCAGCAATTCGATACCGCCTGCACGATTGCGGCCAAAGCGCAGGTCGTCGCCGACGATCAAGGCCCGAGCCCCGAGCCGGCCCACGAGGACTTCCTCTAGAAACTGCTCCGGCGCGAGCCCAGCGATGCGTGCGTCAAACCGCGCCAGAACCAGTCGGTCGATGCCACAGCGGTGCAGCCCCAGCAGCTTGTCGCGCAACAGACTGATACGCGGCGGCGCCTGATCCGGCCGGAAGAACTCGCGCGGAGACGGATCGAAGCTCAGCACCACCGCCGGCACACCCAGACGACGCGCCTCGGCGGCCGTACGTTCAAGCAAGGCCTGGTGCCCGCGGTGCAGACCGTCGAACTTGCCCATGGTCAGCACGCACCCGCGATGCCGCTCCCGCAGGTTAGGCAGGCCGCGGACCAACTCGATACCAAGGGCCGAAATCATCGCGACAGTATATCGGCGCCAACGCGCTCAACCCTGCGCATGCTGCGCACGGAAATGCGCCGGGCGCAGGCCTAGCAACCACAGGACGGCGAAATAGCACAGCACTGCCACCGCGATCAGGCCGCTCAGGTGGATCACGCGCTCGCCCAGCGCGGCCCGACTCCAGGCGTCCAGCGGCCCGGCCAGGCCCCAGACAGCCAGGCTCATGATCAGGACCGCAGCCGCCAGCTGCAGCAGATAACGCCGCCAGCCCGGGCTCGGCCGATACACCCCATCGCGCCGTAGGCGTCGGAACAGCAGCCCGGCGTTCAACAGCGAACTGGCCGAGGTCGCCGCCGCCAGCGCCACATGCGGCGCCGGCAGGTCCAACCACAAACAGATGCCGACCAAACTCAGGCTAACCGCCATGCCTGTGGCCAGCGAGATCACGCCGTAGCGCACCGGCACCATGGTCTGCTGGCGCGCGTAGAACGCCGGCACCAACACCTTGACCAGGGAGATCCCGAGAAAGGCGAAGGCGTAGGCCATCAGCGCCCAGCGCGTCATGTCCAGATCGCGCAGGCTGAACTGCCCATGCTGAAACAGGGTGCTGACCAGAGGACCCGCCAGCAGCAGCAAACCGGCGGTTGCCGGCAAGGCCAGCAGCAGCAACACGCGCAGCGCCCAGTCCAGGGTGGCGCTGAACCGCTCGGCCGATTGGGCGACGTGCTGTGCGGCAAGGCTAGGCAGAATCACCGTGGCCACGGCGATGGAGAAAATCCCTAGCGGAAACTCCATCAAGCGATCGGCGAAATACAGCCAGCTCAGACTGCCGGCGAACAGCAAGGACGCAACCACCGTATCCAGCAGCAGGCTGATCTGCGCCACCGATGAGCCGAACACGATGGGCCCCATGAGCCCGACGATGCGCCGCACCTGCGGGTCACGTCCGCCCCATTTCGGTCGCGGCAACAGCCGTAGCCGCGCCAGCGACGGCAACTGAAACAGCAGTTGCAGCACCCCGGCCACGAACACCGCGACGGCCAGCACGCGTACCGACTCGGCATCCACGAACACCGACCCGATCAGACATAGATTCAGAATCACCGGGGTGAACGCCGGCACCGCAAAGCGCCCGTAGGAATTGAGTACCCCGCCCGCCAAAGCGGTGAGCGAGATCAGCGCCAGATAGGGGAAGGTCCAGCGCAGCAACTCGGTGGCCAGTTCGTGCCGCACCGGATCGGTGGCGATACCCGGCGCAAATATCCAGACCAGCAGCGGCGCACCCAGGCAACCGATCAAGGTCACGCCTGCCAGCACCGTGGCCAGGGTGCCGGCCACCACGTCGAACAACTGGCGCACGTCTTCGTGCTGGCCGCTGGCCTTGACCTCGGTGAACACCGGCACGAAGGCCTGGCTCAAGGCCCCTTCGGCAAACACGCGCCGGCCGAAATTGGGAATCTTCAGCGCCAGCAGGAATACGTCCATCGCCGGCCCAGCGCCGAACACGGCGGCGAACAGGATGTCGCGCACAAATCCCAGGACGCGCGACAGCAGCGTCATCAGACCGACGATGCCGGTCGATTTCAGGAGGCGGGAGGACGACATGAGACGCGCAGTGTAGTCGTTCAGAGGTCGTAACCGATTGACAAAAAGCGGCCTGCTCCCCACACTTCGCGCCCATTTTTCGGCATGTCCGGCGCTCGCCGGAACGACCCACACAGGAGTTAGTTTTGGCCAACACCGCCAGCGCAAAGAAGCGCGCCCGCCAAGCCGTCAAGGCTCGCGCACGCAATGCCGGTCAGCGCTCGATGATCCGCACCACCATCAAGAAGGTCGTCAAGGCCCTTGACGCCAAGGACAAGGCCGCCGCTCTGGTCGCCTACGCCGAGATGGTGCCGGTGCTGGATCGCTACGCCAACCGCGGCATGATCCACAAGAACAAGGCCGCTCGTCACAAGAGCCGCCTGACCGCGCGTATCAGCGCGCTCGCCTGAGTTTCTCGACGGCGTTCTAATAGCGCGGGCCTGGTGCCCGCGCTTTTTGTTTGTGCGGCCGATCTATACGACGTGCTAGTGTGGTGTCCCGTTAATAACTGGCATAAGTGGTGCGACTGAATTGGGTACTGTCATGGACGGAGTGATACCCGATGAGAACTGGACGGCCCAAGGCAGCCTTGGTGCTTACCGACGACGAGCG
>JBQTJH010000164.1:0-6857 GCA_052387335.1 Panacagrimonas sp. | reverse complement strand
TGCTACACCAATCACGCCGAGGCCGATCAGAACGACATGGACAGCCTGCTCACCCAGCTCGGCGTGGCGGGTGTGAACTACATCATGGGCGTGCCGGGGGCAGACGACGTGATGCTGAACTATCAGTCCACCAGCTTTCACGATGCCTTGTATCTGCGCCGCGTGCTCGGTCTGCGCGCGGCGCCGGAGTTTGAAACCTGGCTCCAGTTGCAAGGCGTGGTGGACGAGGTTGGCACGCCGATCACGGATGCGCGCTTGCCGATGTTGCAAGACCTGCGCGCCTTCCTTGCAGGTCAGACGCCGTGAACACCGCGCCTACGCTCGTCGCTATTGAAGCGCCCTCACTCATGCAGGAGCTTGCCGCACGTACACCGGCTCGCGTCGCGCTGGGACGCAGCGGCGTGAGCCTGCCGACTGCTGCGGTGCTCGGCTTTGGCCTGGCGCACGCGCAGGCGCGAGATGCAGTACACGCGGTGCTCGATGTCGCCGATCTGCGGGCGCAGCTCGACGCCGAAAATCGAGCAGTGGTGGAAGTGCGTAGTCAGGCCGGCACTCGCGCCGCCTATCTGGCGCGGCCGGATTGGGGCCGTAGCCTGGATGCCGCTTCGCGTGCGCGACTCGAGGCCTGCGCGCAGGGACGCGACTGTGAGCTGTTACTGGTCATCAGTGATGGCCTGTCGGCAACGGCGGTGCAGCGGCATGCGCTGCCGCTACTGCGCGATCTGTGGCCGCGTGTACAGAACTTGAGTATTGCGCCGATGGTGATTGCAACGCAGGCGCGCGTCGCGCTCGCAGACGAGGTTGGCGAGTGCCTGCGCGCGCGAGTGGCGGTGAGCCTGATCGGAGAACGTCCAGGGCTATCCACACCCGATAGCCTGGGCGTGTACCTGACCGCGCAGCCTCGCGTTGGTCGCAGTGATGCAGAACGTCACTGCATTTCCAATATTCATGCTGCGGGTCTCAGTTACGCGTCCGCGGCTATCAGCTTGCACGCGCTGATCGATGCGGCGTTGCGCTCCGGGCGTAGCGGCGTGCAACTCTGTCCAACATCCAAACCGCTCAACATCGGGAACATCAAGGAATGAAACCACCATCCGTGATGATCATCGGTGCAGGTGCCATGGGTATGGTGGCGGGTTATCACCTGGCGCTGGGCGGCACAGGGGTCAGCTTCCTGGTTCGACCGGGACGTTGCGCGGCATTCGCTGCGCCCCAAGACCTGTACTGCTATGACGATCACCAAGTTAAGCGGTTCGATCATTAAGAGGTTCGATCGGGTCGAAGCAGTCGCGCAGCAGAGTGTTGACTACGTCATCTCCACCCTGGACGGCGCCACCGCCAGAAGCGCGGAGGCCGCCGTCATGCTCGCGGCCCTCGGCCGACGTATCGCTGCGCAGGACAGCATCCTGGTAATTGGCGGCGTCGGGGTTGGTTTACGCGAGCACTATCTGCACAGCACCGGGCTGCCGAGCGCGCGCGTGCTCAACGGCGGCTTGGCCCTGCTCAGCCATCAGGTCACGGCGAAGCTGCCGCCGCATCCAGCGACCAACGCCGCGGCTCTGGCCAGCGCCAGCTTTGCTTACCACCACTTTCCCAATCGTTTGAGCTTTCTGCTCGACACGACAGATGCCGGCGCTGCGCGGCGGTTTGCCGCGCTGTACAACCGCAACAGGGTCTCCCGCTGCGGGCCTGATGCATCCGGTGCTGTACGCAATACTCACCAACGCCGCGTTTCCGATGCTGGCAGGCAGCGATATCGCAGGCTGGCCCACAATCACTGAGCTGGTGGCGGACCGCGCTGTGGCGACTGGCCTGCCGTGCCCAAGCCGAAATCGCCGCGCTGCCACAACACGGCTGGATCGGCGGTCTTGTGAGCTGGGCTTCGACCCCGACCCTGTGCGCAAAACTTCAGCTCAAGCTGGAGCGTGACTCCTGGCCACTCGATTACCAGGCGTTCAACCGCTTTCACCACGGCGGCAAGGTCAAGGCTCAGGATATGCAGGTCATGCGTAACGGCCTGACCTGGGGCCAGCAACAAGGGCAGCGCATGCCGGGGCTGGCGGAACTGGTGCAGCGCTGGGAATCTGCGGCTGGGTACTGAGCCTGCTTACTGAGCGTCGTGAAAGATGATACCGGCGGTGTGTCGCTGGCCGCTGCGGACGCGGCTCACACCATGACGCAGGTTCACCCGATAGATGCCGCGGCTGCCCTGCACCGGACGATGGTGGACGGCGAAGATCACGGCATCGCCCTGCTTGAGCGGTACGACCTCGACCATGGACTGCATGCGCGGCCTTTGCTCGGTCAGCACGAATTCGCCGCCGCTGAAATCGCGACCGGGTTCGGACAGCAGGATCGCGACCTGCAGTGGAAACACGTGATCGCCGTATAGATCCTGATGCAGGCAGTTGTAGTCGCCGGGTCCGTACTTGAGCAGCAGCGGCGTCGGCCGCTTCTGTCCGGCGATGTGGCAGCGCTCAAGATAGTCTGCGTGCGCAGCCGGATACAGCGCGTCCAGATTCATCGCCGTGTTCCAGTCGTTGGCGACGCCGGCCAGTCGCGCGTACAGCGCCGTGCGCAGACAGGCGATGGTTGAGGGCAGGGGATAGCCGAAGTAACGATATTCACCGCTGCCATACCCATGCCGCGCCATCACCACCGTGCTGCGGAAGCGCGCGTCGTCGGTGTAGAGCGCGATCAGAGCCTGGCACTGCGCCGGTGTCAGCAGCGCGTCCAGGGTGCTGACACCGCGCTGATCCAGATCGGCGCGCACACGCGTCCAGTCGAAGGATGTGAGCTTGGTCTCGCAGGCTTCCTGCGGACTCATGCGCGCGCCTCGCGTTCGAGCAGAACGCGCTTGCGCTCTACACCCCAGCGATACCCCGACAGCGCGCCGTCATTGCGCACCACGCGGTGGCAGGGAATAGCCACGGCCACGGCATTGGCCGCGCAAGCCTGGGCCACGGCGCGCACGGCCTTGGGCGTGCCGATGCGCGTTGCCACCTCGGTGTAGCTGGCCGTGCGGCCCGGCGGAATTTCACTCAGCGCCTGCCAGACTCTTTGCTGGAATGCCGTGCCACGCACATCCAGCGGCAGGTCCAGACCGCGTCTCGGCGCCTCGATCAACCCCACCACCTGCGCCACCTGGGATTCAAACTGTGCGTCGCCGCCGATCAGCGTTGCCTTGGGAAATCGATCTTGTAGATCGCGCACCAGAGCGTCGGGATCATCACCGAGCAGAATCGCGCAGACCCCGCGTTCGCTGCGCGCCACCAGCACCGCGCCGAGCGAACACTGACCCACCGCGAAACGAATCTGATGCTGCTGACCGCCGGCGCGGTAGTGGGTCGGAGTCATGCCGAGAACCTCGGTGGATTTTTCGTAGAAGCGACTATTGGAGCTATAGCCGGCGTCGAAGATGGCGTCGGTGACGCTGCCGGGTCGGGTCAGGCTTGCCCGCATCCGCTGTGCATGATACGCGGCGGCGTAGGCGCGCGGTGTCAGACCGGTGATGCGCTTGAACAGACGATGAAAGTGAAAGCGGCTCAAGCCCGAGGTGGCCGCCAGCTGATCCAGATTGGGGACGGTCTCCGCGGTCTCGATCAGGCGGCAAGCCTCGGCGATGCGTTGTGCCTGCAGGACCTCGCTGCTGGCCTGGTCGGGCTTGCAACGCTTGCAGGGCCGAAAGCCAGCGCGTCGCGCATCGTCCTGGGTCAGATGAAACGCCACGTTCTCAGGACGCGCCGGCCGTGCCGCGCACGAGGGATGGCAGTACACGCCGGTGCTGCGCACCGAGTACACGAACTGGCCGTTGGCGCTGGCATCACGCGCCAGCACTCGTTGCCAGCGCGGATCATTTTGCGTGGCCGCCGCGCGTACTGCCTTGTCGTCCTTGCGTTTCATCTTCGTTCCTCGGTGCTGAGCCTGATGGAACGCATTCTTGCCCGGAGTGGATCGGCGCACACTCCGGGTCTTGCTCTTGAATTGCCTAGCTGTTGCGCAGGTCCAGCACCGGCAGCCTCGGCGTTCGATTCAGGATATGGCTCAGGACACGGCTAAGCGTATCGACGTCGTTGTCGAAGCTTCCGTGGGTCGGCGATTCGGTCTTGATGGCCTTGCCCTGCGTATCCACCTGGGTGCGGATCGGCTGATCGTAGAGGTGGATGCGCGGATGGCTGCCCTTCGCATCCAGCGGCCATTCGGCCTGCAACCGATTGAGCGCGTCCAAGCTTGCGGCCAGGCCGTTCCACTTGCCGTTGCAGCGCGCATCGAAGCTGCGTGCCATACCCAGAAGCGGCGTGCGCCGATCCGCTTCCAGCGCGTTGGCCACCAAAAACAGCAGTGACTTGCCGTAGGCGGCGGTGACACGGTCGGCCAATTCGGCGCGATCGCTGAGCAGATGCAGGTGTGTGCGGTCGAACCAGTTGTCGTAATGCTCGTTGGCGAACTGCACGGTACAGGCTGGCGCATACAGGTGAAGGCTGGTCGGCGCCAATTTGGGGCGCGACTCGATGCGACGCAGGAAGTGGCCGAGGATGATCGAACCGGCTGAGTGGCCGATCAGATGCAGCTCCAATTGGGTCGGACAAGTGCGCGTCAGATCGTCCAGAGCCTTACCCAGTAGATCCAGGCCATGACGCTCTTCGGCCGCGCGTCTCGCGTTCTGCTTCATCTCGTTCCACAGAGCCCGTACGGGTCCGCGGCTGAGGTTTTCGATGGCCTGGTCGCGCGCCTCGCGTAGCTTGTTGGCCAGACCACCAGCCTTGGCGCCGCCCTCGCGCACCAGCTTGTTCCAGCCGTCTTCGAGAATGTGGCGATGTGTCTCGATACCGCCGGTTTTCCAGCCGAGGAACAGCGGATACACGCCATTCCCGAGAAAATATGGCGCCATGGTCGCGGTCTTGCGCAGCGCGTCGTCCAGGCTGGTCAGGCCGCCGTGTGCATACAGCGCCAACTTCCAGGGCTGTCCATCGGGCGTGTTCTTGCGGAACCACTCGGCCGGCAGGTTGCCGGCCTGATAGGCCAGGCTGCGCAGGCGTTCGTCCTCGCCATAGAAGCTGTCGACGCGGCCGTCGTTGCCCAGCTCCACGGTATAGCGACGCGCATCGAGCGCGCCCGCGCCTGCGCTCTGCGTCATCGAGGCGCCCGAGGGCAAACGCAGATTGCGTTCGCGCGGCAAGACGCCAGGCACGCCCAGGGACAACACCCAAGCGTCCATCGCATTGGCCAGCCAGTCGGCATAGCGCAAGCGGGCGAAGCCGCCAGCGCCCCAGCTCGCACCCCAGGAGTTCTGAAGGATGAAGCCTTCGCGATCGAAACCGATCAAGGCAAAGGCATGGGCGCCGCCGTCCAAACTCGCCGGCCATTCGATGGTCGGCAGTTGCGCATGCCTGAATTGGGCACCCAGCGGCGCGCGCTTCACGTCCTGCCAGCCGTCGTGGGTATGGGCTGAAACAAACACGGCGCCGGCCTCGACGATGGCGGCCTGCATGTCGGCAATGATCTGCGTATCGATGCGGTAATACACGCCGAGCGTGATGTCACGTGCACGCTCCTGCCAGCCCTGTGCTGGCTCCGAGCGCTGTTCGGGGTCGTACTGCCAGTGCGCGGCTGGGCACACCCCGTTCTGATGAAAGCCGCGGATGGCGCCGCGACAAGACGAGCCGTCGTAATCCTCGCCCTCGTACTCGTCATAACGCCGCGCCATTTCGTAGAGCATGCGCGGGCTCACCGACTCGAAGCGCCGCGCCGGTGCGCCCGCCATGACCCAGCGCTGAAAATTCACCACACAGGCCAGGCCAAAGCCCGTGCAGGAGCCCTCGCGGCCCTGATCCAGAATCAGGCCGGTGCGCTTGGCGTAGGCGGTCAGCTTGGCGGCCAGATGTTCGGGTAAGGGAAATTCCGGAGGAAGCGGACTCACGCGCGGGGTGTATGGACGATCGCGCAGATCCAGCGGATCGGGCTTGGCGTTAAGGCGCGGTCGT
The DNA here is from genome assembly GCA_052387335.1 of Panacagrimonas sp. Lineage (GTDB taxonomy): Bacteria > Pseudomonadota > Gammaproteobacteria > Nevskiales > Nevskiaceae > Panacagrimonas. The sequence continues at coordinate 873 of JBQTJH010000164.1, read as the reverse complement.
GCTGCGGGCGTGCTCTTGCTCCTGCGCTGGGTGCCGGTCTTCACCGGCGTCATGGCCGCCAGTGCGGTCAGGCCGATGCGATAGGCCTCGGTGTAGCGGTCCAGCCCATGCGAGCCGCCGTTGACCAGCCGTCGTGCGCCGCGAAAATCCGGCGGCTGTTTGCGCAGCGCGGCAAGCAGCTTCTCCGACTTGGAGGCGATGAACTCGGCCAGCAAGCAGGCCGCCACTTCGGGGTGATTGGCTAGTTCGAAACGCGCCGCCAAGTCCACGCCCAGCAGGCGTCCAAACAGCTCGTAGTTGTGTCGACCGGTGAGCTGGACAAAGCCGCGTCCGCAGAAATTGGCGGCGTCGGCCAAGCTCTTGTTGCCCAGCGTCTTGCCGAGCTTGGTGTAGTACAAATTGAACGGCGCCGCACCCGGCTCGGTGTTGTACTTGGAGCGCCCCTCGCTGATCGGGATGAAGCCTTCGGTCTCGGCGCGGATGGTGGCCAGCGCCGACAGCAGGATTTCGCGCGCCACCGCGCGCTGACCGGCATCCGCCGCCGACGCGCGCAGCGCTGCGAGCACATAGGGCAGGTAGCGCTCGATGTTGGAACGCCGCGTGTGCGGAAACATCTTCTGCACAAGGTCGATGCGGATCGGATCCGACAAAGCCGGCCACTGGGCGTCCATCCCGAGCAGGCTCCAGGTCAGCGGACCGACCAGGCCATCGGCGACCAGTCCGTTGCGTGACTGTAGATCGCGCACCGCGGCGATTGCCGTTGCATCATAGGCACGGGCCGGATCGGAACAGCCCGGAAAGCGCGTGATCTGCGTGCCAAGCTGTAGTTTGAGCGCGGACTTCAAGCGCCGCGTGGCGTCGCTGACCGGACTG
>JBQTJH010000163.1:0-5380 GCA_052387335.1 Panacagrimonas sp. | reverse complement strand
CCGGCTTTCTGACCCGCCAGCTCGCGCCCGCCTGAGCATTTCTCCGCTTCAACGACTCAAAACAAAAACGCCCCTCTCGCGAGGGGCGTCTCTTGATCCGGCAGTGCTGCAGTTTCGAAACAGGCTGTTCCGCGGGCTTTGTTTGTTCTTACGCAAATGATCAGACCGCTTCCAGAGCCACCGGTCGCTCACGCCCTTCAAGCTCGAAGTCCAGCGCGCCGTCCTTGACCGCCACGTGCACGCGGCCACCATGGGCGAGCTTGCCAAACAGCAGTTCCTCGGCCAGCGGACGCTTGAGGTTTTCCTGGATCACACGGGCCATGGGACGCGCACCCATCTTGACGTCGTAGCCGCGCTCGCCCAGCCAGGCGCGGGCGGTATCGTCGATCTCCAGGACCACGCCCTTGGAGGCCAGCTGCTCTTCTAGCTGCAGCAGGAATTTGTCGACCACGCGGGCGATCTCGTTCTTGCCCAGCGGCGCAAACGGCACGATCGCGTCCAGACGATTGCGGAATTCCGGCGTGAACATCTTGCGGATCACTTCCAGCGCATCGGTGGTGTGATTCTGCTCGGCAAAACCCATCGAGCGACGCGAGGATTCTTCCGCGCCGGCGTTTGTGGTCATCACCAGAATCACGTTGCGGAAGTCCGCCTTGCGACCGTTGTTGTCAGTCAGGGAGCCGTGATCCATGACCTGCAGCAGCAGGTTGAATACATCGGGATGGGCTTTTTCGATCTCGTCCATCAACACCACGCAGTGCGGATGCTTGAGCGCGGCTTCGGTCAGCAAGCCACCTTGATCAAAACCGACATAGCCCGGAGGCGCGCCGATCAGGCGGCTCACCGTGTGCCGCTCCATGTACTCGGACATGTCGAAGCGGATCAGCTCGATACCCAGAAGCTGCGACAGCTGACGCGTGACTTCGGTCTTGCCCACACCCGTCGGCCCAGCAAGAAGAAAGTTGCCGATGGGCTTGTCCGGGTTGCCCAGCCCCGAGCGCGACAGCTTGATACTGCTGGTGAGCTGTTCGATGGCCGCGTCCTGACCGTAGATCACCAGCTTGAGATCACGCTCCAGATTAGCCAGACGATCCCGATCATTGCTCGACACCGCCTTGGGCGGGATGCGGGCAATCTTGGCAACCGTCTCTTCGATATCGCGCACCTGCACGGTCTTGCGACGCTTGGATTCGGGCAGCAGACGCAGCCGCGCCGCGGCCTCGTCGATGACGTCGATGGCCTTATCCGGTAGCAGGCGGTCGGTGATGTGACGCGCCGACAGTTCAACGGCCGAGCGCAGCGCACCGCGGGTGAACTGCACGGCGTGATGTTCTTCAAAGCGCGTGCGCAGGCCTTCGAGAATCTTCACTGAGTCTTCGACGGTGGGTTCGGTCACGTCAATCTTCTGGAAGCGCCGCGCCAGCGCGCGATCCTTCTCGAACACGCCACGGTATTCCTGGTACGTGGTCGAACCGATGCAGCGCAGGGTGCCGTTGGACAGCAGCGGCTTAAGCAGGTTGGAGGCGTCCATGACACCACCGCTGGCCGCACCCGCGCCGATGATCATGTGGATCTCGTCGATGAAGACGATGGCGCCCGGGGTCTGCGTCAGCTCCTGCATCACCGACTTGAAGCGCTTCTCGAAGTCACCGCGATACTTGGTGCCGGCGATGAGCGAACCAAGGTCGAGCGAAAACACCACCGAGCCCTTGAGCAGGTCCGGCACCTTGTCTTCCACGATCAGCCACGCCAGGCCTTCGGCAATGGCGGTCTTGCCGACGCCGGCTTCGCCGACCAGCAGGGGATTGTTCTTGCGTCGACGGCACAGCGTCTGCATGACGCGTTCAATCTCATGCTCGCGGCCGATCAACGGATCGATCTGACCGCGGGTGGCGCGCTCATTGAGATTGACCGCGAACTGTTCCAGCGCCGTCTTGCCTTGGGGCTTGGCTTCGTCCTTCTCCTCACCTTCCTGTGAGGCTTCGGACGGTGGCTGGGCGTTGGGATTGTTCTTGGCGATGCCGTGGGAGATGAAATTCACCACGTCCAGCCGGCTCACGCCCTGCTCGCCGAGCAGGTAGACGGCATGGGTATCCTTCTCAGCGAACATTGCCACCAGCACGTTGAGCGTGGTGACCTGCTTCTTGCCGGCCGCCTGCACGTGGTAGATGGCACGCTGCAGCACACGCTGGAACGACAGCGTGGGCTGCACCTCGGTCTGTTCACCGCCGCGCGTGGCGTGAATGTTGTGGCGGATGTAATCACGCAGCTGCTGTTCGAGCTTCTCCATGTCGGCGCCGCTGGCGCCGAGCACTTCGGACACATTGGCGTCCGACAACAGCGCCAGCAGCAGGTGCTCGACCGTCAGCAGCTCATGCCCCTCACCGCGCGCGGCGAGAAAAGCGGCATCAAGAGCTTTCTGCAATTCGTCAGACAGCATGGTCGGCTCCGGTAGCGTCAAACATCGTAGGGTTCAGCATGTCCTTCAAGCCTTCTCCAGTACCGTCAGCAAGGGGTGCTGGTGCTGGCGCGCGAAGGCATTGGCCTGCGCGGTCTTGGTCTCGGCGATCTCGGCGGGGTAGACGCCAGCGATGCCGCGACCCTTGGTGTGGATATGCAGCATGATCTGCACCGCGGATTCTCGGGTGTGATGGAAAAACTGCTGCAAAACCTGGACCACGAATTCCATGGGTGTGAAGTCGTCATTGACGACCACGACCTTGAACATCGGAGGTTGCTTGGTCTTGGGTTTGGCCGCCTCGACGACATTGCCGAGGTCGGTGCCCGAACGGTGGGGGATCTTGTCGCTCATGGATTCCAGTCTAGCGCGGGCGGAACAGCTTGGCGTCCCGGCCCGGACGCATCGTCAAACATGGACTTGACCCGCCTACTTTCAAGCTCTGTGCCCCTGAAAAGTTCGACCGGGCGCGATTGCGGCGCCGGTGGATGGACCGCGTCGCCGGACGCGCGTTCCGTGACGCGATTCCGGGCTCAGATCGCCTCACCCAGACTTGCCTGGATTCGCGGCCAGTCCAGCGCCAGGGGCTCGGCGGCGGCGCTGGGCTGACGACGGATCGCCCGCTCCAGCCGCTCGATACGCTCGGCCGTCGCCGGATGGCTGGACAACAGCGGGACGTACAGCGCGCCTTCGGCGTCCAGGCGACGGAAGAACGTCAGCATGCCGCTGGCGTCGATGCCCGCCTTGTGCAGCGCCAGTAGACCTTGCTCATCGGCTTCACGCTCAAGCTCGCGCGAAAAACCGGTCGCCCCGGCCTGATAGATCAGCACACCGGCCAGGGCGCTGACATCGCCCAACACCACTGTCAGCACGCTGGCCCAGCCCAGGGCGTGAATCATGTTCTGCAGGGAATGCCGCAGTTCCACATGCTGGATCTCGTGCGCCAGCACACCGGCCAGTTCTTCGGCCGAGCCCGCGGCCTGGATCAGCCCGGTATGAACCACCACCACGCCGCCGGGTGCGGCGAAGGCATTGACCTGGTCGTTGTCGACCAGCAGCCAGCGATAGTCGTAGCGCGAGTCCTGGGTCAGGCGATCACCTATTTCCGCCACAGCGTCCAGTGCGGGTCCGCTTTCGATCAAGGTGTCCTGCTCGCTCAAGGCGTCGACCACCTGACGTCCCAGGCGCGCCTCGGTCTCTGGTGAGATGCGTGTGGCGGCCCACGCGACCAGGGCGTCGTACTGCCAGAACGCCAACCCCAGGCTGAGCAGCGCTACCGCGGCACCGCCCCAGATCAGGCGCCACAGGTTTTTCTGTCGCCACACGCCGCCGCCGAGGCGCGCCAGTTCTCGTGCCAAGCCCGCCGGCGCCTGGGCGCGCATCATCGCTAGCGCCTGGGCGTCCTTGAGTTGCAGGGCGTAGCGGACTCCACCCTCGCTGAAGTTCAGGAAGATCAGATCGTGCTCAAAGCCACCGCGCGCGGCGCTGAGCGCGTCGACCGCAACCGTGTGCGCCGGGCTGGAGTCGATATGCAGACGTGTCCCGATGAAGCGCGCACGCACGACCACCCCGGCTTCGGCCAGACCGGGACCAAATAGCCTCCCGTCGAAACCGCTGGCTGCCGACATCACGGTGCAGAGTCCGGCGCCCACAGGGTGAACAGGATGAACAGGATCGCCAGAATCAGATACAGCCGCGCACCCCAGCCACGCGCTCGCTGCTGCATGCCGTTTTCCAGGATGCGACCGGCCAGGCGCCGTATGGGCAGCGACTGCAGCCACACCGTTCCCGGCCCCTGCAGGCTGGCGAAGAACAGGCCCTCGCCGCCGAACAGGGCGGTCTTGAGCTTGCCGGCGTAGCGGATGTCATAGCGAACGGTGGATTGCAGCGCGACCAGGCAACCGGTATCAACGCGCAGCGCCTGCTCGGGCTGCAGGCGAACTTCGCTGAGCAGGCCGCTGGCGTGGATGAAGGCCACTCCATCGCCACTGATGCGCTGCATGATGAAACCCTCGCCGCCGAACAGGCCGACGCGTATGCGCTTCTGCACCACCAGGCTGACTTCAAGCCCCGCGCTGCCGCACAGGAACGCGCCCTTCTGGCAGATCAAGGGACCACCCAGCTGAGCCAGATCGATCGGCACGATCTTGCCCGGATACGGCGCGGCGAACGCCACCCGTCTGGGCCTTGAGTCCTTGTTGGTGAACACGCTGCTGAACAGCGACTCGCCGCTGAAGCGGCGCTTGAGCCCACGCCACAGGCGATGGAAGAAGGACCTGCCGCTGGCGCCATCGCCAATCACCGTGTCCATGCTGACGCTGTCGTCCATCACCATCATGGCGCCAGGCTCGCCCACCACCGTCTGACCCGGTGCCAGGCTGATCTCCACCACCTGCAGGTCGTCGCCGTCGATGCGGTACTGGATGGGCGGGGCGGCGATATTCATCGGCAAAGAGGTCCACGAGGCTAGATCAGGATGATCACCCATCACGTGCCGGTTCGCAGCGCGCCGTCACGGCGTAGACTCCACGCGCCCTCACGGCGTACGGAGCGATGGATGAGCCTGATACCCCGCATGATGCTGTTGCTGCTGGCCGGTGCTGCCTTGCTGGGCGGCGTACAGATTCCGAACTTCGTTGATCAGTACGAGAAGCGCCTGGACGCGCACTTCCGCGAGGTGCAGAACAACCTCAAGCCGTTTCAGGACATCGCCAACCAGTTTCACGGCGGTTCGCTCGACGTGCTGATCGACAAGCACGAACGCAGCACCGACCCCACGTTCAAGGCCGAGGGCGCCGCCATCCGCAATCTGCAGGAACGGTTCCTGCGCTTCGAGTACCAGTTGCAGCGCCTCAAAACGCACTTGTTCGGCAAGCTGCAGATTCTGGCGGTGGACGCTGCCCGCGAATTGCTGAAGGAAAC
>JBQTJH010000162.1:0-8095 GCA_052387335.1 Panacagrimonas sp. | reverse complement strand
AAAACTTCAGCATCACCATTGACCTGGGAGAAGACGCTTCAGACGATTCGCATCTGGCTGACGAGACAACTCGACTGTTGTCCCTGCTGCCAGCGTGAAAACACCGATCCCTGGCCTGGGACAGGATAACTTAACGTAGTAGTACTAGTTCCCCTTGGTGTGGCGTCTGAAGAACTGCCAGGCCTGCACCACGGACTCGGCGTCGTTGTTCTGCTTACCGAACACCGTCTCCACCGCCGCGCCGGCGTAGGTCAGGATGGAAGGTTCCAGATGACCGCCACCGGTGATGGTGCAGTCTTCGACGCGGACGTCACTGTCCTTGCCAGGAATCAAATTTCCGTTGCTGTCCAGCATCGGCGTCGTCCCGTTGAGCTTGATGAAGCGCAGATGCTGCACGCAGGTAATCACGGCGCTATCGACGGGTGCCGAGGCGGGACGCTGGTTGGAGGCCTTGGCGAATGCCATCGGCGGCTTGCGATTCGGCATATCGGAAGCAATCGTGTTGCCTGAATTCTTCTTCCACGCATTAACGGTCTCGACATGTCCGAGCCGGCAGACCGTGGCACGCAGCGAAGGCAGCGCGTCGGTATTGGCACAGTTGCTGGCGTAAGGCACCAACTGGTCAGCGGTGCCATGCGCGATCAGGGCCGGGCTGCGCACGCCCGTGACGGGGCATTCATCGTTCGCGGTCTGCGGATCGACGCCGGCAATGGCGGCCACCGCGGCTACCGTGTCTGTTGCCTGACGGCCCAGGCGCAGGGCCATGGCGGCGCCGTTGGAGAAGCCGTAGGCGTAGATGCGCGTCGACTCGATGTTCGGCGCTGAAGAGGCCGCGAAGCGCGTTGTGAGCTGCTGCGAAACCGCGCGCGCGAAACCCACATCGTCCGCCGTGGACAGATTGTTTAAGCGGGCGGCGGCGCAATCGTTCCAGGTGGCCGTGGCCCGCGGACCAGTTGACAGATTACTCGCGGTGGCGCCGTTCAGGAACGCCACATAAAAGGGTCCGAAAGATTTGTTGTTGGCATCCCTGACGATGCCGTCCGCCATCAACCGCCAGATCTGGCCGCTGGCACTATCGGCCATCTGCTGGGCACTCTGACGGTTGCCGTGGAGAACCAGTACCAGCGGCAGCTTGGTGCTGGTGCCAACACCGGTTGGCAACGTGGGCGTGTGCAGCAGGTAGTGCCGCGTGACGGAACCGACCGTGATTTGTTCAGCGACCAAAGCGCCTGCAGGCGGCTCAAGACCCGACTGCGAACCCAGCGACGGCAATTCCAAAGGCGGCAGCGGCGGCGGCGCGCCGGTCGGCGGTGGCGGCGGCGCGGGAGTGGCCGGCGGTGCCAGCAGTGCCAGAACCGGTGCCAGCAATTGCTGTATCGCCGGCGGCGTCGCCGCGGGCGTGGAGGCCGCGGGCCGTAACGGCAGGAGCGCGGCAGCGGCAGTGCCCGCGTAAACGGCGGCTATCGCGAGCGCGCAACCGCAAAGTGTCCAGTTGTTTTTCATGTGCCCTTCGTCCCTGAAGATGCTTGTCGGCCCTACTACGGCCGAGATGAGCTGCGAGATGCGCAATCAAACTGACCGCTACCAAATTTATAGGCACGCAAATCGGGGTTTGACGCCCCAATTACTAAATTTATGTGAACCGAATCACATTGACGATCACCGCAGTGGAAAGCCGCGCAGAAAGCGCAGGCTCAATCCAGTGGCGGCCACCGCAAGACCGCCGATGAATCCCCACCAGATGCCCGTCGGCCCGACCGGCGTCGCAAAGGCAAGGCCTGCTGCCAGCGGCATACCCACCATCCAATACGCCAACACCGTGATCACCATGGGCAGGCGCGTGTCCTTGACTCCGCGCAAGGCGCCGTTCGCGGTGGCCTGCACGCAATCAAAAATCTGGAACACCGCGGCGAAGGCGAGGAAATGCACCGCTGGCGCCGCCAGATGTTCCACATCCGTGTACAGCGCCACGATCCAGCCCGGCGCCAGTGCCATGCCCAGGGCCGACATGCACGCGAATGCGACGCCCAGCAATATGCCGACGCGACCGCGCAGCGCCACCTCCACACTCAGACCCGCGCCGGCGGCGTGTCCGACGCGCACCGTGGTGGCCATGCCGATAGCGGTCGGCACCATGAAGCACAGCGACGCGAAGTTGATGGCGATCTGGTGCGCCGCCACGGTGTCGGCACCAAAGCGCCCCATCAGCAGCCCGCCGATACAGAACAGCCAGGCTTCGGCGGTGATGATGGCGGCAATCGGCAAGCCCACGCGCAGCACCTCGACATCCTCGCGCCGCAGGCGCGGCCAGCCGCCGCGACCCAGTTGCAGTTCGCGCAGCACCGGCACGCGCACATAGCTGGCGGCGTACACCGCCACCATCGCCCAGGACGCGATGACCGTGGCCCAACCGGCGCCTTCGGGACCCAGCGCAGGGAAACCCCAGCGGCCATACATCAGCAGCCAGTCGAAGCCGGCGTTCACGCTCAGACCGACCAGCCCGGCGAGCAGCGGCACGCGCGTCAGACCATGCCCTTCGGCGCCGTTGCGCAGGAAGAAGCACAGGCACATTGGCGGCCCGGCCCAGGCCAGCGCATGCAGATAATCCCGACCCATGTCCGACGTGCGCGCATCCAGCGCCAGCCAGTCCAGCACGAAACCTGCGGCCAGCCACATCGTCACCAGCCACAGCAGGCCCAGGCCGATCGACAGCAACAAGGTACCGCGCAGGAAGCGGCCGATCTCCTGTGGCGACTGCCGCGCACCGACGCGCTGCGCCACGATCGGCGACACCGCCATGCCGATGCCCATGAACATGACGAAGCTCAGAAACCAGACATTGCTGCCCACCGCCACTGCCGCAAGTTCCGAGGCCCCGAGTCGACCGGCGAAGATGGTGTCGACCGTGCCCATGCTCACGAACGACAGCTGCGCCGCAATCAAAGGCAGGGCGAGGCGCAGGTTGGCGCGAATCTCAGTGCGCAGATCGGGAAGTAACGCGGACATCAGAGCTGTAGCGAAGGAATGGGCGCGCGAGTATGCGGGTTTGGCGCCGCGGTTTAGGGCATAGAATCCGCGCCCCGCGCTACGCAAGCTCACCGACCATGGCCTTCCTGCAGATCCGCGTGCTGTCCACGCACCCCGAGTTCGCCGAAGAGTTGTTGCTGGCCTGTGGCGCCAGCAGCGTCAGCATGGTCGATGCCGGCGACGATCCAGTGCTGGAACCCGCGCCCGGCGCCACGCCGTTGTGGTCGCGCACCGTGGTCATCGGTCTGTTCGACAGCGCCGCCGACGGCGAGCACGTGCGCGCCATGCTGCGCGAGCACCTGCCCGACGGTGATGCCCTGGAGCTGAGCACCGAATTGGTTGAAGACCAAGACTGGGTACGCGTGTGGCTCAAGGACTGCGAGCCGATGAAATTCGGTGAGCGCCTGTGGGTATGCCCGCACGAAAAGCGCATCGACGAGCCCGGCTGTGAAACCCTGCTGCTGGATCCAGGCCTGGCCTTCGGCACCGGCACGCATCCCAGCACCGCGCTGTGCCTGGACTGGGTTGCGCGCAATCAGGTGGAGGGCCTGGACGTGCTCGACTTCGGCTGCGGCAGCGGCATTCTGGGCATTGCCGCGCTCAAGCTTGGTGCCGCGCGCTGCACGGCGGTGGACATCGACGCACAGGCCATTCTGGCCACGCGTGACAACGCGCACCAAAACGAGGTCGAGGCTCGCATGCACGCGCTGGAACATGACGCGCCGTTTGAGGCGCGCGCGTTCGACCTGATCCTGGCCAACATCCTGGCGCGTCCGCTGATTGAACTGGCGCCGCTGCTCACGCGCTGTCTCAAGCCAGGTGGACGTCTGGTGCTGGCTGGTTTGCTCGATCGTCAGGCCGACGAGGTACGTGCCGCATACGCCGCCGACTTTGAATTCGAGGCCGATGGCAAGCGCGAAGGCTGGACCCGTATCAGCGGTCAACGCCGCGCGGCCACTGCCTGAATACGGGACGGCGGCGCGGCAAAACACGGGCGCTTTTATCGATCATTTTCCGCCGCCACGCTTGGCGCTATGATTGCGCCCCTTTTTTGCAAGACGGCTTGATGCGAAGCATCGGCCTGACCCCCACGGGCGACCCGCATCCATGTCCGCTCACAGAAATTCTGATCCCAAACCACTCAGCCAATCGGTCGCCGAATGCATCGACGACTACTTTCGCAGCCTCAACGGCCACCGGCCGGCGGAGCTGTACACGACGGTGCTGGATCAGATTGAACCGCCCTTGCTGCGCGCCACCTTGCGCTACTGCGACAACAACCAGTCCAAGGCCGCAGAGATCCTGGGCCTGAACCGCGCGACGCTGCGCAAGAAACTGCGTCAGCACAAGATCGGCCTGCGTGCCGTTGCGCCTTCTACTACCACTTCCTATTCCGGCCGATGATCCGCCGTGCCCTGCTGTCGGTCTCCGACAAGACCGGACTCATTGAATTGGCGCGTGCGCTGGTTCAACTCGACATTCAACTGCTCTCCACCGGCGGCACCTTCCGCACGCTGCGCGAGGCCGGGCTTGCGGTCACCGAGGTGTCCGAGCACACCGGCTTCCCCGAGATGATGGACGGCCGGGTCAAGACCCTGCATCCGAAGATTCATGGTGGCCTGCTCGGCCGTCGCGGCACCGACGATGGGTTGATGCAGGAGCACGGCATCGCGCCCATCGACCTGCTGGTGGTCAACCTCTATCCCTTCGAGCAGACCGTGGCCAAGGCCGGTTGCACGCTCGAACAGGCGATCGAGAACATCGACATCGGCGGCCCGGCGATGGTGCGTTCGGCGGCGAAGAACTGGCTGCATGTGGCGGTGCTGACCGATCCGGCGCAGTACGCGATGGCGATGGACGAACTGAGCCGGCATCGCGAGCTGGGCAAGGACACGCGCTTCAAGCTATCGGTCGCTGCGTTCAACCGCATCGCGCAGTACGACGCCGCGATCAGCAATTACCTGTCCGCGCTGCAGGCTGACGGCGCGCATGCGGAGTTCTCTGCGCAGTCCAACAGCAATTTCATCAAGCTGCAGGACCTGCGCTATGGCGAAAACCCGCATCAGACCGCCGCGTTCTACCGCGATCTGTACCCGGCGCCAGGCTCGCTGGTGCAGGCGCAGCAGCTGCAGGGCAAGGAGCTGAGCTACAACAACATCGCCGACGCCGATGCCGCGTGGGAGTGCGTGAAGAGTTTTGATCCCGCAGTCGACGGCGCCGCCTGCGTCATCGTCAAGCACGCCAATCCCTGCGGTGTAGCGGTTGCCACCACAGCGGCCGAAGCCTATGCGCGCGCCTTCCAGACCGATCCGACCTCGGCTTTCGGCGGCATCGTGGCGTTCAATGTTGCGGTCGATGCCGCCACCGTGCAGGCCATCGGCAAGCTGTTCATGGAAGTGTTGATCGCGCCCAGCTACACCGACGAAGCGCTGGAACTGCTCAAGCCCAAGACCAACTCGCGCATCCTGCGCATCGCGCTGGACGGTGTGCGTCGCGACGCGGCCGACGCCTGGTCACGCGGCCAGAATGCGCACGAGGTCAAGCGGGTCGGTTCTGGTCTGCTGATTCAGACCAGCGACAACCGCGAGATCACGCGTGCGGAACTGAAGGTGGTGAGCCGTCGCGCTCCTACCGAGAACGAAATTCGCGATCTGCTGTTCTGCTGGAAGGTGGCCAAGTTCGTGAAGTCCAACGCCATCGTCTACGCCAGGGAGCGCCAGACCATCGGCGTCGGCGCCGGCCAGATGAGCCGGGTGTACTCGGCGAAGATCGCCGGCATCAAGGCTGCGGACGAACAGCTGGAAGTGCGCGGATCAGTGATGGCGAGCGACGCGTTCTTCCCGTTCCGCGACGGCATCGACGCCGCCGCAGCTGCCGGCATCTCAGCGGTGATTCAGCCCGGCGGTTCGATGCGTGACGCCGAAGTGATTGCCGCGGCCGACGAAGCCGGCATGGCGATGGTGTTTACCGGCGTGCGGCATTTCAGGCACTGACGGTTACAGAAACGGCTAACGCAAAGATCGCAAAGAACAACTACCGAAAGGCGCAAAGAAAAAACGGGAATTGGATTGCGCGAAGCCGACAAAGCGCCAGCACCGTTCCATCATTATTTCTTCGCGCCTTTCTTTTGCCTTTGCGACCTTTGCGTTGAACGCTTTTTGCCTTCTTCAATCGCGCACTTTCAGCACCCGCTCAAACGGCGCGCCGTCGCGCAGTTCCCAGGCGCGCATCTCCAACACGCCCTTGGTGTTGAGCGACACCACCAGATACAAGCCGCCGCCAGCGAGTTGATCCGCGGTCGGCACCGCCGGGCTGGTTGGGTTGGACCAGAGCCGCGCCCATAGCGTCTCACCGCGCGCGGCGAAATCGGCGTCCACATTGCGCAAAAAGCTCGCCGGCTCTTGCCCTCGCGCACCGACCAGTCCGCAGATGGATTCCGGCTGTGCAATCTGCGCCTCGTGCAGGATGCGGATGGCCAGGGTGCGCGGCATGACGAGATCGGCTTCAGGGTTCATTCGAATATCCACAGATGGAGCAACACGGATCGCGTGGGATGCTCAAGCGACGACTTTCGTCCGTCAACGCATCCCAGATCCAGAGCTGGCCTGGCGTCTTGTCCAGACCCAGAAGGAGTTTGATAGCCGCCAGCGCTTGGCGCGTGCCGACCACGCCCACCACCGGCCCGAGTATTCCGGCTTCCTCGCAGGTCTCCTGCGACTCACCCGCCGACGGATACAGGCAGGCATAGCAGGCCGTGCCGTGCGCGCTATCGAAGACGGCGAGCTGGCCCTCGAAACGGATCGCGGCGCCGGAGACCAAGGGCTTGCGCGCACGCACACAGGCGCGATTCACCGCAAAGCGCGTGGCGAAGTTGTCACTGCAGTCGAGCACCACATCGACCTCACGCGCAGCGGCGAGCAGTGCCTCATCGTCCATCGGACCGACTTGCAGTTCGACATGGCATTCCGGGTTGAGCGCCGTTAATTGCGCGCGCGCAGCCTCCAGCTTGGCGCTGCCAATGTCAGTCTCGCGGTACAGGATCTGCCGGTGCAGATTGGACGCAGCGACGCGATCAAAATCACTGAGCACCATCTTTCCCAAGCCAGCGCCCGCCAGATACAGCGCGGCCGGCGCGCCCAAGCCACCCAGGCCGATGATCAGTGCCGACGAGTCGCGCAGCACCTCCTGCCCATGCACGCCGACCTCGCGCAGCACAATCTGACGGCTGTAGCGCGCAAGGCGACTCACGCGCGCCGTCCGCCGCTGACGCGTTCCTGGCCGCCGAAATCACGCCGCGTTTCCACCTCGACCCAGCCGGCCTGCAGCAGCAGCTCCCGCACCCTCGCGCCCTGATCATGGCCGTGTTCCAGCAGCAGCCAGGCGCCTGCACGCAGATGCATCGGCGCCTGCTGCAGGATCTGCCGAATCGCATCGAGCCCGTCGGCACCCGAGGTCAGCGCTGAATGCGGCTCAAAGCGAAGGTCTGAAAGATGCGCGTCGCCTTCGGCGATGTACGGCGGATTGGACAGGATCAAGTCGAAGGGCTGGCAGTCTTGATCCAATAGCGCGGCACACCAGTCGCCCAGACGGAATGTGACGGCGTCCAGCTTCAGCGCGCGCGCGTTGTCCTTCGCAACATTCAAGGCCACCTCAGAGCGATCTGTCGCCATGATCTGCGCGCGCGCGCCGAGTTCCTGCGCCAGGGCCAGCGCGATCGCGCCGCTGCCGGTACCCAAGTCAAGAATTCGCCGCACACGCGTATCGGCCGGGTCACGCGCCATCAACTGCAGCGCCCACTCGACCAGGGTTTCGGTGTCCGCGCGCGGAATCAGCACCGCAGGATTGACCTTGAGTTCCAGCGACCAGAAACCCTGCGCGCCGGTGATGTAGGCCACCGGCTCACCGATACGGCGACGTTCCACTGTGTTTGCGAATTGCAGCGCGAACGCCGCAGAAATCGAGTCTTCCCCTCTCAGCCGCAGCTGCGAGCGCGGCAGCTGCAGCTGCGCGGCCATCAATACCTCGGCGTCGGCGCGGGGACTGGGCGAGGCGTCATGAAGTGTTCGCG
>JBQTJH010000161.1:0-6250 GCA_052387335.1 Panacagrimonas sp. | reverse complement strand
GCGCACCGCTCAGCGCTGCGCGCACGCCGGGCACCTGGTTCAGGGCGTCGACCAGCACGCGGGTATTGGCCATCGAGGCGCTCGCCACTTTGGCCAGACCCTGCGGCCCGACCAGCGACATGTAAATGGTCGCGGCAGTCACCAGCAGGCCCTGGTTGGTGCAGATGTTGGACGTGGCCTTGGCGCGGCGGATGTGCTGTTCGCGCGCCTGCAGGGTCAAGGCAAAGCCTTGCTTGCCGTCGAGATCAATGGTGCGACCGACGATGCGACCCGGCATCTGCCGCGCCAGCGATTTGCGCGCGGTCAGAAAGCCGAAGTAGGGACCGCCGCTGGACAGCGGCGCACCCAGCGGCTGACCTTCGCCGCAGACAATGTCTGCGCCCTTGGCGCCCCACTGACCCGGTGGCTTGAGCAGGGCCAGTGAAGTGGGATTGACCACGGCAATAACCAGCGCACCCTGCGCGTGCGCCCAGTCGGTGAGCGCGTCCACATCCTCCAGCACGCCAAAAAAATTGGGCTGCGCAATCACCACCGCCGTCGGCGCCGGGCCATCGCCGCGTTGCGCTTGCGCGCGACCGCTGCTGGGGTCGTAGGGCAGGGTGTGCGTCACCAGGCCTTGGGCGGCGGTACAGCTGGTCACGACTTCGGCGTAAAACGGATGCAAGGCTCGCGGCAACAGGATGTTGGGCGAAGTGTTCGCATCATTGGCACGCGCCGCCATCAGGATGGCCTCGGCCAGCGCGGTGGCACCGTCGTACATCGAGGCGTTGGAAACCTCCATGCCGGTGAGTTCCGACATCATGGTTTGGAATTCGTACAGCAGCTGCAGTGTGCCCTGACTGGCCTCGGCCTGATACGGCGTATAGGCAGAGTAAAACTCACCACGCGTGGTGATCTCCCAGACCGCCGCCGGAATGTGATGCTCGTAGGCTCCAGCGCCGCAGAAGTTGATCAGCCGTCCGTCCTGAGCCGCACGCTCCGACATCAGGCGCGCAACCTCCATTTCAGACAATCCCTCGGGCACGCCCTTGAGCTTGCCGCAGCGCAGATCGGCCGGAATCTCGTCGAACAGCGCCTCGATGCTGGGTGCGCCGATGGCGCTCAGCATCTGCGAGACATCGGTTTCGGTGTGGGGGATGAAGGGCATGGATTTTCGGGCAGGCAGTTAGGGCTCTTCTACCATCCAGAGCGCAGCAAGGGGTCTGATTGCAGGGCTGCGCATCGGCCTGAAAGTCGAGTCCTGGCTGTGCTCAAGACGAGCGCTTTGCGTTGATCGATCAGGCGTCGGCCACGCTCTTTTCATATCCCGCCGCGTCCAGCAGCGCATCCACGTCTGCGGCATTTGTGGGTTTCATCTTCCACATCCAGCCAGCGCCATAAGGGTCGGTATTGAGAATTTCAGGTGCATCGGCCAGGGCAGGGTTGCTGGCAATCACCTCGCCGGCCACGGGCGCGTAGACATCCGATGCGGCCTTGACCGACTCGACCACGGCGCAGGATTCATTTGCGCCCAGCTTGCGACCGACCTTGGGCACCTCCACGAACACCAGATCACCGAGGGCGTTCTGCGCGTGGTCGGTGATGCCAATGGTCAGACTGCCGTCGGCTTCGCGCCGTACCCATTCGTGGGACTTGGCGTATTTGAGATCGCTGGGGGTATTGCTCATGTGATGGACTCCAATAAATAAGTGAGATATGTGCGAGCGCGCTCTCGACAGTTCCGTGCGCAAAGCGCGCCGTCGAGATTTGGCTCGCGCCTACACGAGATTTTTTCCGTTGCGTACAAACGGAGGTTTGACCACGCGAGCTGGCTGCCACTCGCCGCGAATTTCGACTTCACACAGGTTTTCGTCGGTGGGTTCGATGCGTGCCAGCGCGATCGAACGCTTCAAGCTGGGGGCAAAGCCGCCGCTGGTGCCCTCGCCCCGGGCGCCCGACGCGAACCGCAGCGGCATGTGCGCGCGCAGGATGCCGCGTCCTTCCAGCAGCAGTCCGATCTGGCGTTTGTGCGCCGTCTGCTGTTGCCGTTCCAGCGCCGCACGCCCAACGAAGCGGCGATCCGCCGTCATCGCAACGGTCCAGCCCAGTCCGGATTCCAGTGGCGTCACGGTTTCATCCATGTCCTGACCATAGAGATTCATGCCGGCTTCCAGGCGCAAGGTGTCGCGCGCGCCCAGACCGCAGGGTTTGACGCCCTGTTGCAGCAGCTGTCCCCACAGCTTGACGAGCGCCGCATGCGGCGCGATGACTTCGTAGCCGTCTTCACCGGTGTAGCCGGTGCGCGCCAAGAACAGGGAATCCTGTTCGCAGGCGTTGAAATGGGCGAGCGCGGCGGCATCGCGCGCTAGCGTGTCGGGCATGCAGCGGCCGACGAGTTCGCGCGCCTGCGGTCCCTGTACCGCCAGAATTCCAAGGTCGTTGCGCCGCCGCACCTCCACGCCAAATTCCGACGCATGGGCGGCAAACCAGGCGCAATCCTTGTCCGCAGTGCCCGCGTTCACCACCAGGCGGAAGTAGGACTCGCTCAGAAAATAGACGATCAGGTCATCGAGCACGCCGCCGTCTTCACGCAGCAGGCAGCTATACAGTGCCTTGCCCGGAATTTGGAGCTTGGCCACGTCGTTGGCCAGCAACTGACGCAGATATGCACGGACGCGTGAACCATGAAGGTCCACCGCCACCATGTGGGCCACATCGAATACGCCTGCATGGGTTCGCACCGCATGGTGCTCATCAAGCTGGGATGCGTACTGGATCGGCCTCTCCCAGCCGGCAAAGTCCACCAGGCGCGCGCCCAGTGCCTGATGCTGTTCGTACAAAGCCGTGCGCTTGAGCATGCGATCCCGTGATGCACTGATATGCGTCGTGATCGCTCCTCTGTCTTTCTGAGCAACCGCTCAGACCTGAGAGTTCAGGCGCGCCTACGCGCGCCATGCCCCATCGGTGGTTTCGCTTGCGCGAAACGCTCTCCAGAGTCGGCACGTTCCTTTTTCGAGGAACTCCCACGCGCTCCATTTGCCTGAGCGATTGACGAGCGGGTTTGCGCCTTCGGCCCCGCCTGACCTCGGTCAGAGCGGTGTCTCGCGCGTGGGTTGATACCGTGGCTGGATCATAGCCTTTGCCAGGCCGAGCCGGAAGCAGGACACGCAGGCGTCAAGGTTTGCGCCTTGCGTGATCACGTGGATCGCGCGACTCCGCGGCCGGCGGTTATGGCCGGCCGCTTGCGCGCATCGCCAGCAGTTGCTTGACCGGGGCCGCGGCATCCACGGCGCGCATGCCCAGATGCAGCAACCGGCGCCAACCCGGAAGATCCAGCGCGAACGCCCGGCCCAGCGCATCCGTGATCGCCAGCATGTCCAGATTCTCGGCCTGCCGGGCGCGTTCGTAGCGCGCCAGGATCCGCGGCGCGCTCCAGTCGCGACCGGCGCGACGGGCCTCGCTGAGTTCGGCCACGAGCTGACTGACGTCGGCCAGCCCGAGATTCAGACCCTGGCCCGCCAGGGGATGAATCAGGTGAGCGCTGTCGCCGACCAGAGCGCAGCGCGGCGCCACATAGCGTTCGGCATGCATCAGGCGCAGCGGAAACGCGAGCCGCCGCGTCGGCGCACTCAAGCGTCCGGCGCTGGCCTGCATCGCGTCCTCGAGATGACGCAGGAAGTCGGCATCATCGAGCTTGAGCAGAGCTTGCGCGTCGGCGTCGGTGGTGGACCAGACCAGCGAGCGGCGTCCGTCGGCCAGCGGCAGCAGGGCCACCGGGCCGGACGGCAGGAAGCGCTGCAGCGCGGTGCCGTGATGAGGCCGATCGCAGCTCAGATGACAGACCACGGCGGTGGCGGCGTAGCTCCAACCCTGAGTCTGGATGCCCGCCGCCTCCCGCAGCGGTGACTCAGCGCCCTCGGCCGCAATCACCAAGCGCGCCTGCAAGGATTCGCCGTTGGACAGTTGCAGCAGCGCGTACTGCTCGGCGAACTCGGTCGACCGCACTTCGGTCTGCGTCATCACCGATGCGGCCGGCAAGGCCTGCCACAGGCGGTATGCCAGCAGGCTGTGCTCGATGATCCAGCCCAGGGAGTCGGCGGCGGCATCGCCGGCATCGAATCGCAAGGCCTGCGCCGCCTCGCGGTCCCACACCTGCATGCGTTGCATGGCCGCTGCGCGCGTGTCGAGTATCGAGTCCCACAGGTCCAGCCCACGCATCAGCGCCGCTGAAGCCAGTGAAATGGCGTACACCCTGGGGTCGTAGCGGTCCGCCTGATACGGCGCAGCGCCATCGCCGCGTTCGATCAGACGTACGGAAAAACCGGACCTGAGCAGGGCGCAGGCCGCCGCGCTGCCGGTGATGCCGCCGCCAACCACGACGATGTCACAAGACGTCGCGGCCACCTCAGTGTCTCGCCCGCTGCGGCAGTGCGGTGCCGAAGCCCAGGTTCTGCCGCAGGATGCCGTGGCGCGCAGGCGTATCCAGTTCCAGCAGCAGCAAGCCCAGGTGACGCAGTCCGCGCAGGCCGGGCGCGCGATTGGAGAACACGCGCACCAGCTGATCGGTGAACGCCGACACCCGGTCCCGATCCTGGGTGCGGCGCGCGACGTATTCCGTCAGAACGCCGTCCTGTCCTGGATCGGCCGCGCTGTCCAGCAGTTCGGCCAGGGTCGCGGCATCGCGCAGACCCAGGTTGAAACCCTGCGCCGCCACCGGATGCAGACTCTGCGCCGCATTGCCGATCAGCACCGTGCGCGGTGCGCTGATGCGCTCGCTCATCACGCGCATCAGCGGATAGGTCTGGCGGCGCCCCAGCGCCATGAAATGGCCCACGCGCTCGCCAAACTCGGTGTGCGCCCGCATCCGGAATGCGGCATCGTCCAGCGCCATGACCTCGGCGATCCGCTCTGTGGGCAAGGTCCACACCAGCGAGCAGGCGTGCCCCTGCGCATCGTCCGGCTTGGGCAGCAAGGCCAGCGGGCCGGTGTCGAGGAAGCGCTCATACGCCACTCCGCCATGGGCATGCTGCGGCCGCACCGCGGTGACCAAGGCGCTCTGGCCGTAATCTCGCGTCTGGGCCTTGATTTCGAGCCGTTCACGCACGGCCGAGCGCGCGCCATCGGCGGCGACCAGCAGACGGGTGCGCAGGCTCACGGCATCCGATGTATCGGTGTGCAGACGCAGATCAACCTGGTCCGCCAGGGTGTGCAGGCTGCTCAAGCGGGCCGGGCAGAACACGCTCACGCCGGCGGCCCGGGCACTGGACCACAGCAGTTGATTGATTGCGCGCAGCGGCGTGTTGTAGCCCAGCGCCGGCACTCCGGCCTGCTCTGCGGTGAAGCGCGCCGCGCCGAAGCGGCCGCGTTCAGAAATATGTGTGGACAGGATGGGCGTACTATGTGCCGCCAGCGCTTCCCACAATCCCATGTCGTCCAGAATGCGCCGAGACGCGGCGTTTAGGGCAATGCAGCGCTCGTCCCAGCTCGGCGATTCATCACCGGCGGCAAAGGCCTCAATCAGCGCGACGCGCTTGCGCTGAGTGGCGAGCGCCACCGCCAAGCTGCAACCGACGAGGCCGCCGCCGACGATGGCGACGTCATAGGAATCGGCGCTCACTTCACGCCGCCATCAACTGCTCGATATCCCGAACCGACTTCGGCACTCCGCCGGTCAGAATGTCGTGACCGTCGGCGGTGATCAGCACGTCATCCTCGATGCGCACGCCGATGCCCCAGAATTTGTCCTTCACGCCCTTGCTGCCGGGTGCGATGTACAGACCCGGCTCCACCGTCATCACCATGCCCGGCTCGAACGGACGCGCGCGATTGTTGAGCTTGTAGCGGCCTACGTCGTGCACATCCATGCCCAGCCAGTGACCGGTGCCGTGCATGTAGAACTGTCGATGCTTCTGTTGTTCGATCAGCTTGGATGCCTGACCCTTGAGCAGGCCCAGTTCGATCATGCCCTCGGTCAGGGTTCGGGTCGCGGCCTCATGCGGCTTGGCCGTAGACACACCGGGCTTCATCTGGCGCAGCGCTGATTTCTGCGCCTCCAGTACGACTTCGTACACCGCCTTCTGCTCGGGACTGAACACGCCGTTGACCGGAAATGTGCGCGTGATATCGGCGGTATAACCCTGCAGCTCACCGCCAGCGTCGATCAACAGCAGATCGCCGTTGCGCAGGCGCGCGTTGTTTTCGACGTAGTGCAGGACGCAGGCGTTGTCGACTCCCACGACATGCAGCCGGGCTATGGCTCCATCGTCGGCGG
>JBQTJH010000160.1:0-20481 GCA_052387335.1 Panacagrimonas sp. | reverse complement strand
TGCACGACCGCGCCATGACTACCTTGGCCCAAGTCGCCGCGATGCGCCGCGTGTCGCGTCCCGATTTGCGTGGCCAGCTGAAGCTTAGAACGTGAGCGAGAGGAGACCGATCTCCGAGACCGCGGAGCGCTACCTGCGCGATCAGCGCCTGCATGAGTGGGCCCATAGCTGCCTGCGCAAGATTCGCTTCCCCTCCACCGACAAGGCCGACCGCGCCGTGGCCAAGGCCCTGCGCCGTCGCCGCGTTGTGCTGCGCCACTACTACTGCAATCACTGCGGTGGCTATCACCTGACCAAGAGGATCACCTAATGCGCGCCTTTGTCTTTTCCGAAGCGCAGATTGACCCCGCGCTACAGCGATGGTTTGGAGCGCAGCAGCTCACGACTGAGCAAGAGCTGCAGTTCCGTGCAGACCTCGTTGCGTTTCTGACGTCGGCCCAGAGCACGGATCTGCGCATGACGCAGTTCGATCCGGTGCCATCAATGCCGCTTGCAGCGGCTGCAGCGCTTGAAGAGGCTGCGTGATTTCAGACCCGCGCAATCGCGAGTTGGCCAGGATCCATGTCCTGAAGAAGGACCTGCGCCTGGACGATGACCAGTACCGCACGCTCCTCTGGACAGTGGCGCGAGTTGAATCCTCCCGCGACCTGGATACCCACGGTCGCCAGCAGGTGATTCAGCACATGGAGGCTCACGCCAAGCGTGCCAAGAAAAGCTATCCGGCTCGGCCAAACAACGTGGATACCCATAAGCGTGCCGAGCTGACCAAGATCGAGGCGCTGCTCACGGACGCCGGCAAGCCCTGGAGCTACGCCGAAGGGATCATGCGGCGCATCACCTTCAACCGGAAGCAGCGTCTGGAGTGGTGCGACGAAAGCGAGCTGATGAAGATCATCGCGGCACTGGAACGCAACGCCTTGAAGCGCCTCTCGAGTGAGCTCAAAGAACTCTTCGGAGAATTCTGGAGAGAGCAGGCGGCATATCTTGCGGCGCACTGTTTTGCCTTTGATGCAAAGCACCGATCCATCGAAAGCTACTCTGAACCCATGAGCCAGGTGCTGCGCTGGTGGCGTGGTGAGCTTGAGGCTGCCTGCCCGTGGCCACGCGACAGGCTCAAGTGGCGCCAGGCCTGCCCGCACTGCAATTACGTCGCCAAAGCGCAGGCCGCGCCGCACGCGTGAAGCCCAAGAAAGACATGTTCAAGCAGCTGGCCCAGATCATGGGCGAGAAGGCAGCGCAGGTTGTTCGAGTGAGCGGCGCGGCGCTAGGTTGCCACCGTGGCCTGCAACTGCAAGCCCAGCGCCTTGAGCACTTTGAGGATGGTGCCGAACTCTGGGTTACGGTCTCCCGACAGCGCCTTGTACAGGCTCTCCCGCCCCATGCCGGTGTCACGCGCCAGCTCCGACATGCCCTTGGCGCGCGCAATGTCGCCAATGGCCTTGGCAATGAACGCCGGGTCCCCGTTGCTTTCCGCGATGCAGGCATCCAGGTACAGCGCCATTTCCTGCGGCGTACGCAGATGCTCGGCGACGTCATAGGGGCGGGTTACGGTCTTGGTTTTCTTGCTCATTACTCAGAGTCCTTGCGCCAGTTTCAGCGCGGTTTTGATGTCCTGATCCTGCGTGGACTTGTCACCGCCACAGAGCAGGATCACCAGCACGTTTGCACGCTGGGTGTAATACACCCGGTAGCCGGGGCCCACATCGATCTTCAATTCTGCCACCCCGCCCTTGAGCACCCGATGCTGGCCGGGGTTGCCC
Organism: Panacagrimonas sp.; assembly: GCA_052387335.1. GTDB lineage: Bacteria > Pseudomonadota > Gammaproteobacteria > Nevskiales > Nevskiaceae > Panacagrimonas. The sequence continues at coordinate 18,721 of JBQTJH010000160.1, read as the reverse complement.
GCCGCCAGCCGCTCCACGCGGGCCTGAATGCGGGCACGGCCGGCCAAATCCGTCAGACCGTTGAGCCAGTCGGTATAGGCGGCGGTGGCTTCCATCTTCATGGGCTGATTGTATCCATGTGGATACATAAAAGCAAGGCCTTCTGACACGCGTGAATCCTCCCACCGCCAAGCGTGATGTGTTTGCCGAGCTGTCCGAGATCATCGGGCCACGCGCGGCGCTGACCTTGTGTGATGCCTTTCCCGGACTGCGGCTGACCTTGCCGCGGGTGATGAGCGCAGACCACCCCATTGCCCTGCACATTGGGCTCAAGGCGGCCGCGAAGCTGGTGGCGTTCTACGGGCGCGAGCCGGTGGTGGTGCCCATGAACACCCGCCACAAGCGCGCGGTGATCCGCCAGGCCGCCCTGGCGGAGTACCGCAGCGGGGTGCCGGCGGCCGAGGTGTGCGTGAAGCACGGCGTGCACCTGTTCACGCTGTATCGCTGGGCGGGTGAAGAACAGGCCAAGCGGCAGTTGGATCTGATCTGACATGGTCGCGGCAAGATTCCGCTACATTGTGTGCATCTTGCGCCGGGCTGAAGGCCCCCTAGCTAACGCCCGTTAGCTGCCCCGCAGGTCACCGCGCCCCCACACTGCGGGGCATGAAGCGCTCGCCCAAACCGTCGTTTATCCCCTGGTCTCGGGTGGCCATCCCGGCGGGCTGGGCTACTCGTCCACCGCCTGAAGTCCCTCTGCCATCGCTCCCAGCATCGCGGCCGCGCCGGACTCGCCAATCTGGTCGAGCCGCTGGGTCGCCCCGGCCAGATGAAACATGAGTTGGTCCAAAGTGAGCGCGCCGTTTTTGCACAGCGCCCGGACCAGGGCGGTGTACGCAAAGTTGAGCGCCAATGCTTTTTCGTCTGCGGTGTTTCCGGCCATCAGGGTCTCCTTGTCTGGACGTGCAGCCTAGACCATGAGCGCCTCCCGGACCGCCTCCCTGCTACGCCTCACCAGCGTCGTCGGCGTTGCCGCCGCTGGCATCCTGCTGGTGATCGTTCCCCAGCATGAGGGCACGATTCTCAAGGGCTACAAGGATCCCATTGGTATCGTGACCGCTTGCGTGGGGCATACCGCTACCGCGCGCCTTGACAAGCGATACACGGCGCAAGAATGTGAGGACCTGCTGGTCTCTGACCTGATTGCGCACCACCAGGATGTTCAGCGCTGTGTGAACGTGCCGCTGCAGGACCATCAGCGTGCGGCGTTCGTCAGCTTTGCCTTCAACGTTGGCGGCGAAAAGTTCTGCGACTCCACTCTGGTGCGCAAGCTCAACGCCGGCGACACCGCCGGTGCCTGCGCGGAACTGAGTCGATGGATCAAGGCCGGTGGCAAGGTATTGCCCGGGTTGGTCAAGCGACGCGCGGATGAGCGCGCGCTGTGTGAGGGACGGACAGTGGGCATGTCCGGAACTCACAGAGGCATGCCCTCATGATCGCGATTGCGCCCTTGCTCGCGCGTCTTGGCCCTCTGGCTGGCCGGCTGCTGATGCCCAGCTTGTGCCTGGCAATCGTGGCCGCTGCCGCCTGGACCGTGCACTTCGATGGCCGCAAGGACTGCGAATCGACCACGCAGATTCAGCAGCAGCAGGATCAGATCGAGCACCTGCAGTGGCTGGGCGAAGTCGCCGACTTCAATGCTCAGCTTGCCGGTGACTACATCCTGCGTCGCGGCCAAGCTGCGCTGGTGTACCGCACGCTTTACCAGGAGGTTCCCCATGTCGTCACTGTCTACAAGCCGGGGCCTGATGCGCCGGTTCAGCCTTTGCCTGCTTGCGTGTTCACTCGCGGTTTTGTCGGCGTGTGGAACCGCGCCCTGCAGGCCGACCTCGCAACCACCGAAGCCAGCCCCGGAGCTGCTCAAGCCACTACCGGGCCCAGTGCCGCTGAGGGCGAAGATTCCGCAGCGCTCTTCGACGCCGGAATCACCCAGGAAGAAATCCTGGAAAACCACCTGGCCAACAGCGAAGTGAGCACCGCCATGCGCTTGCAGTGCGAGCGGCTGATTGAATTTCACACGCGCGGCCCGGAGGCCCCACGATGATCGTAGAGCTGGAACTCTGGCACCTGATCTCCCTGCTGCTTGCGTTCTTCGGCTGTGTGGCGGGCTTCTTCAAGATGCTGATGGCGCAGATCGACAAGCGCCTTGATGAGCGCTTCGATAGCCAGGACGAAGCACTCACCGCCATCCGACAGGCCAATCACAACGACGCGACGCAGTGGCAGCGCCTGGACCGGGACATGCTCCAGCTGCGCGCGGACTTGCCGCTCCATTACGTGCGGCGTGAGGACTACATCCGCGGTCAGACGGTGCTGGAATCCAAGATGGATGGGCTCTACACCAAGATCGAGAATCTGCAACTGCGGGAGCGCGCCCATGTCGGTTGATCACGCCAAGGTGCGACGCGAAGCCATGCGCTGGTACTTGCTGGTGTCGCTCAATGCAGCTAGTCCGGTGGGTGCGTATGAAGAGCTGCTGATGTCCACCATGCTGTCCATCTTCCCGGACGCAACACCGCTGGAGCTACGTCGGCAACTGGAATACTTGTCTGACCGCGCTCTGGTGGCCTTGACCAAGGAACCGGGCGGCCGGTGGTTTGCTGACCTGACCCGGTACGGCACCGATATCTGCGAATACACCATTGACTGCGAGCCGGGCATCGCCCGCCCGCAGAAATACTGGTGACCCGTGGCACCGCGTAGCGCGGTCAGCCTGCTGCCCGAGCCGATTCGTGCGGAGCTGAATCAGCGTCTGCTGGACGGCAGCTTCAGCGATTACCAGGGCCTGGAGGCGTGGATGGAGTCCAAGGGCTTCAAGATTGGAAAGTCCAGCCTGCACCGCTATGGCAAGAAGTTTGAAGATCGCATTGGCGCGCTGCGCCTGGTCACCGAACAAGCCAGAGCGGTCGTAGCCGAGTCTCCAGACGACGATAACAGCGTCAACGCCGCACTGATTCGCCTGGCGCAGGAAAAGGCTTTCAACGTGCTCATGGAGCTGGAGCTGGATCCAGAGACCATCGAATTTCCAAAACTCATGCGGGCCATTGCGGATATGGGCCGCGCCAGCCTGCAGCAGGTGAAGTTTGCGGCCGAGGCGCGCAAGGCGCTGGCCACCGAAGTAGAGGAAAAACTCAAGTCCGGCCCGCGCAAGCTGGATGCCGAGACGTATGAGTTCATCCGGCGCGCCATTCGGGGGGAGGGGTGAGTGAATTCCGCCTCCACACCCGCCAGAAAGCCTGGGTGGATGACCGCAGCCGCTTCAAGGCCGGCATGGCGTCTCGCCAGACCGGAAAGACGGCCGGCACCACGCTGGAAATTGTGGAGCAATGCCTGGAGCGCGAGGTCGGTGGGGGCAAGTCTCGCTGGGTGATTCTGTCGCGTGGCGAGCGCCAGGCGCGCGAGGCGATGGCCGAGGGCATCAAGTGGCATTTGAGCCGTTTTCAGGCCGCGTTTAAGGCGGTCGAAATTCCCTGGGAAGGCTGCGAAGACCGCGCACTGGAAGTGGTGCTGCCGGGCGGCTCACGCATCACCGGTGTACCGGCCAATCCCGACACGGCGCGAGGCTTTACTGCCAACGTGCTGCTGGACGAATTCGCGTTCCACGCGGACAGCCGCAAGATCTGGGGCGCATTGTTTCCGGTCATCTCTCGGCCAGACCTGCTGCTGCGTGTCATCAGCACGCCCAACGGCAAAGCCAACAAGTTCTATGAGCTGATGACGGCCGGCAACATGGAGCCAGCCCTGCGCGAACACGGCCACGCACTAGCCGGACCGTGGAGCCTGCACTTCTGGGACATCTACGACGCTGTACGCGGCGGCTTGAATCGCGACCCAGAGGATCTGCGCGCGGGCCTGAATGATGAGGATCTGTGGCAGCAGGAATTCATGCTGCAGTGGCTAGACGAGGCCAGCGCCTGGCTCGACTACGAGCTGATCAATGGCGTGGAACACGACAAGGCCGGCGAGCCCGGCGGCTATCTCGGCGGGCCTTGCTACGTGGGTGTGGATATTGCCGCGCGCAATGACCTGTTTGTGATCTGGGTTTGCGAGCTGGTGGGTGATGTGTTCTGGACGCGGCAGATCGTGGCGGAACGCCGCATCAGCTTTGCCGCGCAGGACGAGCTGCTCGACCAGGTCATGCGCACGTATCGTGTGATACGCCTTTGCATGGACCAAACCGGCATGGGCGAAAAGCCGGTGCAGGACGCTCAGCGCCGCTACGGTGAATACATCGTGGAGGGCGTGCTGTTTACCGGCCCCAACAAGCATGTGCTGGCCACGCAGGCCAAGCAGGTGTTTGAGGACCGCAAGCTGCGCATCCCGCTCGGCGATCGCGCGGTGCGCGCGGATCTGCACTCGCTCAAGCGAACCACCACCGCCACCGGCGCGGTGCGCTTTGATGCAGACGGCGATACCGACGGTCACGCGGACAGAGCCTGGGCCTGCTTTCTGGCCCTGCACGCGGCGTCAACGCCCTACCAACCCTATGACTACGAGCCGGTTAAACCGGGCAAGCGCGGCCGCGACCACGACGATGACGACGGCCGCGATATTCGCATCACCGGTGGTTTCAACGCCCGAAAAGGAGCTTGGTAATGCAAGGACTCGTGGATCATCGTGGGTTGCCGATCAAGGCCGCTGCGCTGCGTGAGGAGATCGTCACGCCGGAGCTGACCGGCATTCGCAACATCTGGCAAGACTCCATTGCCTCTGGTCTGACACCGGCCGGACTGGTGGCGGTGCTGGAACGCTCGGTCAATGAGGACCCGCGCGACTACCTCACCTTGGCCGAAGAGATTGAAGAGCGCGACGGCCACTATTTCAGCGTGCTCGGCACGCGCAAGCTGGCGGTGGAATCCATTGAGGCGGTGATTGAAGCGGCCAGTGATGACGCAGCAGACGTGCGCCTGGCAGACGAAGTGCGGGCGCTGTTTGCCCTGGAATGCGTGCAGAACTCCCGCGCCGATCTGTTGGACGGCCTGGGCAAGAGTTTTTCCGTGTGCGAGATCCAATGGGACCGCTCTGAGCGGCAATGGACGCCGCTGTCCTTGCAGCACTGTGATCCGCGCTGGTTTGTGCCGGATCGCCTGACCGGCCGCGAGCTTCGCTTGCGCGACGCCGCTGACACCTACAACGGGATCGAGCTGGCACCGTTCAAGTTCGTCATCCACAAGCCGCGGCTCAAGAGCGGGCTGCCGATTCGCAACGGCCTTGCGCGCATCGCCGCTTTCATGTGGCTGTGCAAGGCCTATGCGCTCAAAGACTGGCTGGCATTTGCCGAGGTCTTCGGCATGCCGGTACGCGTGGGCAAGTACGGACCCAATGCCACAGACGCCGACAAGCGTGCGCTGCGCCGGGCCGTGGCCAACATCGGTTCCGATGCAGCGGCCGTGATGCCGGAGTCCATGAAGCTGGAGTTTCTGGAGACGGGCAGCCGCACCGGCGGCGGTGATCTGTTCGAGAAGCTTTGCAGCTATCTGGACCGCCAGATGAGCAAAGTGGTGCTGGGCCAGACCAACACCACAGACGCTCAGGCCGGCGGCCTCGGGTCTGGCCAAGCTGACGTACACAACGAAGTGCGTGGCGATATTCGCGACGCCGATTGCAGCCAGCTTGCGTCCACGTATCAACGCGACCTGGTTAAGCCTTACATCGACCTGAATCACGGGCCGCAAAAGCGCTACCCGCGTGTGGTCATCCGCAAGCGCAAACCAGAAGACATCAAGCAGCTCGCGGACGTGCTGGCGCAACTGGTGCCGCTGGGCCTGCGCGTGGAGCAAAGCGTGGTGCGGGACAAGCTGTCACTGCCGGATCCAGAGCGTGATGCCGAAGTGCTGTCGTCGCCTCGGCCGGCGACACCATCACCCTCTGCACCGACCGCGCAGAATCTGGCGCTGAATTCGGCACTGCCCCCCGTACCGTCTGTGGACGTGGTGGATCTGCAGGTGGCACGTCTGACCGGTGACGCCGCCGAGATTCAGGACCAGCTCATGGCACCGATCTGGGCGCTGCTGGACGAGGTGCAGTCGATGGAAGAACTCCGCGAGCGCATCGACAGCCTGTACCCGGACCTTGCGCCTGACGCCCTGGCCGATCTGATGGGCGACGCCATGACCGCTGCGCAACTTGCGGGACGTTACGACGTACTGCGAGGGCTATAACGTGGCAGGAACCTACGGGCTGTTCCCCCTCTCCCTTTGGGAGAGGGCCGGGGTGAGGGGGGTGGGAAAATGAGCGGCGCCCACGCTCTGCCAAACCCTCACCCCTACCCCTCTCCCAGAGGGAGAGGGGAAAACAGTGTGGTCTCTCCATGACCGCCCGCTTCGGCAGCCTGCCGTTCAAGGAACAGATCGAGTTCTTGCAGAACAAGATCCCGGTTCCCACCCGCGGCTGGGCCGACATCTACGGTGCCGAGCACGACCGCGCCTACATCGTGGCCGGTATCACCCGCATGGATGTACTGGCCGACCTCAAGGCCGCTACCGTGGCCGCCGCCGCTGACGGCGAAGGTCTGGCCGCATTCCGCAAGCGTCTGCGCCAGAGCCAGGCGGAAAAAGGCTGGGCGTTTCCGGGCGACTTTAACCGCCGCTCAAGGCTGATTTACCAAACCAACATGCGCAGCAGCTACGGCGCCGGGCGCGAAGCCCAGATGGCAGATCCCGCGCTGCGAGCGCGCCTGCCGTTCAAGCTCTATCGCCACGGCGGCTCGCGAGATCCGCGGCCGCAACACCTGGCATGGAATGGACTGGTGCTGCGGGCAGACGATCCGTGGTGGGACACCCACAGCCCACCCAACGGCTGGGGCTGCCGCTGCAAGGCCTTCCTGGTCAACCAACGCACGATGGACCGGCTGGGCTTACGACTGGGAGACGCACCGCCGCTGGAGCTGCGCGACGTCACAGTGGGCCAGCAGAGTGGCAATCCGCGCACGGTGTCCGTGCCCAAGGGCATAGACCCCAGCTTCGAGCATCGGCCCGGTGCTACCGCTCTGGGCGAGCTGGCCCGGCTCTACCTGGACCGCGCCACTGGCTTGCCGGCCGCACAGGGTGCGGTGGCCGTGCTGGGGGCGTTGAGTCGCGAGCGGGTGCTGGAGGCCCTGCAGAGTGACTACGTTCAATGGTTCGACCAAGTACGAGCCGATCCGCTTCCAAGAGGCCGCGTGATGACCGTGGGGGCCCTATCGCCCACCCTCGTCGAGACGTTGACGGCGCGCGGCGTGGTACCCGAGTCCGCTCTGATCGCATTACGCGACGCCGATGTCATCCACATGTTTCGGCCGAACAAGGCAGGGCAGCTGGACGCCGCGTGGTTTGCACGGTTGCCGACTCACCTGCGCACACCCAAAGCGGTCATCCTGGAGCGTCCCGACACGGCGCTATTCGTTTACGACGATCCGCAAAATCCGGGTGGCGCGATGCGCTTGGTGATTCAGGTCAACTACGAGTTGCGCACTCGCACGGCCGACGGCGAGCGGCAGACGGTGCGCGTCAATGTCGTGAAATCAGGGAGGCGGGTGTCAGTAGACGACCTGATGACCAGCGCCGGAGAGTTGATTGATGGCAGCCTGTAGAGGGCACTCCAGGCGGTGGCGGGACTCGAACCCGCATCCGCCCTGGGCACCTTTGCGATGCCCAAGACCCCCTTCCTATCGGGTGTACACCCGCCTGGAGTGGTTTCAAGGTTACACGCCTGCCGCAAAGATGCGCCAGGGCGCGTCAAGCAAGGGAGACTAGGCGATGGCCGGAACCTTCATCCGCATCGAGATTGAAGACGCTGCCGCGCGAGCAACGTTGAAACGGCTGGTGGAGCGTGGCCAGGACCTGCGACCGGCCCTGGGCGAGGTGGGCGAGTACCTGGGCCGTGAGATGTGGCCCAAGCGTTTCCGCGATAAGCGCGGGCCAGACGGCTTGCCCTGGGCGCCGGTGTCGGAGTTGTACGCCAAGCGCAAACGCGCCGGCACAGCGGCGCAAGCCAGGGGCGATGCCAGAAGCGCGAGTGCGGCCGATCTGCTGGAACTCACCGGCGAGCTGATGGACTTCCCACGCTACCAGTTTGCCGGCCTCAACGCCCTGGACTTCGGCGTGAACACGAAATGGGCCGCAACTCACCAGTTCGGTGACCCAGCCCGCAATATCCCGGCGCGTCCGTTCTTGTGGCTAGATGCAGATGACGAGGATGAGATTCGCCAGGTGTTCGTGAGCTGGCTGGATACTGGCCAGACCTAAACCGCCGCGCGAGGCCCTGTGGGGCGTTTCGCGGGCGAGGGGGCTATCGGAGCCCCGTTCAAGCCGCAGAATTAAAATTTAAGCCGTCTAAAGGCCATGACGTGCAGTCCGGACCTGTTCGTCGGAGGCTGCGGCGGGCTTGACGGCATTCTGCCGTTCCGCGCAGTTGCGGTAGAGTTGGAACGCGGACGGAAATGATGGATGCCCCCCCCGACGCACAGTGAGCCAGATGACCGATTACGAATTCACCATCGGAGCGTACTCGCCCAAGACCATTCCAATGGCGCGGCTGGCGGAGTACCTCACGGCGCTTGCCGATCTGATAGGCGAAAAAGACCGCGTGCATTTTGAGGGCCTCAAGCCCGGCAGCACGGTGGTCAGGATTCGGGTGCAGCCCGAGGCGCGGGTCAGATCCAGGCAGCGCATTCAGGAAGCGCGCACTGCCGACAAGGATCACCAGACCTATAAGCCTTACCGCCAGCTCAATGAGCTGTTGCGAATTGATGGCGCTGAAGGCGCGATCACGGCCGGTGGTGCAGAAATTATCCGTTTCCCCGGCCACCGAGAATCGCTGCCGCAGGTCATCGGCCCGTTTCACAAGCACACGGAGGTTGATGGCGTACTGGTGAGGATTGGCGGTCGAGACAAGAGCGCCCACGCTCAGATTGTGGACGCCGAGGGTACGGTCTGGAATTGCGAAATGGACCGGGACATGGCCCGGCGGTTGGTGTCGTATTTGTACGGCGCCCCCATTCGGCTGTCGGGTGACGGCCGTTGGCTTCGCAACGCAGAAGCCCAATGGGAGCTTGACCGGTTCAAGGCCACGGATTTCAGGCCGCTGGATGGCCGCAGCTTGGCTGACGCCATTGCAGCCATCAGAAAATTGCCGCTGCAATTTGACACCGTGGCGACGCGCTGATGGTGGTCTTTGATGCCACGTTTCTGATGCTTCTGGTGGACCCGGCCGCAGCACCGCCACTGGACCCCGCCACAAACAAGCCGGTGACGCAGGCCAAGCTACGCATTGAACACCTGCTGTCGGAGTTGCAGAAATCCGGTGAGCGGGTGGGTGTGCCGACCCCGGCACTCAGCGAAGTGCTGGTGGGTGCCGCTGGCCCGATTCACGAGCTGGTGACGGAGCTGACGGCCGGGTACAAGCTCAAGACCCTGGCGTTTGATGAACTGGCCGCCATAGAAGTAGCGCTCATGACCGACCGAGCCTTGACGGCCAAAGGTGCCGTCAGTGACGAGACCAAAGCTCGGGTCAAGTACGACAGACAGATCATTGCCATTGCGCGTGTGGCCGGTGCCGACGCCATCTACACCGATGATCTGGGCCTGCGGAAAAAAGCGCACAGCTTGGGCATGCGCACGGTTGGGCTTGAGGACGTTGCGCTACCGCCAGAGCAGGTTCAGGGGACATTGTCACTGCCTGAGCCGCCCGAGATTCAAGGCGATCACGAATCGACAAAGTGACTCAGCCGCTGATGACGCGTTAGGCTGTAACTGCGTGCATCGGTTGTTCAGCTAACTGCGGTTAGCTGTAGGCGCAGACCTTCGATGTAGACGATGGCGGGGCAATGAACACACGCCCCGTCGCCGCTCTGTGTTTCGAACTTCCCGCATCAGCGGGCAGTGAGCTGGCACCCAAGACCATCACGCTGATTCCCGCACCGGGGCCTGACGGCTTTGTGCGTGGCGTCGATGGTCGCGCCTGGCGTCTGACTGCACCGGCCGCCGTTGTGGCCGCCTTCAACCGTGCACGCGCTGTCACCGAAAACCACGCTGGACGCCTGGCCGCTACGCGCGGCGACGGCTCTCCGGCTTTCGGCTGGATCGAGCGTGTACGCGTTGAAGGCGGCGCCGTCGTCGGCGATGTGGAGTGGACACCGCGTGGCACCGCCGCACTCAACGCTCGCGAGTACCGCTACTTCTCGCCGGAGTTTGTGTGGGACGAGACCACCAGCGAAATCCTGAGCCTGGTCGGCGGGAGCGTCGTCAACGACCCCAACTTTACCCAGCTCGCGCTCAACGCCGAGCAGATCGAGGAACCCGCCATGTCCCTGCTTGCCATCTGTGCCGCGCTCTCCCTTGCCAACACCGCCACGGAGGCGGACTGCGTCACCGCCATCAACGCGCTCAAGGTCGATAAGCAGACCGCGCTCAATGCCGCGCAGTCGCCAGACCCGACGCAGTTCGCGCCGCGTGCAGAACTGACCGTGGCGCTCAACCGTGCTACCACCGCCGAGACGCAGATCGGTGAAATGAAGAAGGCACAGTCCGAGGCCGAGGCCGTGCAGCTGGTGGACCAGGCGCAAGCCGCGGGCAAGGTAATTCCCGCCACGCGCGATCACTACCTCGCGATGTGCCGTCAGAACGCCGAGAGCTTCAAGCAGCTCGTGGCCGTCATGCCGGTGATTGCCGCACCCACCTCGCAGCTGGAGAAGAAGCCTGGCGTGGAGACCGGTGCGGAGGGCCTCACGCCGGATGAGCTGGCCATCTGCAGCGCCACCGGCGTGGACCCCAAGGCGTTCGCAGCCACCAAGGTCGCGCTCGGCAACCGCACCGCCGCGTAAGCGGCGCAGACACCCACTACACGGAGTAATCGCTCATGGCACTGACCGCCGCCCGCAACACCCCGCGTCGCGAGAACCTTCTCGCCAATTATCCCGTTGCCGCTGCCGGTGCCATTTATGCCGGCGGCATGGTGACCTTGCTCACCTCCGGTGGCTGGGCTGTGGCTGCTGGCACGGCCAGCGCCGGCTTGGCCGTGGGCGTGGCCATCGAAACCGTGACGGGTGATGGCACCAACGGCTTGAATCGCGTGACGGTCGAACGCGGGTGCTTCCGCTTTCTCAACTCGTCTGCGGGCGATGCGATCACCCACGTGGACATCGGCAACGCCTGCTACATCGTGGATGACCAGACCGTGGCCAAGACCGATGACAGCGCCTCGCGCGCCATTGCCGGCCTGATCTCTGATGTGGATGCAGACGGCGTCTGGGTGGTCATCGCCCCCGGTGCTGTCGGTCCGCAGGGCCCTCAGGGTGAGCCCGGCGTTTAAGCCGCGCGCCGCCAACTTCTTCGACTTCACGGAGCCTCACCATGCATATCAATCACGCCAATCTGCGCACGCTCTACACCTCGTTCCGCACCTCGTTTCAGGGCGTGCTCAGCCAGGCGGTCAGCCAGGCTGCACGCGTTGCCACCACGGTGCCGTCCAGCACCGCCAGCGAGGAATACGGCTGGCTCGGCAGCTTTCCCAACATGCGCGAGTGGCTGGGCGACCGCGTGGTGCACGGCGCCAAGAGCCACGGCTACAGCATCAAGAACAAGGAATTCGAACTCACGGTGGGCGTGCCGCGCACGGCCATTGAGGACGATCAGTACGGCGTCTATTCACCGATGATGGAAGAGCTGGGCCGCTCGGTGGGCGCGCATCCGGACCAGCTGGTGTTTGGCCTGCTGGCGGCCGGTGCGAGCACGCTGTGCTACGACGGTCAGTTCTTCTTCGACACCGATCACCCGGTGCTCAATGCAGCCGGCGTGCCGGTGTCTCAGGCCAACTGGGACAACAACAGCGGCAGCGGCACGCCCTGGTACCTGCTGGATGTGTCGCGCAGCCTCAAGCCGATCATCCACCAGGAACGCAAGAAGCCGAACTTCGTTTCCAAGACGGCGGAGACCGACGACAACGTTTTCAACGCGAAGGAATACGTCTACGGCGTGGACTGCCGCCGCAACGTCGGCTTCGGTCTGTGGCAGCTCGCTTACGGCAGCCGCAAAACGCTGGATGAAACCAACCTCATCGCAGCACACACCGCCATGACCGCACGCAAGGGCGACTACGACCGGCCGCTGGGCATTCGCCCCACGGTGCTGGTGGTGCCGCCTGCGCTGGAGTGGAGCGCTCGCAAGATCGTGAACGCCAGCACGCTCGCCAACGGCGCAGACAACGTCCTCAAGGGCGTGGTCGAGGTCATGTCCTCGCCCTGGCTGTAAGTCCTCTCCCCTCTCCCTTTGGGAGAGGGCCGCTGTTTTATCCCCTCTCCCTTTGGGAGAGGGGTAGGGGTGAGGGCTCTTGCAGAGCGTAGGCCTCACTCATTTTCCAACCGCCCTCACCCCAACCCTCTCCCGCTTGCGGGAGAGGGAGACAAGCAAGGAGCCGTTTCGTGGCCCACATCCTTCGCATCACGTCCAAGATCGCCGGCTTTCGCCGCGCGGGCATGGCGCACGCCGCCGCGCCGACCGATCACGCCATCGAGAAATTCACCGCCGATCAGATCGAGGCGCTGAAAGGCGAAGCAATGTTGACCGTGGAAGAGGTGGACCTGGCCGCCGCGCCGCCTCCCGCTGCGAAGGCCAAGGCCAAGAAGTAATCCGTGGCCTATCTCACACCCACGCAGTTTGTTGAAGGGCCCGGCATGCTCCAGGAGCTGGCCGAGCCCTTCAACCTGCCGCTCGATCTGCTCACCGCCACGCTCAACGCGGCAGACCGCAGCGCGTGGTCCGCAGACGAGATTGCAGCGGCGGATGCGGCACTGGCCAGCATTACCGTCACGCTGGTGCGTGCCGACGCGGAGATGGACACCTACTTCGCGCGCCGCGGCTACACGCTGCCGCTGAGTGCGGTGCAGTTTCCGGTGCTGTGCACCTGGGCGCGCAACATTGCGCGGTATCACGCGCAGCCGCAGCGCGACAAGACCAACGAAGAGTCCGGCCGCATCGAGCGCGACTACCGCAGCACCCTGCGCACGCTGGAGCTGGTGGCGGCGGGCAAGCTCTCACTCGGCGCCGGAGATCCGATCAGTGCGGTTGCGCAAGCAGAAGCCGAAGACGGCGCCATCTCAATTTGCAGTGAGCCGCGCGTCTTTTCGCGCGGCACGCTGCGGGGCCTGTAACCGTGCCCACGCTCTCTTTCCCCACCACCTCGGTGATCGAGCGTCTGCAGGCGATAGACCAGGTCAAGCTCGTGGGCTTGGCACCGGAGATGAGCGCTGCACTGGCTACGCCACCGCGCACCGCGCCGGCCGTGTTTGTGGTGACCAGCACCAAGGGTGGGCCCATCAAGTTCAGTGGCCCGCCGCTGCAACAGGAACGCGAAACCTCGCTGGTGTTCGTGGTGTGGGTACGCAATCACGGTGACGCCGCCAAGGTACGCGCCGAGCTAGACAGCGTGCTCGCCGCTATTGATCAGCGCCTTGCGGCGTGGAGCCCGGCCAATCCGCCGTATGGCGATCTCCAATTCGTTGCGTCACGCGACGAGTTCAGCCACGCGCAGTACCTGGTGGCCCAGGCCATCTACAGCTGCTCGTGGAATTTCTCAGCCCAGAGGCAGGCATGAACCACCCAACTCCCATCAAACACGGCGACTGGCGCGTCATCAACGGCCAGCTCGTGGACTTCTCACAGCTGCCGGCCACGTCCGAACCGGAAACCGCTGCACCGCCCAAACCCGCGCCTGTCCGCAGCGCTTCCCGCAATCGCAAGAAGAGGTAATTCCCAATGGCACAGCCCGCACTCGAAAAATTCATCCGCCGCGCCCTTGCACTCAAGCTGCAGGACTTGGAAGGCACGCCGGTTGCGCCAAGCAACTCGACCGACGGCGTGCGCTTGTATGACGGCCAGTCCGGCACCGAGGTGGATTCCACCAAGGACAACCCGGACGTGCCGCACTTTGCTGGCGCGAGCATGTTCGTGTTCAACAAGCGCGCCTTCATTGAAGGCATGTTCCGGCTGTATCCGCCGAGCATTCCCGGTGATGCCGTAGACGGCAGTCCGGATTGTCACAGCCTGTTGCTGCCTGCCGGCATGACGCGCGTGCTCAACGCGGGGGCTCGCACCACGCGCTACAACCCGATCAGCGCTGGCATTCCACTGTCCACCGCGAACTGGTTTCACGCCGGCACGGTGCTCAATGTGTTTGATGCGCGCCACGCCATCTCGGGCCTGATGCTGGAGATCGGCAAGCGCTTTGAAGGCAAGATTCGTGTGCAGGGCACCTATGAGGATATCGACGAGATTTCCTTGCCAACCGTCACCGTGTCTGACCAGGACGGCCCGGTGGTGCAGTCCTTCAACGGTGTAACGCAGATCACGGTATTGCCGGGCGGCTCGCCGCTCAACGTCTGGGGCAAGAGCTTGTCTCTGGACTTCGGGTCTGACCTAAAGACCAAGGAATACACCGAGCTCAAGACCAACACCATCGACGGCCGTGATCCCAAGTTCACGCTGCGCTGCGCACGCACCGCCAAGGCAGACTTTGACCCCACCGCGGTGCGTGATGCCAGCGGCTTCATCACCGCATCACTGCGTGTGAAAGGCAGCGATGGTCGCTACGCCAAGATGGGCATTCGCGGCCAGATTGAGAGCGTCAAGGCCGTGGATATCGATGGCGACTATGGCTACGAGATTTCCGGCATGTGCGTGGCGTCCAGCGCGGGCGGTGATGAGTTCTACATCGAGTTTGGTGATGTGAGCCTTGCGCTCACCGGCACCTTGTCTGATGGCGAAAACGGCGTGGCATACAGCGGCACCACGTCACTCACCGAGATTGGTGAGTTCACCGCGCCGCTGGTCTGGAGCATCAGCGAAGGCACTTTGCCCAATGGCCTGAGCATCGACGATGAAACCGGCGTGATCTCTGGCACACCCACGGTCACCGACGAGTTCACCTTCACCGTGCAGGCGGTGGATGCCGACGGCCAGACCGCGACCAGCGAACAGACCGTAGAAATCACGGCTTAAAGCACAGTTAACCGTTCCTTCAAGGGGCGCATCGGGGTGACCCGTAGCGCCCCTCCTCATCTCAGGAGTCACCGATGTCCACTACTTTTTCCCAGAAAAAGAAAGTCGAGACCTTCAGCAAGAAGATCGACATTGCCATTCCGCCCGAGAACCCGGTCATCAAGGGTCACATCACGGTGGACTTCAAGGTCAAGAGCAAGACCGAGATCGCTGAGCTCAGCGAGCGCGGCCTTCCGGACGAGGAGTACATCCCGGAGATCCTGGACGGCGTACATGGCTTGGGCCATCCGGAGACAGACGAGGAGCTGACCGGATCGGCGGCGGTGCAAGAACTGCTCACCGGCCGCTACTCCATGTACCTGGTGCCCGCGGTGGTGGCGACCTACTTCGAACAGTACGGGGAAGCCCGCCGGGGAAACTCGCGCAAGCGGCGCTAAGGCTCTTCAAGCTCCCCGCAGATCCAGACCCCAATGAAGAGTCCGCGCCCGCACCCGCGCAACGCCGCGAGGTCAGCGGCGCGGACTTTCTTGCGTCTGATCAACAGGCGGGCGGGGACGCAGACCAGGACATCGGCATCTGGTCTTGCAACTGGCTGGCCGTTGACGTGTTCGAGTGCTGTCAGCTCACCTGCATCGGTGGCATGGGTGCGTTCTACAACGGCATCTGCGCCACCGAAGTGCTGGCCGCCTGTGATCTGCACGCGGTGCCGCGCCGCGAACGCGCGGAGCTGGCGGCAGATGTGCAGTACATGGGACGCACCGTCAGCGATGCGCTCAATGAACGCGCCAAGCGTGACGCCTAAGAAGCCCCTCTCCCGCCGGGGGAAGTTCCACTGCTTTCCCCTCTCCCTTCGGGAGAGGGGCAGGGGTGAGGGCTTTCTCCGAGCGTGGGCATCATGACCACGCAAACCGTCACCCTGCGTCTGGTAGCCGAGAACGGCGCGTTCGTCGGCAACGTCCGTGCGAGCAAAGCCGGTCTGGATGCGCTGGGTGGAGGCGCAGACCAGACGCGCGGGCAGATGAAGCGCCTGGGAGAACAGAGCGACCAGACCAGCAAACAACTGGTCAGCGCCCGCAACATTGCCAAGGATCTGGCTCGCGGCTTTGCTACCGGCCTGGGCATCAGTGGATTCGTCGGCACGCTGGCCGGTGCCATCGGGATATCACGCGAGTACGGGAAATCGCTGGCGGAAGTCAGCACCCTGCTTGATGACACGTCGAACATGGCCGCCTACGCCAGCCAAGCGCGGCTCATGGCACGAGAGTTTGGCACCGCAGCCACAGAACAGTCTGCTGCGCTGTACCAGATCTTCAGTGCCGGACAAGCCGGTGCAAAGGGCATTGCGGTACTGGACGCCGCCAACCGTCTTGCGATTGGCGGCGTCACGGATATTCGCACCGCGGCTGACGGACTCACCAGCGTGCTCAACGCCTACGGTGACCGCGTGGCGTCTGCAGCCGATGTGTCGGACACCCTGTTTGTCGGTATGCGCCAGGGCAAGACCACCATTGGTGAGCTGTCCGGCAGCCTCGGCCTGATTGCGCCCATTGCCGCCTCGCTAGATGTGGAATTTAGCGACCTTGTTGCGTCCATCTCGGCCGTGACACTCGGTGGCGTCAAGACCGCAGAGGCGGTGACACAGGTCCGCGGCGTGTTGGCGGGCATCCTCAAGCCATCCAGCGAAGCCGCCGAGCTTGCGAGCAAGCTCGGTCTGGAGTTCAACGCCCAAGCGCTCGCAGCAAAAGGGCTGAGCGGCTTCCTGGCAGACGTACAGGACAAGACCGGCGGCAACAAGGAGCTGATGTCGCAGTTGTTTGGATCGGTGGAAGCCCTGGGTGCCGTATTCGCGTTGACCGCAAATGGCGGCGCCACCTTCAATTCTGTTCTGGAGGCGATGGAAAGCCGCGCGGGTCAAACCGAAGTGGCGTTCGGCAAGATGAGCGCAGGCGCTGACTTTGCGCTCAACCGAATGAAGTCTGCGGCAGCAGACAGCCTGATCACACTGGGCAATAAATTACTCACGGTCATTGCGCCAGCGGCCCTGGTATTCGCCGACAACATCGAGGCGATCACAGGTGCCATCGCGACCGGCTCGACCATCGCTGCAGCGTACTTCGCGCTGTTTGTTGCGGCACCCGCCATCTATACCGCGGTCACCGTGGCGGGCTGGGCATTTGCGGCAATGCTCACCGCGACCAACGTCGGCCTTGTCGCCAGCATCACGAACATGGGGCTGCTCAAATCAGCAGGCCTGGTGCTCTTCGCCGCATTTGCCGGATGGCAAATCGGAACATACCTGCGCGACAACTTCCTTGAGGCCCAGCTCGCTGGCATCGCCTTTGTGGAAGGCACCCTCGTGGGCTGGGAGCGCATCAAGCAGGGCGCGGGTATCGCCTGGGCGGGCGTACAAGCTGCGGCCATTGGCGCGCTCAACATCGTGCGTGAACGGCTCGCAGACCTGGTTGCCTTTGTGGCGGACATTACCGAACAGGCGGACATCTTCGGCTTCGGTGCCAGTGCCGCGGCCAACCTGCGCCAGCTAGAGTCCGCCATCCGACCCACCGCATCGGCAGCAGATCAGTTCAGCGCATCAGTTGCGAGCATCAACAGCGAGGCTGAAACTAACATCGCGCGCGTGCGCGGCATCACCAGCGACATGGCGGACTACGCCATTGAAACCTTCTCCGCGCGCGAAGCTGCGGCTGCTACCGCTGACGCCCTCAGTGCCGTTACATCTGGGGCAGAAGCAGCAGCTGCTGCAGTAGTAGAGCTCACCGCTGCTGAAAAGGAAGCCGAGAAAGCCAAGAAGGCATTGGAAAAAGCGCGCCGCGACGCCAACGCCTCCGCCACTGAAGAAGTTGCGCAACTCCGCCAGGTCAATGACCTGATCCGCGACGGCATAGACGCCCAGCTTGCCGAGCTGCGCGTGCGCCACGCCGCCAAGGGCATCGACCCGGAGACCACCCGGCAGCTTGAAGAGCAGCAGGCGCGCAACGAGCTGCTCATCAAAGGCCAGCGCGAAGCGGCGCAGATTGGCGCACAGGCCGCGCAGCAGACAGCCGACGCCTGGAAGGATCGGGCCGCGAACATCCGCGAAAGCCTCACCGACGCGATCTATCGCGGCTTCGAAGCCGGCAAGGGCGCGGCACGCAATTTCTTCGACACGCTGAAGAACACGGCGCAGGCGCTGGTGCTGCGGCCAATTATCGAGTTTGCGGTGGCACCCATCGCCAACATTGTTAGCAGCATTTTGGGTGGCGGTAGCGGATCTGGCGGCGGTGGTTTTTCATTGACTGGCCTCAAGGATGGTTTCAATCTGTTCAAGAGTGCGTTCTCAAATCCTGCTGAAAAGCTGTTCACCTCAGTGGTCAAGCTCACCGACGCTGCGGCCACGGCCTTCCCCTCACTCAACACTGCCGCCAGTTCAATTCAGCGCTTCGCCCTCAACGCTGGCCCGGCCATTAACGCTCTGGCGGCGGCAGCCGCGGCCAACATTGCCGGCAGCGTCGCCGGTGATTTCATCGCATCGCGCAGCAGCCGATTCAGTCAGAACACCGGAACATATGCCGGCGCGGGTGCCGCTGCAGGTGCAGTGGTTGGATCGGTGGTGCCGGTGATCGGCACGGCTATTGGCGCTGCCGTGGGCGGTGCCATCGGCACCCTCGTTGGCGGCATCGAAGGCCGTTGGAAGCTACGCGTGCGGGATCTGTCCG
>JBQTJH010000159.1:0-13359 GCA_052387335.1 Panacagrimonas sp. | reverse complement strand
AGAGGTGCGCGATGCGGGCGGTGTGGCCGAGAAGCTCGATGCGCTGGTGCGCAGCGGCGTACTGAGTCGATATGACGGCGGTCTGGAGCCGGTGTACAGCATCCAGCCCGGACAGCACCCGGTTGCGGCGTTCTATCGCAACAGCGCGATCCACTGGTTCGTCAATCGCGCCATTCTCGAACTGTCCTTGCTTGATGTGACGGTGGAAGAGACCAGCGGTCCTATGGAGCGCGCCAGGGCTTCGGGCTTTGCCATGCGCGACCTGCTCAAGTTCGAATTCTTCTTCAGCGACAAGGCGACGTTCCGCGACGAGATGAAAGCCGAGGCGCGGTTGCTGGACCCCAAGTTCCGCCAGCGTGTCGGCACCGAAGAACTGCGCCGACAGGTACTGCTCAATGCGCCCTTCCTGATTGCGCACCGCGTGCTACCGCCGTTTCTGGAGGCCTACTACGTGGTGGCGGACCGGCTCGCCGCGCAACCGGTTGACAAGAAGATCGACAAGAAGACGTTTACCGAGGAATGCGTGCGCGTGGGTCGGCAATACGTCTTGCAAAAGCGTCTGCGTAATCCCGAATGCGTGTCGCAGGAAATTTTTGGCAACGCCATTTCGCTGGCAGCGAACCGTGATTTGCTCAAACCAGGAGCGCCGGATCTGGCGCAACGCCGACAGGAATTTGCCGATGAACTCGCCGCGGCGGTGGAAAGTATGAAACAGATTGAGCAATTGATCGTGGTGCGTCGCGCTGCGCGCGAGAGCGCGCGTCAGGCCAGTGGAGTCACCGCATGAGCGCACTCGATGAGGCCATCCAGCGCGTGCTCGACGGTCCCAAGGGACCAAAGATCGGCGCCTTCTTTGATTACGACGGCACCTTGATCGATGGCTACTCCGCCGCCGCCTATTTCACTGATCGACTCAAGCGCCGCGAAATGAGCGCGCGTGAGCTGATCTACACCGTGCAGCTCGCGCGCAAGAAAGATCTGAGCGATGCCGAATTCGGCGACATCATCGGCAAGGGCATCCTCGAATGGGCCGGGCATACCGAAGACGAGATGCGTGCGCTGTGGCAGCGGCTATGGCTTTCGAGCATTGCATCCACGCTATTCCCGGAAAGCTGGAAGCTGGTGCAGGCGCATCAGCGCATGGGCCACACCGTCGCCATCGCGTCCTCGGCCACGGTTTACCAGATCGAACCGCTGGCGCAGGAATACGGCATCGAACACATCATCGCCACGCAGGCCAAGATCCGTAACGGCAAGCTCACCGGCGGTATCAACGGCAAGCCCGCCTGGGGCGAGGGCAAGGCTGAAGCCGTGCGCGCGTTCGCAAAAAAGCACGGCGTGAAACTTGATCAGAGTTATGGCTATGCCAACGGCGACGAGGACATCGCCTTTCTCAAGACCGTGGGCCATGCCACGGCGATCCAGCCCAAGGAACAACTGGAACAGACCGCGGTCGCGTCGGGCTGGCCGGTGCTGCGCTTCCCGCTGCGCAAGCGCGGCTCAGCGCGTGCAATGGCGCGGACCGTCGGTGCCTACGGCGCAATGGGTCTGAGTTTTCTGGCGGGCATGGGCTATTACCGGGCCACCGGCAATCAGCGCAAGACCGTGGATTTCGTGACCCAGGCTGCGGCCGACTCGGCGTTCAAGGTGCTGGGCGTCAATGTCGAAGTGGTGGGCGAGGAGAATCTATGGGCGCATCGGCCCTGCATCTTCGCGCTCAATCACCAGAGCAAGTTCGACATGTTCGCCATGATGTATCTGGTGCGGCGTGACTTCACCGGCGTGGCCAAGGCGGAGGCGCGCAAGGTGTTTGGCTTTGGAAAATTCATGGAAATGGCCGAGGTGGCATTTCTGGATCGCAGCGATTCGGCCAAGGCCATCGACGCGCTCAAGCCGGCGGTGGATCGCCTGAAGAAAGGCTTGTCGCTCTGCATCGCTCCGGAAGGCACGCGCTCGTGGACCCCGAAGCTCGGCAAGTTCAAGAAGGGACCGTTTCATCTGGCCATGCAGGCGGGTGTGCCCATCGTGCCGGTGGTGTTCCGCAACTCCGGAGAGATCATGGGGCGCAACGACCAGACCATGCGCGCCGGCACCTTGCAGGTCGCCGTGCTGTCCCCGGTGGATGTTTCTGACTGGAAGGTCGAGGAGATGGACGCACGCATCGCCGAAGTGCGCCAGCGCTATGTCGAAACCCTAGAGAACTGGCCGGAAGGAGGAAAAAGAGTATGAGCCGACCGATGCGAGTCGCGGTGCTCGGTGCGGGTTCCTGGGGTACGACGGTGGCTTCGCTTGCCGCGCGCAAGGCCGAGACCCTGATCTGGGCGCGTCGACACGATACGGTTGACGAGATCAATCGTGCGCATCGCAACAGCAGCTATCTCAAGGATCTGCCGCTGCACAAAAAGTTACGCGCCACCGCTGATCTTGAAGAAGCCTTGCGCGACTGCGATGTGCTGGTCATGGGCGTGCCCTCGCACAGCTTCCGCGACACCTTGCAGAAGGTCGCGCCGCTGATTCGCCCCTGGGTTCCAGTGATCAGCCTGGCCAAGGGTCTGGAACAGGGCACGCAGCGGCGCATGACCGAGATCATTCACGAGGAACTGCCAGGCCATCCGGCGGGCCTGCTTGCTGGTCCGAACATCGCGCGCGAAGTCTTGCAGGGCATGGCTGCTGCTGCGGTGGTGGCGATGCCGGACGAAAAGATTGCTTGCGCCTTGCAGCCGCTGTTCGCCAATTCGGTGTTCCGCGTCTACACCAACACCGATGTGATCGGGTCCGAACTCGGTGGGCCGTTGAAGAACGTCATCGCCATTTCCGCCGGCATGGGGCAGGGCCTCGGCGTGGGTGAGAACACCCGTGCCATGGTCATCACGCGCGGCCTTGCCGAGATCTCGCGTCTCGGCGTGGCCATGGGAGGGCGCGCAGAAACTTTCTCCGGTTTGACCGGCCTGGGCGATTTGCTCACCACCTGCATGAGTCCGCTGTCGCGCAATCGCCAGGTGGGTGAGCAGTTCGCCGCCGGCAAGACCACGGCAGAGATCGTTGCCTCCATGAACATGGTGGCCGAGGGCATCAAGACCAGCGGCGTGGTGATGGAGCTGGCCGCGCGCTACGGCGTGGAGATGCCCATCGCGCGCGAAGTCGCCGCAGTGGTCAAGGGCGAGCACGGCGCGGTGCAGGCCTTCCGCGGGCTGCGCAAGCTCGCGGCCGGTGCGGAGCAGGAATCGGGTTAATGCTCCATCAAAAAGGCAACGCAAAGGCGCAAAGGGAACAGGGAGAATGCAGAGAGATGCGACCTGTTGACGGTGCTCGAATCCGAAGTTGTCTTGTTTGATTCTTTGCGTCCATTCTTTTTCCTTTGCGCCTTTGCGCCTTTGCGCCTTTGCGCTAGCCGTTTTTCTTTTCGAGTTACCAAGCCCATGAGCAGCAATAAGATCAAAACGACGGACGACGAACTCCTCGCCGAGTTGCAGAACTGGGGC
This sequence comes from Panacagrimonas sp., assembly GCA_052387335.1. GTDB lineage: Bacteria > Pseudomonadota > Gammaproteobacteria > Nevskiales > Nevskiaceae > Panacagrimonas. Next base: position 9,877 of record JBQTJH010000159.1, on the reverse strand, counting down.
GGCTCCAATGAGATGAGCGCGTTCGAGGCGGTGATGTGGCGCGCCGAGGTTGATCCGCGCCTGCGCTCCACCACCACGTCGGTGCTGTTTCTGGATCGCGCACCGGATTGGGATCGCCTGTATTCCGCGCATCGCTGGGTGACGCAGGCGGTGCCGCGTTTCCGCCAGCGCGTGGTGGACCCGACATTCGGGGTCGGTAATCCGATGTGGGTGGAAGACCCGGATTTCGATCTGGACTATCACCTGCGACGCGTGCGCCTGCCCGAGCCCGGCACTGAACGGCAATTGTTCGACCTGGCTCAAAACCTCGCCATGACGCCCTTCGACAAGGCGCGTTCGCCCTGGGAGGCGACGCTGATCGAAGGGTTGGAAGGCGGTCGTGCCGGCTATGTGCTCAAGCTGCATCACGCCACATCCGACGGTCTGGGCATTATCCAGTTGCTGAGCCGCGTGCTCGGCAAGCAGCGTGAACCCTCGGGACGGCCCGCGCCCAAGCTCGCCCCCAAGAGCCGCAAGCCCGCGCCCAGTGCTACGCAGGTGGCCTCACGCCAGGTCCGCGATCGGCTGCTTGTTTCGCCGGCCGAAGCCGCCGGAACCGTGTCGAGTCTGACGCGCTCGCTGGGTGAGTGGGTGCGCAATCCGGACGCGGCGCGCAAGGGCCTGGACTATCTGTCTTCGGCCAAGCGCGTGCTCGGCAACAAGCCCGCACCGGGATCGGGTCTGTTCAAGCGGCGCAGCCTGTCCTGGCGCTTCGACGGCATCGAGATTCCCCTGGCCGATTTGAAAGCCGCGGCCAAGGCCGCGCAGGGTTCGCTCAACGACGTGTTCCTGGCCGGACTTATTGGCGGCTTTCAGCGGTAACACGAAGAGATGGGCGTGAGCCTGACGCGCATGCCGATCGGATTTCCGATCTCCTTGCGCACCGAGAATGACGCCATTGGCGGCAACAAGTTTGCCGGTAGCCAGTACGCCGCGCCGCTGGACATCGCAGATCCAGTGGAGCGCGTGCGACACATCCAGCACTTCGTCCGCGATACGCGCGCCGAGCCGGCGCTAGACATCATGATTCGTATGATGCCGGTGGTGACGCGCCTGCCCATGGCCGCCATCACCGCCATGACTGCGGATTTCACCGCGGCGCAGGACGCGCAGATCAGCAATGTGCCCGGCATTCCGTATCCCGTTTACATGGCCGGCGCGGAAGTCGCGCAGTTCTGGCCGTTCGCACCGGTGCCGGGCTGCGGCATGATGATCGCGATGCTGTCGCACAACGGTCGCTGCTATATCGGCATCAATAGTGATCGCGCTGCCGTCACCGAGCCTGAGCTGCTGATCGATTGTCTGCGCGCCGGACTCGACGAAATCATCGCGCTCGGCGCGACGACCAAAACCACCAAGAAAAACTGAAGATGAAACACAACGAGGGTCGTTTCCCGGGCAAGAACAAGGTCGAGATCTTCTGGCAGAGCTGGTTGCCGGAGAAGCCCAAGGCCATTGTGGTGCTGGTGCACGGCCTGGGCGAGCACAGCGGGCGCTACGCGCATGTGGCCGAGGCGCTGGTGCAGATCGACTGTGCGGTCTATGCCATGGATCATCGCGGCCATGGCAAGTCCGGTGGCCCGCGTGCCTTGGTGGATCGCTTCGCCAACGCGGTCGCCGACATTGATCATGTGGTGGAGATGGCGCGCGCGGCGCATCCGCGCAAGCCCACGTTTCTGCTCGGCCACAGCATGGGCGGCGCGCTGTCTCTGAGCTACACCCTGAAAAATCCGGGCAAGCTCAAGGCGCTGATGCTGTCAGGGCCCGCGGTCGCGCTGGACGGCGCGCCGCCGATGATGAAGCCCATCGCCAAATTCCTGTCCATGGTTGCGCCCAAGCTCGGCATGTTTCATGTCACTCCGGACCTGGTCTCGCGCGATCCCAACATCGTTGCCGACTACGCTAGCGATCCGCTCAACGCGCACGGCAAGGTGCCGGCGCGCACCCTGGGCGAGATCGTCAATTTCGTTGAGTTCCTGCCCGCGGGTCTGTCGCTGATCCAGCTGCCCTTGCTGATTCAGCACGGGCGTGACGACAAGCTCACCGGCGTGTCTGGCAGCCAGATGGTGGTGGACGGCGTCGGCTCCAAGGACAAGACGCTCAAGGTCTACGACGGCCTGTATCACGAGATCTTCAACGAGCTGCCGACGGATCGCGCCATCGTACTCAAAGACCTGCGCGACTGGATCAAGCAGCACGTCTGAGTGTTCAGCCGTGGCGTTCGCGGGCGCATGCGCGTTACACGCGGACTACTCAGGCGGAGCTCACCGGACGATGGCCAAAGACCTTGCTGTTGCAGTCCCCGCAGACCGCAACTCGAACGCTGTTCTGGCTGATCCGTGTTCATCGGCGATGTCCGCTGCGCATAGATAGGGATCGTTGCGCTACGCGCTGCTGCTGTGGGCAGCACTGCGGTTTGCGCCCGCATCAGCGAGCGCACAGGACGATGATGCAGCGGTCTACGACACCATCCCGCTGACCGCGGAAGCGGCGGCCGAACCCACAGAGCAAGCCGAGCCACAGCGCGCCGTGCTCGGGGAGGTCGTGGTCACCACCACCAAGCGCGCTTCAGATATTCGCGACATTCCGCTGAGCATCGACGCCTTCAGCGACGACGAGCTCACTACCATCGGCGCCATGAACCTGGTGGGTACCAATCTGACCAACGTCTTCGAGCCAGCGGTGGTGTTCGGCACGCCCAACACCGGCGGCATCCTCACCATCTTCAATCCGCCGCGATTTGTGCCGGCTGCAGACGATGTGGCCGGGCTTACGCGTCGATAGAAAATCTCTAACCGAAGTATTCGAATGTTTTACTTCCACAATCGTCGATCCGGCCCTAAGGTATGCGCAGTTGCACTGTGCATTCGCACAAAATCATTTAATTCAATCACCTTTAACTTACAGCGAGCCCAGTCATGTCTCTGATCAACACTGCCGTCCCGCCGTTCAAGACCACCGCCTTCCACGCCGGCGAGTTCGTCCAGCTCACTGAAGCCAGCCTCAAGGGCAAGTGGTCGGTGGTCGTCTTCATGCCGGCCGCCTTCACCTTCAACTGCCCGACCGAGGTCGAGGACGCGGCCAACAACTACGCCGAGTTCCAGAGGCTGGGCGCCGAGGTTTACATCGTCACCACCGACACGCACTTCTCGCACAAGGTCTGGCACGAGACCTCGCCCGCCGTCGGCAAGGCCAAGTTCCCGCTGGTCGGCGACCCCACCCACCAGCTGACGCGCGCCTTCGGCGTGCATATCGATGAAGAAGGCCTGGCCCTGCGCGGCACCTTCGTCATCAACCCGGACGGCGTGATCAAGACCCTGGAGATTCACTCCAACGAGATCGCGCGTGACATGAGCGAGACGCTGCGCAAGCTCAAGGCCGCCCAGTTCACCGCCGCCAACCCCGGTCAGGTGTGCCCGGCCAAGTGGAAGGAAGGCGAAAAGACCTTGAAGCCCTCGCTGGATCTGGTTGGGAAGATTTAAGTAGCCGAGTCACCCGTCGATCCCGGGGCGGTTTCATTACCCCGGATCGACGGCAAGGCGAGCGCTTCTTCTGGCCGCCCGCACAGCGCTTCAATCGTATTTCCCCCCGGCGGAACGCCGCCGGGCCAGGATGGTTTGACCTCGAATTCATCACCAGGACGCCCACCATGTTGGACGCTGACCTCAAGGATCAACTCAAGGCCTATCTCGAGCGCGTGACGCGACCGATCGAGATCACTGCATCCGTGGATGACTCCGCCGCCTCGGTGGAGATGCTGGGCCTGCTCGCCGATCTGGTTTCGCTGAGCGACAAGATCAGCGTTAGCGAGCGTCGCGACGATACGCAGCGCAAGCCCTCTTTCGCGCTGTCCACGCCGGGTCAGGATATTCACCTGCGCTTCGCCGGCATTCCGCTCGGCCACGAATTCACCTCACTGGTGCTGGCCCTGCTCCAGGTCGGCGGGCATCCCTCGCGCCTGGCTGCCGAGGTGATCGAGCAGATCAAGAATCTTGAAGGTGACTTCAAGTTTGAAACCTATTTCTCGCTGTCTTGCCAGAACTGCCCGGACGTGGTGCAGGCGCTGAACTTGATGGCCGTGCTCAATCCGCGCATCCAGCACGTCGCCATCGACGGCGCGCTGTTTCAGGACGATGTCAACGCCCGGCAGGTCATGTCGGTGCCGATGGTGTTCTTGAACGGGGAAAATTTTGGCGCCGGCCGCATGGGTGCGGAAGAAATTCTGGCCAAGATCGACACCGGCGCGGCCCAGCGCGATGCCGAGAAGCTCAAGACCAAGGATGCCTTCGACGTGCTGATCGTCGGCGGCGGTGCGGCCGGCGCAGCCGCCGCCATCTATGCCGCGCGCAAGGGCATCCGCACCGGCATCGCCGCCGAGCGCTTCGGCGGTCAGGTGCTGGACACCATGGGCATCGAGAATTTCATCTCAGTCACCGAGACCGAAGGCCCGAAGATGGTCGCCGCACTCGAACAGCATGTGCGCCACTACGACGTCGACATCATGAATCTGCAGCGAGCGGAGAAGCTCATCCCCGCGGGCGCCGACGGTCTGATCGAAGTGCAACTCGCGAGCGGTGCGAGCCTGAAGTCGAAGACGGTGATTCTCTCAACCGGCGCTCGCTGGCGGCAGATGGGCGTGCCCGGCGAGAACGAATACAAGAACCGTGGCGTCGCCTACTGCCCGCACTGTGATGGGCCCTTGTTCAAGAACAAGCGTGTCGCAGTGATTGGTGGCGGCAATTCTGGTGTTGAGGCGGCGATCGATCTGGCCGGCATCGTCAGCCACGTCACCCTGATCGAATTCGACTCCAAGCTGCGCGCCGACGCCGTCTTGCAGCGCAAGCTGTACAGCCTGCCGAATGTGCGCGTGATCGTATCGGCGCAAAGCACCGAGGTCACGGGTGATGGGCAGAAGGTCAATGGCCTGTCGTACAAGGACCGCGGCACCGGCGCGCTGCATCACCTGGAACTCGAAGGCATCTTTGTGCAGATCGGTCTGCTGCCGAACAGCGACTGGCTCAAGAACAGCTTGGAGCTGTCGCCGCGCGGCGAGATCATGGTCAATGATCGGGGAGAAACCTCTTTGCCAGGCGTGTTCGCGGCGGGTGACGTCACCACGGTGCCGTACAAGCAGATCATCATCGCGATGGGCGAGGGCTCCAAGGCCGCGCTCAGCGCTTTCGATCATCTGATTCGTCATTCCGCGCCGGTGGAGGCTTCCAAGGCTGCATGAGGTGAGCGTGTTTTTGTAATCACGCGCGCCGCATTGAGCGGCGCCGTGATAGCGCCAAGCTCAGAATTTTCGGCCGACCGGGAAACCCAGGCCGTAACCCTCGAAGCTGATATTCACTTCGCCGCCGCCCAAGGGATCAGCCGGAACGGAGTTCTGGCCGTTGACGCTTTGTTCGGCCGAGGGGAAGCCATAGCCGGAAAGCTCCCATCCGCCCCTGACACAGGTCATGCCGCCAGTGAAATGCGTGGTCGCCGTGACCGGCGCCAGGATGTTGAACAGTGTCTCGCTGGGCTGCGCGATTTGTGAGGCGCGGATATAGCCGGCGCGAAGTTTCAACGCGGGCGTGGCCTGCCAGGCGATGCCGAACTTGTAGACGTTCTGATCGTTGTGGCCAAAGCCGGGGCCGTTATCCGAGCCCAGGGCATTACCCTCGAACAAGCGCGAGATCGGATTGCCGATGGCCTTCTCGGACGCATGCTCATAGCGCTGATATTCCACGCCCAAGGTCCGGGCCGGTCGCGGTGTGTAGGCCAGAGCAAGGCCGTAATAGGCCGGCAATTCCAGGCCGCCGGATTCGGGCAGCAAACCTTCGTAGTCCTTGTGTCGACCGGTCCAGGTCTTGGATCGATACGCGCCCGCCGACCACTGCGGACTCACCTGCCCGTGCCAGCCCAAGGTGTAGCCCACGCCGAAGCGGCCGTCCTTGCCCTGGTTGCTGACCTTGTCCGGCGCCTGGGAAAAATTCGCGAAGGGCTGAATGCCCTCCATGCGCAGCGTCTGATCGCTGGTATTCAGGCTCAGACCCAGCGCGTCCCCTGGCCGCGCTTGATAGGCCAAGGCGGTGACGATGCCGGCCTGGGTCAGGAACAGGCTGGTCCGCGGTGCGCCACTAAAACGGGCGTAGGGGCTGTCCGGATAGTCCGGGCCCAGGCCGGCGCTGAGCACGCTGACGCCGAGCGCCCAGCGATCCGTCAGCGGCAGACTGGCCCCACCCTGAGGAATGAAGAAGTACTTGCGGCGGGTATTTTCGTAACGCTCGTCAGGCCCCGCGGCGTTGCCAACGAAGTGCGCGGCCGACCGTGGATTGAAAGCATCGACGCCGATGTCGTAACGCCGTCCCAGCGACATCGCGTGAGCCGGGTTGGCGGACAGGGCGGTGGTTTCCTCGGCCTCGGTGTAGCCGATACCACCGAAGCCCATGGCCTTGAGCCCTTGCCGTGCTCAAAAACACTGAGGGTCGCAGAGGCCGGAAGGCAGACGGAGATAAAGACGAGAGCGGTTATCAATAAGTCTCGGGTTCGCTGTTCGACCAGCTCATCATCAATCTGGAAGCGACCTACACGCCCAACCGCGCGTTCACCGACATGGGCCTGCGTCAGGCCGCCGACGAGCGCGAAGAATTTCAGGTGGGTCTGGTGATGGAGAAGTACCACCGCTTCTTCCAGGATGCGCCGGCCATCTACATGGTGTTCCAGTACCTGTGGCACACAGAGAGCAGCCTCGAAGGCCTGTTGCTGGATGGCTACGGCGGCATCAATTACAGCGACAGCGGTCTGCAGGGGCGCAAGATCAGCCTGACCAGCGGCGTCGACGTCACCGACGATCCGAGCGCGACCTCTGGCTCTGGTCAGGCCTTCGTTCCGGGTATCAGCGAAGGTGCCAACTACGTGGTACTGGCGGCGCTGCAGCCGTCCAATGCCTACATCTTTGAGTACACTTCTCGGCGCTATTCGACGTGCAGGGCGGTGTGCTGGTGCAGCCGGCGGTGCAGTGGAAGCCGCAGGGCAACATGACCGTCAACTTGCTCTACAACTACATCGATGCGGATGCGTTCAGCAACAACCCCAACAAGAGCTTCCTGAGCTTCATCGATTTTGCCGACGAGGTGGTGCTGCGCCTCGGGTATCAGTTCTAAACACGTCAGATCTCCGTCCTGACGTGAGCCACGCCAACGGCCGGATCAAACCGGCCGTTGGCAACTTTTGATCAAGGAATTTGGAGAAGCAGCCATGAGACCTATCAAATATGACCGCGGTTATAGCCGAAGACATTTCCTGAGTCAGGTGGCGCGGGGCGTGTTCTCCGCCGGCGTGTTGACGCCGACCTGGGAGGCGATTGCTGCCACCGGAGAGGTGAACAAGGCCTACCCCGACGAACTGCTTTCGATCGAGGGTTACACCAAGGGCCGGATCAAGACCGGCGACGAGATCACCGCGGCCAATGTTGAACTGGTTAAGGATCTGCTGGAGCCGATCCGTTACGAGCAGATTCTCAAGCACGGCCGCAAGCTCAAGATTGCCAAGACCACGACCGACGTCATGCGTCTGTCGCCTTGGGAATATATCGAGGCCACCTTGTCCAACGCCGGCAAAGGCGCGTTTGACAAGAACGGCAACATCATCAACAAGGACGACGGCCAACCCTGGATTGGCGGCAACCCGTTTCCCAATCCCCAGAGCGGTGTGGAGCTGTTCGCGGCGCAGACCCTGAGCTGGGGTCGGCACGATGCCTCGTTCTACGCGATCAAGATCAAGGACGTTGCGGTCGACGGTGAAACGCGGTTCAAGTACGAAGGTGGCTGGGCCGAGTTGAACACGGTGGCGCGGGTCAGCATGGACCCCAAGCCCTACTGGCCGCAGCACAAGGACAAGCTGCGTTTTCAGACCGTGTTCTTCACCGCGCCGACGCAGTTTCGCGGCACTTCATTCTTGAATGTCTGGGACTACGATCAGCGCAAGTTCCCTGACCTCTATGGTTACGTGGCGGACTTTAGACGTATCCGCCAGTTCCCGGCCGATCAGCGTTTCGAACCGCTGCTGCCGGGCACCACGCTGTATCTGTCCGATGCCTGGGCCGCGGGCGATCCGCTGCTGACCTGGGGCGACTTCAAGATCGTCAGCCGCGGGCCCTTCCTGGGCGGGCTGTCGGGTAGCTGGAATTCAGACCATCCGAACTGGGAGCACAAGGTTCACGGCGGACCCAAGGGCCAGACCTTCTGGGATTCCACCGTAGAGCTGATACCCGAGGCGATCATGGTGGAGGCCAAGCCCACCGGATTCCCGCGTGCGCCGATTTCTAAGAAGCAGGTGTGGTTTGACGCCCGCAATCAGGTGGTGGTTGGCATGGTCACCTATGACCGTCGCAACCAGCCGTATCGCTCGTTTGATGGCGCCTACAGCCTGTACGAGAACGGCGACAAGAAGGTGATGGACGGCAAGCATCCGTATTGGAGCTGGTGCCACGTGACCTGCTCGGATATCCAAACTGGCCGTGTAACCCGGTTGGAGCAAGTCAACAACGTCGAAGGTCAGCATCGCAGCGGTGCCAACGATCCCAAGATGTTCGATAAGTACCTCACCCAGGCCGCACTGATGCGGCTGGGTGCGGTGTAATTTTCCGTTGAATCAAGACTCACGCTAACCAAGAAACGGATCATCAATGACCTGCCGTTCCGCTTTCGCCTAGCCCCATGGGTCATGGACCATCGCCTGGCGGTAGCGCTGGCGTTTGTGGTGATCTCGATCTTCTTTCTGTTCGGCTTCCCGAGCGTGGTGATCAAGACCATCTTCAAGAACCTGCTGCCGCGCGACGATCCGTTCGTTCAGGTCTATACGATCATCCCAACTTCGGCAGTCCGCTGACCATGTACATCATGGTCAAGCGTACTGATGGCGATATCTACAAGCAGGACACCTTGCAGAAGGCCTGGGACCTGACCCGCGGCGTCGACCTGACGCCGGACATCGATCAGGTTCAGCTGATCTCGATCTCCACCGAAAAGCTGCGCTACGTGGAAGCGACGCCCGAGTGCGTCGACGTGCGCCCGCTGATGGGTGATCGCGTGCCTGGGGCGTGCCTGCGAACGCTGAAGAAGTGGAGGACTTCAAGCGGCGTGTGGCGCAATCTCCCAATGCCCGCAACTTCGACGTGTCGCGTGACGGTACGGCGACCCTGATCCAGGCCACCTATCCTCGATAGCATCGAATATGGCGTTGCGTTCGACTTCGTGCGTGATCCGATCGCCAAAGCTGAGGATGAGAACCACCAGATTTATCTGGCCGGTCAGCCTGTACTGACGGGCTGGGTGTATCAGCTCACCAAGCAGACCTACACCATCTTCGGCGTCACCCTCGGTTTGCTGGTCGTCCTGCTGATTCTGTACATGCGCAATATCGCTGGCGTCGTCATGCCGGTGGTCTGCGCCGTGACAGCAGGTCTGTGGGGCGTCGGATTCATTGGGTGGCTGGACCGTCCGATCAAACCGCTGCTGACCATCGTGCCGCTGCTGCCTGTGGCCAGAACCTTGTCGCATTGCATCCAGTATTCAGAGCGCTACTACGAAATCCTGGCGCACCTCAAGGACAAGAAAAAATCCGCCGAGGTATGCATGGGCGTGATGATGGTGCCCTCGGTGCTCGGTGTGATGACCGATGTGCTCGGCATCGTCTTCATCGCGGTCGCGCCGATTGAAACCCTGCTCGACCACGTCCTGTTCTGCGGTGCCAGGGCGCTGTGGATCATCCCGGCCGGCGTCTTCCTGTCCGCCATCTGCGCATTCCGACGAAGTCGGCCACTGATTCCGATTGATGCCGGCCGGGTATTCCG
>JBQTJH010000158.1:0-10570 GCA_052387335.1 Panacagrimonas sp. | reverse complement strand
GACTGCGCGAAGGATTCCTTGCGGAACTCGCCGGCGATCCGCGACGCCTCAGCGGTGCGATCCATCGTGTAGATCACCCCATACAGCGGGCCGACCGGCGCGCCCAGATACTGCATCGGCTTGAGCCGCTCGATCATCGCCAGCGTGCCACGCGCGAACTCGCGGGCCGAGAGCGCATGAGGGACGATGGGGGAGAGCAGCAGGTCAGCGGCCAGCACCGCCGCATCCTGAAGCGGCCCGACCGCGCCCTGAGTATCAATCAGAACGAAGTCATACCAGTTGACCTGCGACAGTGTGTGCTTCATCCGCACCCGGCCATCCGGCGTGTGCAAGACCCAGTTCTGAAGCTCGCCCAGCGAGTGATCCGACCGGATCAGGTCGCAGCCCGATGCGGTGCGGCTGACGGTGGACTCGATGTCGCCCTCGGTGAGGAAGGCCGCGATCCCGCGCTTGGATGGCTCTTCAATAGGGAAGTAGTGGGACAGGGTGGCCTGGCTGTCGGTGTCCACCAGCAGCACCTTGTGGCCAGCATCGGCCAGCAGTGCCCCCAGGTTGGCTGTCAACGTGGATTTACCCACTCCACCTTTGGTGCTGCACACTGTTACAATGATTGTCCCGCTCGACAGGTTGCTCATAACGCGCTCCGGTTCGTTGGTTGAACCGAAAACCAGCTGGTGCGCTTGATGAAAATCTGTTGGGCAATTTTCCGGTTGAGCCAGGTCGGAAGGTGCTAGGACGAATGGGTTGTTAGCTCAATTGGTAGAGCAGCTGACTCTTAATCAGTAGGTTCGGGGTTCGAGTCCCTGGCAGCCCACCAATCCCTTTGTCTCTGGCCTCGCGAAATGACCCGGCATCACTGCCGGGTTTTCTTTTTGTTCGGCCAACTGCCCACGATCTGAACACGCGCCGAGCCATCATCGCTCGCATCGGAACAACAACGAGTTTCGACAGATTGCGCCCATCGATCCCCGGCGAAAATCGGGCTACTCGCTTGAGACAGTAGCGTCAACAAAGCTGTTGCCGCGCGCTGAAAGCTGACCCCCACTCCGGTTGGGCGCCCGTTTGGCACGACCTCCGCTTCTGTCAAACGTTTGATAAATTTGCGCAACGGGTTGGACTCTCGGGTGAGGCCCTTCGATGCGTTCTCGCGGTACTGCACCCACGATGCAGCGCAGTCGAGGATGTCGGGACGGCAACCCCGTTACTGGCGACCCAGACGACGCAAGCGGCCACAAGCAACGAGGAGAACAGAGTCCGTGAAAACCCAATGGATGCTCGACGAAGAACACGACCTCATCCGCCAGACCGCGGAACGCTTCGCGCGCGAGCGCCTGCGCGAGGGCTACCAGGCGCGGGAGTCGATTCCCGGCATTGACCGCAAGCTGGCGCGCGAGATGGGCGCGCTCGGACTGATCGCGCCCAACGTGCCCGAGCGCTTCGGCGGCATCGGCGCGCCGAGCATGGTCAACGGGCTGGTGTGCGAGGCCATCGCCTACGGCGATTTCAACCTCAGCTACCTCAACATGGTCACGCCGCTGATCTGCGAGGTGCTGCTGCACCACGCCACGCCGGAGGCGCAAGAGCGCTACGTGCCCTCACTGGCGCGCGGCGAGACGATCTGCGCGCTGGGCCTGACCGAGCCGCGCGGCGGGTCGGATGCCGCGCACCTGACGGTCTCGGCCACGCGCAAAGGCGACAGCTACATCGTCAAGGGCGAAAAGACCTCGATCAGCTTTGCCGAGCAGGCCGACACGATGCTCACCTTTGCCCGCACCAACCCTGAAGACGCCGGGCCGCGCGGCATCTCGGCCTTCATGATCCCGCTCGACCTGCCCGGGGTGAGCCGCACCGCGTTCAAGGACATCGGCACCAAGCCGGTGGGCCGCGGCTCGGTGTTCTTCGACGAGGTGGAGGTGCCGGCCAGCGCCATGATGGGGCGCGAGAACACCGGCTTCACGCAGGTGATGGAAGGCTTCGACCTGAGCCGCATCCTGATCGCCCTGCAATGCGTGGGCGCGGCGCAGGCGTCCGTGGACGAGACCTGGCAGTACGTGACCGAGCGCGAGGCCTTCGGCTACCGGCTGTCAAAATTCCAGGGCGTGTCGTTCCCGCTCGCCGAACACGAGAGCCAGATCGAATCCTTCCGCCAGCTCTGCCTGCACGCGCTGCGCCTGCGTGATGCCGGCCGGCGGCACACGCGCGAAGCGGCGATGGTCAAGTGGATGGCGCCAAAGTTCTGCACCGACATCATCCACAATTGCCTGCTGCTGCACGGGCACTACGGCTACACCACCGACCTGCCGCACCAGCAGCGCCTGCGCGATGTCATGGGATTGCAGATCGGCGACGGCACCGCGCAGATCATGAAGACCATCATCGCCCGCGAGTCGGTGGGCAGCGTGGCGGTGCACTACAAGTAGGCTCAAGGCCGCGCGGATGCCGGCCACCCGGTGGCCATCCACACTGCATTACACTCTATGTGCGTAGTAGGCATGCGCACACGGCAGTATGACCGAGGTGCGCATCGCGCTTCGGGATTCAGTAATCGGAAACCTCGGGAAAAAACCTCATGAGCATTCTTCAAACAATCACCGCCATGGGCCGCCACGGCCTGTGCGGAACCGCGCTGGTGCTGGCGTGGGGCTCGGCTGTCGCGGCGGTGGACTCGCAGGAATTACTGCTCAGTGCCTCCGCAGGCCGCGACTGGCCGGCCGGCGGCGGCACCTTCAGCGAGCAGCGCTTCAGCCCGCTGGAGCAGATCGGCCGCAACAACGTGGGCGAGCTGGGCCTGGCCTGGTCGCTGGAACTGCCGGAGGTGTGGAACGTCTCCTCCACGCCCGTGGCGGTGGACGGCGTGATCTACATGGCCGTCGGCTACACCGTGGTGTACGCGGTTGAAGCGCGCAGCGGCAAGGTGCTGTGGAGCTACGACGCCAAGACCGACCCGCTCAAGATGCGCATGGGCTGGGGCATCCGCGGCATCGCCTACTGGGACGGGCGCGTGTATGCCGGGGTGCAGGACGGCCGGCTCATCGCGCTCGATGCCGCCAGCGGAAAACTCGCCTGGGAGGCGATGACGATCGAGCCCGGCGACAAGCGCTACATCACCGGCGCGCCGCGCGTGTTTAACGGCAAGGTGCTGATCGGCCACGGCGGCGCGGATTTCGGCGCACGCGGCTATGTCACCGCCTACGACGCTGCCAGCGGCAAGCAGGTTTGGCGCTGGTGGACGGTGCCCGGCAATCCCGCCGACGGGTTCGAGAACAAGGCCATGGAAATGGCCGCGGGGACCTGGAATGGCGAGTGGTGGAGGGCCGGCGGCGGCGGCACCGTGTGGCACGCCATGACCTACGACCCGGAGTTCAACCGGGTGTATCTGGGCACCGGCAACGGCTCGCCCTGGAACCAGAAGCTGCGCAGCCCGGGCGGCGGCGACAACCTGTTCCTGTGTTCGGTGGTCGCGCTGGACGCCGACACCGGCGAGTACGTCTGGCACTACCAGACCAACCCCGGCGAGACCTGGGACTACAACTCGGCGATGGACATGGTGCTGGCCGACGTCAAGCTCGACGGCAAGCCGCGCAAGGTGCTGATGCACGCGCCGAAGAACGGATTCTTCTACGTGATCGACCGCGACACCGGCAAGCTGCGGTCGGCCGAGAAGATCGCCAAGGTCAGCTGGGCCTCGCACGTGGACCTGGCCACCGGCCGGCCGGTGGAACTGCCCGGCGTGCGCTACCCCGACGGCGAGTCGATCATCTTTCCGGGCCCGGCCGGTGCGCACAACTGGCAGCCCATGGCCTACAGCCCGGACACCGGGCTGATGTACATCCCCACGCGGGAGATGGCCGGCTACTACGACGACCGCGGCATCACGCGCGAAAACTGGTCGCCCACCGGCCCGATGCCGGTGGGCGTCAAGCTGTTCTTCGACGACATTCCGCGCAGCGCCGCCACCACCTACGTGCAGGCCTGGAACCCGGTGACGCAGCGCCGGGTGTGGAAGCTCGACACACCCGGCGGCACCAACGGCGGCCTGCTGGTGACGCGCGGCGGGCTGGTGTTCCAGGGCCGTTCGGACGGCGATTTCTCCGCCATCGATGCCGCCACCGGCGCGCTGCTGTGGCGCAGCCCGATGGGCGTGGGCACGCAGGCCGCGCCGATTACCTACGAGGTGGACGGCGAGCAGTACGTGTCGATCCTCGCCGGCTGGGCCGGCAGCCCGATGCTGCTGGGCTCGCTGAGCGCGCAGAGCGGCTGGGTCGGCCGCGCCTATCCGCGACGGCTGCTCACCTACCGGCTCGGTGGCAAGGCCAGCGTGCCGCCCTCGCCGGCACCGCAGCCGGTGGTGACGCCGCTGGCAGCGCCCGGGTTCAAGGTGGATGCCGAGGCCGCCGAGCGCGGCAAGCTGATCTACGCCACCCAGTGCATGCTCTGCCACGGCGCGGGTGCCGTGGCCGGCGGCTATGCGCCGGACCTGCGCGCCTCGGCGGTCCCGCTGCAGGCCGCTGCGTTCGACGGCATCGTGCGCGACGGTGCCCTGCTCGCGCGCGGCATGCCGCCCTTCCCGGAATTCGGCGCGGCCGAGTTGCTCGGGCTGCGCCATTACATCCGCCAGCGCGCGGAATACGAACCGGGATTGATCGAGCGCGCCCGCTTCTACGGGCACCTGCTCTGGGTGATGGCGAAGATGAAGCTGCTGGAATGGGGGCTGATCGGATGACCGCCCTTCACACCGCCTGCACCGGCTCCCCGGCCTGCGGCGCGCGCACCGGCGGCGCCCATTCCGGGTGCTTCAGCGCGGCGCGGTAGTACAGCGGCGGCAGCAGCACCAGCGTCAGCGCGGTCGAGGCCAGGGTGCCGAAGATCAGCGAAGTCGCCAGGCCCGAGAACATCGGGTCGCGGTACAGCACCAGGGTGCCGAGGACGACGGTCAGCGCGGTCAGGGCGATCGGCCGCAGGCGCACCGAACCCGCGCGCCGCACGGCGTCCTCCAGTGACCGCCCCGCGCGCTGGTAGTCGTGCACGAAATCGATGATCAGCAGCGAATTGCGGATCACCACACCGGCCAGCGCCACCACGCCGACCATCGAGGCCATGCTGAACGGAATGCCCAGCAGCCAGTGGCCAGGGAAGATGCCGATCAGGCCGAAGGGGATGGCGGTCATGCCCATCAGCGGCAGGCTGAAGGAACGGTAGTTGGCCACCAGCAGCAGGTAGATGATGACCACCACCACGCCCATGATCGCGCCCATCTCGCGCGCGGCGTCCAGGGTCAGGCGCATCTCGCCGTCCCACAGCAGCTCGTAGCCGGCGATGGTGTCGGGCGTCTGCGCGTTGAACGAAACATTGCCGGTACTCAGCGTCACGCCGGCCAGCTTCTGGCCGTCGAGATCGCGGTGCATGTCCATCACCGCGTTGACCGAACCGGTCGCGTTGATCACGTTGGCGCCGACATAGGTGACGCGCTCGTTGTCCTTGCGCAGGATCGGCCGGTGACTGGGCCGGCGTTCCACCTGCACGAGTTCGGACAGCGGCACCGGATCGCCGGCGCGGTTCTTGACGAAGGTGTTGTCCAGGCGCATCGGGTCGATGCGCGTCTCGCGCGGCACTTCCAGGCGGATCGGCACCGGGCGCAGCTCGCCGGGCAGGCGCGCTTCGGACACCACCACCCCGCTCATCAGCACGCGCACGGTCTGCTCGATGTCCGCCGTGGTCACGCCGGACAGCAGCGCCTTCTCCTTGTCCACCACGATATCGATGCGCTCGGCATCCACCGGCTCGGTGTCGAACACGTCCACCACGCCCCAGGTCTGCCGGAAGCGTTCCTTGACCGTGGCGGAGAGCGCGTGCAGCGTCTCGGGATCGCTGCCGTGGAGGTTGGCCATGACGATGGCGCGCGACGGCGGACCCGGCGGCGATTCCATGAAGCGCACGTCCATGTCCGGATAACGCGCGCGCAGCGCGGCGGTGGCCTCGCGCAGTTCCTCCACCACCCGCATCGAGGTCGTTGTGCGCAGGGACTTGTCGATCAGGTTGACGCGGATCTCGGCCAGGTTCGGCCCGAAGCGGTTGTTGCCGCCGCTGACCTGCGAGGAAAAATCCACCACGCCCGGCAGGCCGACGAAGCTCAGGTAATTCGCCACCAGCGGATGCCGGCCGACGATCTGGCCGAACTCGCGCGCCACCCGGTCGGTGGTTTCCACCGGCAGGTTCTCCGGCAGGTCGAGCGTGATCGCGAAGGTGTTGCGGTCGTCCTTGGGCATGATCGAAACACCCACGCCGCCGAAAGACAGTGGACCCGAAGGGCCCTGCGGGCGCAGGAACTGCCAGGCCGGCATGGTGAAGGACCCGACCAGCGCCAGCAGCACCAGCAGCTTGGCGATGCGCATGCGGCGCGGGCTGCCGACCAGGCCGGCGACAAGATTCTCGTAGATCCGGTGCAGCGTTCCGGACGATGCAGGCGGTTCGTGGTGCGACGTGGCATGCGGCTTGAGCCAGCGCGCGCTGGCCCAGGGCACCACGATGTAGGCCACCGCCAGCGAGGCGGCGATCGCCACCGAGACGTTGTACGAGACGTCGGCGAAAAACGCCCCGTTCATGCCCGTGAGCAGCTGCAGCGAGGCAAACACCAGCACGATGGTGATGGTGGCCATGGTGGTCGGCTTGCCGATCTCGTTGGCGGCCAGCACCGCGGTGCGCGCCGGGTCGCTGGTGCCGTGCTCGTAGTGGCGGTGGATGTTCTCGATCACCACGATGGCGTCGTCCACCAGCATCCCCAGCGCGAGAATCAGCGCGAACAGCGAGATGCGGTTGATGGTGACGCCGGTGAGATAGTCCACGGCCACGGTCAGGCTCAGCACCAGCGGCACCGACATGCACACGATCAGTGCCTGGCGCAGGCCCAGGAAGGGAATCAGCACCAGCATCACTGCGCTCACCGCCACCGCCAGGTCGAACAGCAGCTTGTCCACCGTGTGATCGGCCTCGACGCCATCGTTGCGGGTGGTCACCACCTCCACGCCGGCCGGGACGTACTGCGCCTGCATCTGCGCGATCATGGCCAGGATCGCGTCGGCCACCACCACGGCATTGACGTTGGGCTTCTTGGCCACCGCGATCGTCACCGCCGGCAGCTCGCCACGCGTGGCATCGGCGGCGGCGCGCGCGTCGGCCGGGCCGAATCCGAGGCGGCTGAGGAATGCCGGGTCCACGGGCGGTCCGTCCACCACCTCGCCGATGTCCTCCAGGTAGATCACCTGCCCGCCCACGGCACCCAGCGGCAGGCGGCGCACCGCGTCGAGCGAGGTGAAGTGCCCACGCACGTAAACGTCCTGTCGCGCGCCGCCGCTGACCGATTCGCCGACCCGCGCCGACAGATTGGAGGCGCGCACCATCGCGATGCCGTCGCCCAGGGTCAGGCCGTAGGCCTGCATCCGCGCCGGGTCCAGGTTCAGCCGGATCTCGCGCTCGCGCCCGCCGTGGACCGCGGTGACGGACACCGCTTCCAGCGTGCCCAGGCGCTCGGCCATGCGTTCGGCCATGCGGCGCAGCGCGTAGTCGTCGTAGCGGCCGGAGACCAGGGTCACGGTGACGATCGGCACGTCGTCCACGTCCACCCGCTGCACCACCGGCTCCAGCGTCTCCGCGGGCAAGGTGTGCCGGTAGGCCGCCACGCGCTCGATGACGCGCTGCATCGCCACGTCCTCGTTCTCGCCGACGTGAAACTGCAACTGGACCTGGCCCACGCCCTCGCCCGCGATGGCGTAGCTGTGCTCCACGCCGTCGATCTCGCGCAGGTGGCCTTCCATGGGCGCCACGATCAGGCGCTCCATCTCCATCGGCGTGCTGCCGGGGAGGTTGAAACGGACCGTGGCACCGGGAACGACGATCTGCGGGTTTTCCTCGCGCGGCGTGGTCAGCGCCGAGTAGAGGCCAAGCAGGAACACCGCCAGCACCAGCACCGGCGTGAGCTTGGACTGCACGAAGACGCCGGCCAGCAAGCCGGCCATGTTCATCCGCGGCGCACTCATGTCAGTGCCCCGGTGCCGCGGCAGGCGCGGCGGGCGCGCGCACGCGGTCGCCTTCGCGCAGCGTGGCCGGCGGGTCGAGCACGATGCGCTCGCCGCCGTCGAGGCCCGCCGGCACCATCACGCCCTCGGGCACCGGGTGCTCGGTGCGCAGCCAGCGGAAGCGCGCCAGGTCCTGCGCGTCGAGCACGTACACCCCGCGCAGGCCGCCGCGCTCGATGATCGCCCGCGGTGGCACCACGATGGCGGGCTGCTCGCCCACCGTGAACTGCGCGCGGCCGAACATGCCCGGCAGCAGGCCCGCGCCCTCCGGCAGCGAGATCTTCACGCGAAAACCGCGCGTGGCCGGATTGCCGGACGGCACCACGCGCAGCACCTGGCCGTCGAGCGTGGTGTCGAGCGCATCGAAGCGCAGCCGCACCGCGTCGCCCACGCGGATCTTCTGCACGCGCTGCTCGGACACGAAGGTCTCGAACAGCAGCGCGGTATCCGACTCCACCGTGATCAGCGGCAGGCCGGGCGAGGCCAGGTCGCCCTCGCGGCGATGCCGCGTCACCACCACGCCGGCCACCGGGCTGACGATGCGCACGTACTGGCGCTCGGCCGCGGCCCGCGCGAGCGCGGCCTCGGCGGCCGCCAGCCCTTCGGAGGCCACCTCCCACTGCAGGCGCGCCTTGCGCACCTGCGCCTCGGCGATCAGGGCCCGCTCGTAGAGACCGCGGCTGTCCTCCAGGTCACGCGCGGCGTCGCGCAGCGCGGCGCGGGCGCGCTCGCGCTCCGCCTCGGCGGCGCGCACGGCAGCGTCGACATCCTTGCTGTCCAGCGTCGCCAGCAGATCGCCGCCGGCCACGCGCTGGCCTTCGCGCACGTCCACGCTGCGCACGTAGGCGGCGATGCGCGAGCTCAGCTCCACCCGCTCGTCGGACATCACCGACCCGGTCACGCTGTACAGCAGGGGCACCGGTCGCGGCGTCACCGTCAGCGTCTGCGCCGTGATTTCGGCCACGTCGGGGAGGTGCGTCGAAGGTTCGCCGCCGCCGCAGGCGCCCAGGGCCAGCGCGACCAGCACCACGCCCACCGCCGCCGCGCGGCCCCTGCCCTCTTTCCGACTCGTCTCGACCGCCATGCCCTGCCCGTTCTCCAATTGGCGGCGAGACCCTGAACAGGGATCGCCGCCGGTTCACCTGCCCCCGCGCCGCTCGCGACCACGAGCCCCGACCCGGCGTCTCCACCAGCGCAGCGGTTGGTGGCCCGCCAGTGTACCTAACAGCCGTTGGGCGCTGGGCAACCTTCGATTACCCGCGCGTATGGTTGAACTACCGTGAAAAGGTGCTAATATGCGGTACACCCCAAACCCGAGAGGTCGCCATGGCCACTGTTGAGAAGGTCTTTAAAACGTCCGTCAATCTGCCTGACGTCACGATGGCTAGCTTGGAAGCGCTTGCGAAAAAGCGTGGAAAAAGCATGTCCCAAGTAATCCGTGATGCCATTGCAACAGAACAAGTGCTGCAAGAAGCATCTGAAAGCAAAGCCAAAGTCCTCATTAGAGAGACGGATGGGTCGGTCAAGCAGCTAATCATTCGATAGTGCTGGCGCTAGCGCATGAGCACCGTCGAAGAGAAGGATCTAACAGTTGAAGACGGGACCCTGGAGCCCACCACCTATGGTCAGCTCGTATCTCAAGGTCCCGTCGTTGAACCGTTCAACATCGACAAAGAACAGGAAAAAATTCGCGGCCTGATCGCCCAAGCGCTGGTTGTTTTGCTTGCCATTCTGGTCCTTTTCGCATTCATCACGCTTTGGGTTTTCAGTAGTGCGTTTGCTGATCTTGAAAAGCTCATGACTATCGTATTCGGCCCCGTGATCGCCCTTGTAGGTACTGCAATCGGCTATTACTTCGGAGGCAAAAATACGTCCGGCGGGCTTTCAGGGGGAGGCAAATAAGCCCCGTCCATCAGCGTCGCGCCCAACCAGGCACTCCAGCCGACGGCACTGCCTCCGCTTCGCTGCGGCAGGCCCGCGGCTGAGCTTGTGCGTTGAGGCTGTAGAAAAACCATTCTTTGGCACAGATATCGCTGCTTCTTTCGCAACGAAGGGAGAGCTGAGATGGCGCGATACAAGCCGGTTGATCAACATCTGACGAAGCTGCTGGCGGTGAAGTTTTCCGAGCAGATTATTCCGGGAAGTTTCGAATACGCCGTGAACTGGCTGGTCGATCATCAGATTGATTTGTCGGTGTTCGCCGCACGCTATCGCAACGATGAGACGGGCGCGTCGGCCTACGATCCGGCGGTGATGCTCAAGATCGTGTTGGTGGGCTACGCCCGCGGGCTGACCTCCTCGCGCTTGATCGAGCGGGCGTGTCGCGAGAACGTGGTGTTCAGGGCGCTCACAGGCGACACGCAGCCACACTTCACCACCATCGCATCCTTCATCGCCAAGATGCCGGTCGAGATCACCTCGGTGTTCCGGGATGTGCTGTTGGTGTGCGATGAGCAGGGACTGATCGGCAAGGAGCTGTTTGCGGTGGACGGCTGCAA
>JBQTJH010000157.1:0-1840 GCA_052387335.1 Panacagrimonas sp. | reverse complement strand
TCGTGCACGGATAGAACGCCGTGCCGCTGGGGCCCTAGGTCTTGGTTCAGTGCGGTCCATTGACGACGCCGGCCGCGACATGGCCGGTGGGCCCGGCCAGGGACGCCGACTCGCAGTGCACGAGCTGATCATCGAAGAAAAAATCGGGTTCGAATTCCTGCAGAAACGGACCCTTTTGCAGACCGCCAAGGAACATCGCCTCGTCCAGCTCGATGCCCCAGTCCATCAGGGTGCGAATGGCGCGCTCATGCGCAGGAGCGCTGCGTGCCGTGACCAGAGCGGTGCGCAGACGCATACCGACGTTTTCGCCCGCTGCCTTTTGCAGGCGGTGCAGCGCTTCCAGCAGCGGCTTGAACGGACCCGGTGGCAATGGACGCTGGGCGTTGTGGTGCTCGTGGTCCTGAAAAGCATCGAGGCCGGAAGACTGGAACACGCGCTCGGCCTCGTCGGAGAACAGCACCGCGTCACCGTCGAAGGCAATACGCAGTTCATTGGGGTGACGCGCGGCGTCCAGCACCGAGCGACTGAACACGCGCGCCGCTGGAAAGCCGGCGGCCAGCGCTGCAGCCACGTCGGCATCGTGTGCCGACAGGAACAGATGTGCGCCTAGCGGCCGCAGATATCGCCACGGCGCCTGGCCGCGTGTGAACACGCCGCGTTCCAGCAGCAGGCCGCCGGCCTCAGCCGACTTGAATACACGCAAACCCGAAACCGGATCATTGCGTGACAGCATCACCACTTCGACTCGATGCTCGCCGTCGCCGTTGAACGCCAGCAGCTTGCGCACCAGCGCATACGCCACACCGGGGCGCGCCGGCAGTTCCAGGCGATCCAGCTGCAGGCGCGTGTAGGCCGCATCGCCCTGCTCGTCGAAGATTCGATTCTCATCTTCAAAGTCGAACAGGGCGCGCGAAGACAGGGCGACGACCAGCTTGTTGTCCAGAGTGACTGGCACGGATCAGAGCGTCCGGTAAACCTCGGCTCCCGCCTCGCGGAACTCCGCAGACTTTTCCGCCATCCCCTGCGCGAGCGCGGCCTGCTCGTCGGCCCCAAGTTTGGCGGCGTAGTCGCGCACGTCCTGGGTGATCTTCATCGAGCAGAAGTGCGGGCCGCACATGGAGCAGAAGTGCGCGAGCTTGGCGCCTTCCTGCGGCAGCGTTTCGTCATGGAATTCCTTGGCCTTCTCGGGATCGAGGCCCAGATTGAACTGGTCTTCCCAGCGGAACTCGAAGCGCGACTTGCTCAGCGCGTTGTCGCGCACCTGAGCGTTCGGATGGCCCTTGGCCAAATCGGCCGCATGCGCCGCGATGCGGTACGTGATGATGCCCTCGCGCACGTCGTCCTTGTCCGGCAGGCCCAGGTGTTCCTTCGGGGTCACGTAGCAGAGCATCGCGCAGCCGTACCAGCCGATGTTGGCCGCGCCGATACCTGAAGTGATGTGGTCGTAGCCCGGCGCGATGTCGGTGGTCAGCGGCCCCAGCGTGTAGAACGGCGCCTCGAAGCAGTGCTTGAGCTGCTCCTCCATGTTCTCCTTGATCAGCTGCATCGGCACATGGCCGGGGCCTTCGATCATCACCTGCACGTCGTGCTTCCAGGCGACCTGGGTGAGCTCACCGAGCGTGTGCAGCTCGCCGAACTGCGCCTCGTCGTTGGCATCCGCGATGCTGCCGGGGCGCAATCCGTCGCCGAGCGAGAAGCTCACGTCGTAGGCCTTCATGATTTCGCAGATGTCCTCGAAGTGCGTGTAGAGGAAATTCTCTTTGTGGTGAGCGAGGCACCACTTGGCGAGGATGCTGCCGCCGCGCGAGACGATGCCGGTGACACGGTCCGCGGTGAGCGG
>JBQTJH010000156.1:0-5562 GCA_052387335.1 Panacagrimonas sp. | reverse complement strand
TCGTTGAATTTCTGCATGTCGAGTTGATAGGTGGTGATCTCCACCACGTCGGTCATGCTCGCGCCTGAGGCCTTTCCCGATCAGGTTGCCGCAGCCTTTGACAATCTGAAGCGCGTGCTGGAGGCCTCGGGCGCGAGCATGACCGACGTGGTGGAGATCACCACCTATCAACTCGACATGCAGAAATTCAACGATGTGGTCGACGCACGTAACGAAGTCTTCGGCGAGCATCGTCCGACCTGGACGGCGTTGGGCGTCGCCGGTTTGCCGCTTCCCAGCATGCAGTTTCAGGTCAGCGCGCGGGCGTTTGTGGCGGGGCCCAATGCTCGTGCCTTGCCCCAGGGTCAACCCGAAGCCAAACCTCCGGTCGAGTTTCCCAAGCGTTTCATGAATCGTCCCGGTTATTAGCCGCGCTGTTGCCAGCCACCTTCGGCACCTTGTTCAAAGGTTTTGAGTTCGTAACCGCGCTCGCGATAGAAGCGAAAACGCTCGCGTGAAGATTCACGCAGTGCCGGTTCTTCGGCGACCACTTCCAGCACGCGCTCGAAGCTGGAAAACCAGGTCGGGACATCCTGGCCCAGATTGATCAGGATGCCGCGATGCGAAGTGGGCGGTTCCATGGCGCCAATCAACACCGATGGCAGCGGTGCTTCAATCTCTGCGCCGGTGTGACGTTCGTGCGCCACAAAACCGCCCTGACGAAAACTCCACAAGGCGCCGTCAATATCTTCAGCCACGACGGAATCGGGTGCGCGTACGTATAGGCGATGCCCCGCCGACACGGCTTTTTCGCATAATCGGCACGCGGCCGGAATCACCGTATTGCCGCCGGACAGCAAATAAAAATCTACGCGCGTCATCGAATGCCCCGGTGCCGGACGTCCGGCGTCATGCCTCGCTTTTCTTGGCTACGACATTGAGCAGGTATTGCACCAGCAAGGGCACCGGGCGGCCGCTGGATTTTTTGCCGACCCAAGCCGTGCCGGCGATATCCAAATGCGCCCACTTCATCTTGCGCGCAAAGCGCTGCAGGAACACGGCGCCGATGGTGGCTCCGGCCTGACCGGCGCCCTTGGTTGCAATGTTTGCGATGTCCGCGCACTCGCTCTTGATGTGCTCGTCGTATTCCGGCCACATCGGTAGTTCCCACACGCGATCGCCGATCTGATCGCCCGCGTTGCTCAGTGCGCGCGTGAGCGGCGCGCTGTTGGAGAACAGGCCGCTCGGATACGCGCCGAGCGCGACCACGCAGGCGCCGGTGAGCGTGGCCATGTCGATGCACACCTCCGGCTCGTAGGTGCGCTCGGTGTAGGTCAGGGCATCGGCCAGGATCAGGCGGCCTTCCGCGTCCGTGTTGAGGATCTCGATGGTGATGCCGGCCATGCTGGTGACCACATCGCCCGGCTTGTTCGCGGCACCGTCCGGCAGGTTCTCCGAAGCGGCGACGACGCCCACCAGTTTGATCGGCAGCTTCAAGTCCGACACCGCCTTGAACACGCCGAGCACCGCCGCGCCACCGCACATGTCGAACTTCATCTCGTCCATGTTCGCGGCGGGCTTGATGCTGATGCCGCCAGCGTCGAAGGTCAGGCCTTTTCCAACCAATGCGATCGGCTTCTCGCCGCGCTTGCCCTTGAGGTACTCCAGCACGATCAGCTTGGCCGGCTCACGCGAGCCGCGCGACACCGACAGCAGAGACCCCATGCCGAGCTTCTTCATCTCGGCTTCCTCAAGGATCTTGACCTTGACCGGGGAACGCTCGCCGCCGGTGCTGAGCTTCTGCGCGGCTGCTGCCAGATAACTCGGCGTGCAGATGTTGCCTGGCAGATTGCCTAAATCCTTGGCCAGAGCCTGACCCGCGCCGATGGCCAGGGCCTCGGCGATGCCCGCTTCGCCCGCCGGAAGGTCGGAGCGACGCGGCACGTCGAAGGTCAAGCGCTCGAGCTTGTAGCTGGGAAGCTCCGCTCGCGCCTGCTCACCGCGGCATTGATCGAAGCGGTAATACTCGGCCTGGGTCACGAGCACGGCTTGCTGCACATTCCAATGAAAGTCGCGCCCCTTGATCTCCTGGTGTGTCAGGAAAGTCACCGCATCGATGGCCCCGGTGGCGCGCAGCGCGCGCGCGCTGGCGGCTATGGCCTTGCGGAAGGCCGCCTCGTCGAAGGCGCGCTCGCGACCCAGGCCCACCAGCATCACTCGATCGGCGAACGTGCCGGGGAGGTTGTGCAACACCAGGGTCTGACCGAGCTTGCCGTCCATGTCGCCGCGGCGCATGACGCTGCCGATTGCGCCTTCGGAAACCTGGTCGATGGTTTGTGCGGCAATCGAGGGTGTGCGGCGATCAAACACGCCCACGATGATGCAGGCCACGCGCTGCTTTTCGGGATTGCCGCTTTTGACGAAATATTCCATGGATTCCTGGGGAGTCTCTGGGTTCGGGTTGGACGCAGTTCTGGCTCCGGAGTTCAGCGCCGCAATGATTCTTCAGCGGAAATACGGCGCGCGTGTGGATCAGACCGCGTTTAGTGAGAGTTGTGAATTTGCGCAGTTATTTTAACCGGGTCGGGGACCGTCACATACAGCTGTCGCCGCAAGGTCGCATAAGCCCACATAATGCGATCTCACTCTCGCGTCCGCGTTGGCGATGCTGCGTCGAACACTCGACCGCTATCTGTTGCAGGAGACCGCTGCCGCCGCTGTTGCGGTGACTCTGGTGCTGCTCGCCATCATGTTGTCGGCGCGCTTTGCCAGGTTTCTTGGCGCCGTGGCCAGCGGAGATTTGCCCCGCGACCTGCTGGCCCAGGTGGTCGGTCTGTCCAGCGTGCAGTATCTGGTGCTGCTGCTGCCGGCGGCGCTGCTGCTGGCGGTGATGCTGACGCTGGGACGTCTGTACAAGGACAGCGAAGTCGCGGCCATGATGGGCTGTGGCGTCAGCCTAGGCGGCCTGTATCGGCCATTTCTGTGGCTGTCGACCTTCATGGCGCTGCTCACCGCCTGGTTGGCTTTTGTCGCCGGTCCCTGGGCCGGACGTCAGGTGGATTACATCTCCAAGGACGCACGCCGGATGGTGCAGTACACGCCCTTCGAGCCGGGCCGATTCAAGTCCGTCGGCGGAGGGCGCGCGGTGTTCTACACCGAAGAGATCGACGACAAAGGCGAAAAGCTCACGACCGTCTTTGCGCGCATCCAGGAGCGGGACGGCGAGAGCGTAGTGATTGCCAGTGAGGGCCGGCAGCAGATTGATACTCAAACGGGCGAGCGTCGCGTCACGCTGTATGGCGGCTGGCGCTATGCCGGTACGCCCGGGCAGGCGGACTACGACGTCATCCGGTTTGACGAATTTGAAACGCGCATCACGCCGCCGGAGTTCGTGTACCTGAACTCCAAGCGCAAGCTGGCCGACACCCGTGATCTGATCAACTCGACGGACCGCGAGGACCAGGCGGAACTGGCCTGGCGTATTGCCGCACCGGTGTCGGTGTTCGTGCTTGGCCTGCTGGCGGTACCGCTATCGCATCTGCGACCGCGTCAGGGTCGCTACGGCAAGCTGGTGATCGGCATCGTGCTGTATCTGGTGTATTCCAATCTGCTCGGCCTGGGTCAGGCCTGGATTGCCAAGGGCCAGGTGCCCGCCGCCGTCGGACTGTGGTGGGTGCATCTGTTGTTTGGCGGCGCGGCGCTGTTCATGTTTGCGCAGCGTCAGGGTTGGTTGCGTCGATGAGCGCACTCGCCGGCCGGCTGGATCGCTACATCATCGCCGCCATCTTCGGCCTGAGCGCCGTGGTCGGGCTGGGACTGGTTACGCTTTACAGCTTCATCAGCTTCATTACCGAGATCGATCAGGGCAGCAAGTCGCTCGGGGTGGCGCAGATTTTCTGGATCACCGTGCTGATGATGCCCTCGGGCCTGCATTTGCTAATGCCCCTGGTGGCGATGCTGGGCACCTTGCTCGGTGTTGGCCAGCTGGCTTCGCAGAGCGAACTCACCGCAATGCGTGCGGCCGGATACTCCAATCTGCGCATTGGTCGCTCGGCGCTGATCGCGGGCTTGCTATTGGGGCTTCTGGCGGTGCTATTGGGCGAGAGTCTGGCGCCCGCCGGATTGCAGGCGGCGGAGCGCGTGAAGTCGGCGTCGCGCTCTGCTGCGAGTTCGAACGAGCTTGGTGCCGGCCCGATCTGGCTGCGCAGTGACGGCAATATTTTTTTCATCCGCCGTCTGTTGTCCGAACATCAATTCGCCGATGCCGAGATTTACCGCTTCGACGATGCGCTGGTGTTGCAGTCCATTCTCAGTGTTGAGCGGGCGCGCTATGTCAACGGACTCTGGCAGTTCAGTGAGGTGACGGAGACAAGATTCCTGTCTGGTCGCGTCGAGGTTGAGCACGTCCCCGCGCGCGAATGGACGCGTAAGCTGGAGCCGGAATTGCTGCAGCTGTATGTACTGCAAGCGGACACTGTCTCCGCGCTGGGCTTGCTGCGGCTGGTGCGCTACCTGGATGCCAACGGCCTCGATGCCAGTGAGCAGCGCCTTGAGCTGTGGCGCAAGTTGATTGCACCGATCACGGTCATGGCGATGGTTTTGTTCGCTGTGCCTTTCGTATTTGGCCCGACGCGCGGCGGCGGAGCCGGGCAGCGTTTGCTGATTGGCGTGCTGGTGGGCGTGAGCTTCCACTTGATCAACGAGGTATCGGCCAATCTCGGCGCCTTGTACGGCTGGTCAGCGCCCCTATCCGCTGGATTGCCAACGGCATTGCTCATGCTG
The DNA here is from genome assembly GCA_052387335.1 of Panacagrimonas sp. GTDB lineage: Bacteria > Pseudomonadota > Gammaproteobacteria > Nevskiales > Nevskiaceae > Panacagrimonas. Next base: position 801 of record JBQTJH010000156.1, on the reverse strand, counting down.
GCCGCCGTGCTGCGGTTGAGCACCTCGCGCTGAAGTGACGCCGGTCGGGGCTGTCGCGCCGACGTCCTGCTGGCCGTGAGATGCGCGTTGGCGCGCTCCAAGCGCCCTAGTTTTTTGGCGGCAACACCACGACTTCAGTGCCCGAAATCCAGTCGCACAGCGCGCGTCGGCGGCTTTCGGTCAGCATCAAGACGGCTGATGCCAGCACGATCAGGCCTGCGGCCACCGCCATCGTCACCATCGTGGGTTGCGCTGCATAGCGCGGAATCAGTAGCAGCAGCGGCAGCGTTGCGGCCATCCAGGTCGCCAGCATCGTGCTGTAGCGAAGGGTCGCGATGGGCCAGCGCAAGACGCCACCATCCAGTCGGCGCACGTGCAGACGCCATACGCGCATACCCAGGGTTTGGCCGCCACGCGTCCACGACCAGCCAAAAAACCCGAGCCCGATCACGAAGAACAAGCCCTGCAGCCATAGCCAATGACGCGGCAAGCCCAGCAGTTGGTCGCGGATCAGCAGGTCTAGCAGCGCGCCGGCCATCCACAATCCCAGCAGCAACAGGCCGTCATACACCGCTGCAATGAGTCGCCGCCATAGAGGCGCCGGTATCACTAAGTTGGACATCGCAAACATCAGTACAGGGGTTTGCTAAGTTTGCGTCATTCGCACGAGTCGAGGCATCCCATGGGACGCGTGAGCTTCCCTCTTTTTCCCGGACACATCCACTGAGTGTGATGATGTGTTTCGAGGTGAAAGATGAAGAGCAGAAGAGTACATAGCGCCGAGTTCAAGCTCGAGGCGGT
>JBQTJH010000155.1:0-10924 GCA_052387335.1 Panacagrimonas sp. | reverse complement strand
AAAGGCGTGGACAAGGACACGATCTTCGCCGCTCTGGAAGCGGCTCTGGCCTCGGCGACAAAAGAGCAGTACGGCGATGAATCAGACGTCCGCGTGGCGATTGATCGCGAGACTGGTGAGTACGAGTCATTCCGGCGCTGGACTGTGCTTGAGGATGACAGCGAGGATTTCGAATTCCCCGAGCGCCAGATCAAGCTGACCTACGCTCGTAAAGATTATCCTTCGATTGAGCCGGGCGAGGTCATCGAGCACAGGATCGAGTCGGTCGACTTTGGGCGTATCGGTGCGCAGCGCGCCAAACAAGTGATCGTCCAGAAAGTGCGGGAGGCCGAACGCGCGCAGGTCGTAGAGGCCTACAAGGATCGCGTCGGTGAATTGCTTACGGGCCTGATCAAGCGCTTGGAACGTGGTGCGGTGATCGTGGACCTTGGCGGCAACGCAGAAGCCATTATCCCGCGCGAGCATCTGATTCCGCGTGAGCCAGCACGGCCAGGCGACCGCATCCGCGGCTATTTGTACGAGGTCAGCCCGCAGGTTCGCGGGCCGCAGCTGTTCATGTCGCGTAACGCGCCCATGTTCTTGCTGGAACTGTTCAAGCTTGAGGTGCCTGAGATCACGCAAGGTTTGATCGAGCTTAAGGGCGCGGCGCGGGACCCAGGCTTGCGCGCCAAGATTGCGGTGCAGGCCAAGGACAAGCGCATCGATCCAGTGGGCGCCTGCGTTGGCATGCGCGGCTCACGCGTGCAGAGCGTGTCCAACGAGTTGGCGGGTGAGCGCGTGGATATCGTGCCCTGGGATGAAAACCCGGCGCAGTTCGTGATCAATGCCATGGCTCCGGCCGAGGTTGAGAATGTGGTGATCGACGAAGAGGCGCATGCGATGTCGATTGGTGTTGCCGAAGACAAATTGGCGCAGGCCATTGGCCGCGCTGGCCAGAACGTGCGACTCGCATCGGAGTTGACCGGTTGGGTGCTGAACGTCATGTCAACCACTGATCTTGAATCCAAGAAGGACGAGGAGAATCGCGGCATTCTTGAACTGTTCATGCGTGAATTGGACGTGGATGCCGAAGTGGCAGGCGTTCTAGTGGACGAGGGTTTCACGACGCTGGAAGAAGTGGCCTACGTGCCGGTTGAAGAATTGCTTCATGTTGAAGAGTTTGATGAAGCCATCGTCGAAGAGCTCCGCAGCCGCGCGCAGGACGTGCTGCTGACCAAGGCTATCGCCAAGGCCGAGCGCGCTGCAGAGGTTGCTCCGGCAGAAGATCTGCTCGGTGTGGACGGCATGACCGAAGAGCTTGCCTATGCGCTCGCGGATGCGGGCATCGTCACCGCCGAAAACCTTGCGGACTTGGCGACTGACGAGTTGTTGGAATTGACTGAAATGGATGAGAACGATGCTCAGGCGCTGATCATGGCCGCGCGGCAGAAGGTCTACGCCTGAACCCCCTGACCATCTCTGATCGAGCCAATATGTCTACGGTTACAGTCCAGACCTTTGCGGAAGAACTCAAACGACCGGTCGCCGAGCTACTGGCGCAGCTCAAGGAAGCCGGTGTGTCGGCTGACGATGCCGGCTCGCAACTGTCGTCATCCGACAAGATGGCGTTGCTTAATTATTTGCGACAAAAAACGCGTGCGCCCATAAGCGGCACTGCTAGCGCCGCAGCCGTCAATCCCAGCCGCATTACCCTCAAGCGCAAGGAGACCTCGGAGCTCAAGCTCGGAGGTGGACGTGGGTTGCCGACCAAGACGGTCAGTGTCGAAGTTCGCAAGAAGCGCGTGTTCAAGGCCGAGCCCTTGGCTCCACCTGCGCCGTCAACAGACGTGCCCGATTCGCCTGGAGCACTGATCGATACCATCCCTGCCGAGGAGATCATCTCGGAGATCAGCATCGCACCTGCTGATACCGTCATTGCCGAGAATCAAGCTGCAGAGGAGGCCGAAGTTCTAGCCAGGGCCGCTGCTGACTTAGAGGCGGCGCGTCTCAAGGAAGAAGCAGCGCAGCGCGAACGAGAGGCGCAGGATGCTGCGGCTCGAGAGCGTGCCGAAGGTGTTGAGCGCGCCCGACGCGAACACGAAGAGAAGCTCAAGAGCGATCCGATATACCGAGCGAAGACGGAGGCGGAATCTTCGCGGAGTCGCGCTGCAGAGAATCTTCGTCGCTCCGAGTTGGCTCGAAACGCGCCGCCGCCGGTTGTTGCGCCTGCGCCCTCGGTCGGCGCCAAGCGTCCGGTGCCCGCAACTGAGGCCAAGCCTGATCGGGAACGTGATAAGACGCACCACCGTCAGGAGTTGCATGTTGCTGAGGGTCAGGGCGGCAAGCGCGACACGAAGAAGCGAAAACCTTCTGGTCAAGTACGCGTAGACAACGCTCATCAATTTGAAAAGCCGGTTTCGCCGGTGGTGCGCGAGGTTGAGGTGCCCGAAGGCATCACCGTTGCTGATCTCGCCAATCGCATGGCGGTCAAGGCCACCGAACTGATCAAGATCATGTTCAAGCAGGGCGTCATGGCCACCATCAACCAGATGCTGGACCAGGACACGGCCGTGTTGATGGTCGAGGAGATGGGCCACAAGGCGCGACCGGTCAAGGACACCGCGTTCGAAGAGGGCCTGATTCAGGCCGTCGAAGGTGAAAAGAAGAACGTGCCTCAGGTCACGCGACCGCCAGTGGTGACCATCATGGGCCACGTCGATCACGGCAAAACGTCCCTGCTGGATTACATTCGGAAGACGCGTGTCGCGGCCGGTGAGGCAGGCGGTATTACGCAGCACATTGGCGCCTATCACGTGAAGACGGACAAGGGCGTGGTGACGTTTCTGGATACGCCGGGCCATGCCGCGTTTACGCGCATGCGTGCGCGTGGCGCCCAGGTCACCGATATCGTCATCCTCATCGTCGCCGGTGACGACAGCGTGATGCCACAGACACGCGAAGCGATTCAGCACGCGCGTGCGGCTAACGCTCCGATGGTGGTGGCCGTGACCAAGATGGACAAGCACGGTGCGGATCTGACCAAGGTCAAGAATGATCTGTTGAAGGAAGAGGTCGTGGCGGAAGATTTCGGCGGCGATATCCAGGTGGTCGGCATCTCCTCAGTCACCGGCAAAGGCGTAGATGAATTGCTGGACGCGATCCTGCTGCAAGCCGAAGTGCTGGAGCTTCAGGCTCCGGTCGACGTGCCGGCGCGCGGCCAGGTGGTGGAGTCTTCGCTGGAAAAGGGTCGCGGTCCGGTCGCGACCGTATTGGTACGCGCTGGCACCCTGCGTCAAGGCGACGTGATTCTTACCGGCCCGCATTTCGGTCGCGTGCGTGCCATGTTCGATGAGGCAGGCAAGCCGGTGAAGGAAGCCGGTCCATCCATACCAGTCCAGGTGCTCGGTTTGTCTGGCGTACCCGACGCAGGCGATGACATCGTGGTAGTTGCTGACGAGCGCAAGGCTCGCGAGCTCGCGATCCTGCGTGAAACCAAGCAGCGCGAACAGAAGATGGCGCAGTCGCAGACCGTACGCATGGACCAGATCTTTGCGCGCATGGGCGAGAACGAAGGCGACATCAAGCAGCTCAACTTGATGATCAAGACCGACGTGCAGGGTTCTGCCGAGGCCTTGGCCGAGGCGCTGCGCAAACTGCCGAGCGCCGAGGTGCGTGTGAACGTACTGGCCGCCACTATCGGCGGTATCAGCGAGTCTGATGTGGATCTTGCACTCGCCTCCAAGGCGATCATCATCGGTTTCAACGTGCGTGCCGACAGCGTGGCGCGCAAGCGCATCCAGGACAGCGGCATTGATGTGCGCTACTACTCGGTGATCTATCAGGTCATCGATGACGTGACAGCGGCCATCGCTGGCTTGCTGGGCACCGAGATGCGGGAACAGATCGTTGGTATCGCCCAGGTGCGTGACGTGTTCCGCAGTTCGAAGTTCGGCGCCATTGCGGGCTGCTTGGTGACGGATGGCACGGTGCAGAAGAACCTGCCGATTCGTGTGTTGCGCAATCAGACCGTGATCTACGAAGGCGTCCTTGAATCACTGCGTCGCCACAAGGACGATGTGCAGAAAGTTGAATCCGGCACCGAATGCGGTATCGGCGTGATGAACTACAACGATGTCAAACCCGGTGATCAGATCGAATGTTTCGATCGCATCGAGGTCAAGCGCACGGTCAAGGTCGAAGCCTGATCGCGCTAGGCCGTGAGGGATTATCCACGCAAGCTGAGAATCAATACGCAGCTCCACAAGGAGCTGGCGGAGTTGATTGCGGCCGAGTTGACCGACCCCCGTCTGAGTGGAGTGTCGATCACTCAGGTCGACGTATCGCCGGATCTGCGTAATGCCACGATCCTGGTGAGCTGTCTGAAAACTGATGAGGCGCTTGCCGAAGCGGTCAGCGCCCTCGGTCGGGCGGCGCCGCTTCTGCGCAGGGCTGTGGGGCGGCGGTTGCGCCTGCGCTACACGCCGCAGTTGCACTTCAGAGCCGATGCACAGCTTCGGCAGGCGGATCGATTGAGCCTGCTGATCAATCAGGCCATAGGCTCGGACCGCAGTCACGCGCGCGAGCGCGGAGAGGGCTGACGCATCTCAGCGACTCGTGTCCCGCGCCGGCGACTGAATGGCATCCTGCTACTGGACAAGCCGATTGGGCTGAGTTCGAACCAGGCGCTACAAGAAGTTCGCAGACTGTTCAACGCGGACAAGGCCGGACACACGGGCAGCCTCGACCCGCTTGCCAGCGGTATGCTGCCAATCTGCTTTGGCGAGGCCACCAAGCTGAGCGGGCTGCTGCTGGATTCGGACAAGCGCTATGTGGCCCATATTCGCCTTGGCCAGAAAACCACGACGGGCGATGCGGAAGGTGCGGTGATCGCGCAGTCTGAACCGGGGCTCGTTTCGCTGGTGGACCTGCATGCCGTGGTGCCTCGGTTCGTCGGCGACATCCGGCAAATCCCGCCGATGTATTCCGCGCTCAAGCACCAAGGCCGCCGCCTGTACGAGTTGGCGCGAGCCGGTGAGGAGATCGAAAGACCCGCTCGTCACATTCGAATTCATGAGCTCAAGCTGCTGGCGCTTGAGGCCGGCGAATTGAGCATCGAGGTCGCCTGCTCCAAGGGCACCTATATCCGTACGCTGGCCGAAGATCTGGCAGCTGCGGTGGGGCAGTGCGCGCACCTGAGCGGTCTGCGGCGTCTTGAGGTCCACCCTTTCGGCCGACAGCGAATGTGGGCCTGGGCCGAGCTTGAAGCGCTCGCGGCGGCGGGGCTCGGCACGTTGGACGCTTGCCTACTGCCCATGCGCTGCGGCCTGGCCGGATGGCCAGAGATCTACTTGGAGCAGGCTGATTTGGTGCGACTTGCCCGGGGACAAGCCGTGCAGGTGACTGATGTCGCAAAGACGACTGCCCCTGGCGAGGTCGCTGTGCTGGACGCCGGAGGGCTGCTGCGAGCCATCGCAAAGTTGGATAGAGCCGGGCGGCTGAGCCCGGCGAGATGGCTCGGCGGTGAAATTTTGGCTTGAGGGTGCAGCCCACGGCCGCTAGAATGACGAGCTTTGTACAGTAATCAATCAGAAGTTTTGGAGCGTTTGAGATGACTCTTTCGGTAGAACAGAAGAAGGGTGTGGTTGAGCAGCATGCCCGTGGCAAGAGCGATACGGGTTCGCCCGAGGTTCAGGTGGCGCTGCTTTCGGCCCGGATTTCAGATCTCGGAGGCCACTTCGAGAAGCATGCCAAGGATCACCATTCCCGTCGTGGTCTGCTGAAAATGGTGAACCAGCGTCGCCAGTTGCTGGACTATCTCAAGCGCAAGGACGAGGCGCGTTACACCAAGCTGATCGCCCAACTCGGACTGCGCCGCTAAATAGCGGCGCTTTTTTCGTTTTGTCGGTCCAATTCCTTTCGCCTCCTGCGAGTCTTTGATCTATGGCTATTCCTGCTCTGCCCGCCGCGCCGGTTACCAAGTCGTTTCAGTACGGACCCCATGCTGTCACCATCGAAACTGGCCACATCGCTCGTCAGGCGACCGCGTCGGTCATCGTTCGAATGGATGACACCGTCCTGCTCGTAACCGTGGTGGGCAAGCGTGAAGCCAAGCCCGACCAGTCGTTCTTCCCGCTGACCGTGGATTACATGGAGCGGGCCTACGCCGGCGGTCGTATCCCCGGGGGGTTCTTCAAGCGTGAAGGACGCCCAAGCGAGCGTGAAACCCTGACCTCGCGCTTGATCGATCGTCCGCTGCGACCCTTGTTTCCGGAAGGGTTCCTCAACGAAGTGCAGATCGTGGCGACGGTGTTGTCGCTGAATCCGGAGGTCGACTCTGACATCCCGGCCATGCTTGGTGCGTCCGCAGCGTTGTCACTGTCGGGGATTCCTTTCGACGGCCCCATCGGCGCCGCCAAGGTCGGCTTTGTCGACGGCGAGTACCTGCTCAACCCGACGGTCAAGCAGCGCGCTAGTTCACAGCTTGAACTGGTGGTTGCAGGTACCCGTGACGCAGTGATGATGGTGGAGTCTGAGGCCAAGCAGCTGTCCGAAGAGGTCATGCTCGGTGCCGTATTGTTCGGACACGAACAGATGCAGGTGGCGATCAAGGCCATCAATGAACTGGCAGCGGTTGCGGGCAAGCCGAAATGGGACTGGAAGGCTCCGGCCTCGTCTGCCGGCCTGGCTGAAGCGGTCGCCGCCTACCGTGGCGATGTCACGGCCGCTTACGGCGTTGCGGACAAGCAGGCGCGTCACGACGCGGTCGATGCGGTTCGCGCCAAGCTGATCGCTGATCTTGGATCTGGGGATGCGCCTAGGTTCCCGGCCGACAAGCTCAAGGGTGCCTTCCATGATCTGGAAGCCACGGTCGTGCGGAATCGCATCATCGACGGCCACCCACGTATCGACGGTCGCGATACCCGCACGGTTCGTCAGATCAGCATCTCTGCCGGCGTGCTGCCGCGTACGCATGGCTCCGCCATCTTTACCCGTGGTGAGACGCAGGTTCTCGCGGTCGTGACCCTCGGTACCGGCAAGGACGCGCAGCTGATCGACGCCATGGAAGGCGAGTGGCGTGAACCTTTCATGCTCAACTACAACTTCCCTCCGTACAGCGTTGGCGAAACCGGCCGCCTCAACGCGCCCAAGCGTCGTGAGATCGGTCACGGTCGCCTGGCCAAGCGCGGGCTGGCCGGTGTGATGCCGGATCTGGACAAGGAATTCCCTTACGTCGTGCGCGTGGTTGCGGAGACCACCGAGTCGAACGGTTCGTCATCCATGGCCTCGGTCTGCAGTTCCTGCCTTGCGATGATGGACGCCGGCGTGCCGCTCAAGGCGCCGGTCGCCGGTGTGGCCATGGGCCTGATTCTCGAAGGCACCAAGTTCGCGGTGCTGACCGACATCCTCGGTGACGAGGATCATCTTGGGGACATGGACTTCAAGGTTGCCGGTTCGCGCGAGGGCGTAACCGCGCTGCAGATGGATATCAAGATCACCGGCGTCAACGGCGAGATCATGAAGCAGGCACTGGCACAGGCCAAGGCGGCGCGGCTGCATATCTTGGATCAGATGGATCAAGTGTTGCCTGCCGCGCGTTCCGAAATGTCGCCCTGGGCGCCGCGTATCACCACCATCAAGATTCACCCGGACAAGATTCGGGAAGTCATCGGCAAGGGTGGCGTGACCATCCGATCAATTACCGAAGAAACCGGCTGTTCGATCGACATTGACGACGACGGCACCATCAAGATCGCGGCAGTCGACCAGTCGCAGGCACAGGCCGCTATTGACCGTATCCACATGCTGACGCGTGACGTCGAAGTCGGTGCGATTTACGAAGGCAAGGTCGCCAAGCTAATGGACTTCGGTGCGTTCGTGACGATCTCTCCGGGCAAGGATGGCTTGGTGCACATCTCGCAGCTCGCTGACAAGCGAGTGGAGAAGGTGGAAGACGTCGTAAAAGAGGGCCAGAACGTGCGCGTGAAGGTTCTGGAAGTGGACAAGCAGGGTCGTATCCGTCTGTCGATGAAGGCGGTCGACGTCGAGTAAGTCCAGATAGGTGCGTGAATCGCTTGCTTATGTGAACTGATTCACGCACCATTTTTGAATAAGCAGCGGCAAGTCTGAATAGCTACGACTATTCGCTCCGCAAAAAAGAACCCCCGGTTCACGGGGGTTAGGTGCGAGAAAGGCGCAAAGCCTTTCTGGAGGAGAAGTTGAGTTTCATTCAAGAGCGCTTTGAGCGCTCTTTTTCTGAATGATCAATGTTGCGGTGCAGGATAGATTTGGCAACGTATCCTGTCAATATTCTTAATCGTGCAAGATGCCTACAAAACCAGTGATTTATCTGGCTTTCTTGAGTTTTCTCAGAAACGTCTAAATGCTGCTGGCGAGTCCGGTACCTAAGCCTTACTCGTCGCCCTCTACCCGCGCCAGCTTATTGCTTAGCTTGGATCGCGACAGATTTCGCAGAAATTCTTTTCGGACCAGCCGCCAGATAGGCACTTGGCGCTCGGCCATGTCCTTGAGAGCGTGCAAAGGCTGTTGGGCCTGCCCCAGCTTCTGGCGAAGCTGCTCGGTGAAATTGCTTTGCTGCTGCATGAAGAGTTGCAGCGACAGTTCTAAGTACCGGCTGATACTGGGCTGCATCGGATCGCCGTAGAAACGGATGATGAAGGTCAGCAGCTCCGTCGTAAAAATCGGATCCCCGCCTTCTTCCTGCTCGGCGATGACCTGCAGCAGTATCCCGCGCGTGATGTCCTCGTGCGTACGCTTGTCTTCGACCTTGAACCGGACGTTCTGCAACACCAGCTGGCGAACTTCCTCCAGCGTGATGTAGCGGCTGATCTCCGTGTCATATAGGCGACGGTTGGGATATTTCTTGATTACGCGCAGGTCGCTCATGCTCAGTGCCATGTTGCAGTGCGCCAAGAATGCCAGACTCAGCAGCCTGCAACAAAGGCTTACGACAACCTCACCGGCCCAGAGGGGATGTCTCTGACCGACCAGTTCGCGGCAGCGGCCGCAAGAATGGTGTCAGGCGAGGTTCGATCAGCGTCGCGAGGCAAGACCTGGCCGAGGAGCTGCAAGGCGCAGCATAGATCCTTGATGACGTCTTTCCCGTCCAGCGGCTCTGCGCGACTCTGCTTGCTGAGTTTCTGTCCATTGTTGTCGACGACGAGCGGCAGATGTCGGTAATGGGGAGCGTCTAATTTCAGGGCTTGCAGAATCAACATCTGACGCTGAGTCGAGGGGGTTAGATCGGATCCTCGCACCACGTCGGTGATCCCCATCAAACCCTCATCCACCGCGCAGGCGAGCTGATAGGCGTACTGACCGTCCTTGCGCCTGACGACGAAATCGCCGACCTGGGTTTCGGCATCCGCCGTCACTTGCAAACGCAGCGCCGCTCCGCGCTCGTCGAGATTCCGATGGCGACAACGACCGGTGTAGATCGTCTCGTCTCCATTGCGTGCATCCTGCAGCAATTCGGCGCGAGTGCAGCAGCAGGCGTAAATGCGTTGGCTTTGGCGCAGCTGGATTACGGCCCGCTCGTAGTCCTCAAGATGTTCGGACTGCCGCCATATGTCGCCGTCCCAGCGTAGGCCGTAGGTACGCAGCTGCTGGCAGATCTGTGCCTCGGCGCCTAACTGGATGCGCGGTGTGTCGAGGTCATCAAGGCGTAGTCGCCACAGCCCCCCTGCGGCGCGCGCAGACAAAAAGCTGCCCACAGCGGTAAGCAGGGATCCAAAATGCAGCGGACCCGAGGGGGTCGGGGCGAAACGGCCGACATAGGAAGCCATGAGATCTGGGGCTATTGCGATGAACGGTGTCGGATGACACTTTAAATAGCTGATCGAACTCTTTGATTGCTGGACAAATGCGCTACACTGTGACGGCCTAAATCAGCTCGCGTCCAATGCCTGCCAGTTCACCATCCGAAGTCATCCGGCATCCGTTTCAAAGCGGGGCGTAGCATGAGTTTGCGTGCCTTGCTACTGGACGTGGATGGTACCGTCGCCGACACCGAACGACACGGTCATCGCCCTGCGTATAACCGCGCGTTTCGCAAGCTCGGCTTGAATTTCCGTTGGGGACCGCGTCTCTATCGCAAGCTGCTGGAGCAGCCGGGCGGGAAAGAACGCCTGGCGCATTACATCACCCAGTATCAGCCTGATCTCGGCGAGCATGCAGGTGCGTTCGAGCGAGATCCGCAGCGCTGGGTCGACGAGGTCCATCAACTCAAGTCGCGTTACTTCCAGCGCTATCTGCGCAAGGGGCAAGTGCCCTTGCGGCCGGGTGTGGCGCGTCTGATTCGCGAGGCTGACTCGGCAGGTTTGCAAGTGGCGCTGGTTAGCAATGCCAGCCGTGCCAGCCTGAAACCGGTGCTGCGCTATGGTCTGGGCGAGGATCTGGCGACCCGCATCGACCTGATCGTCTGTGGCGAAGACGTGGAGCACAAGAAGCCGGCGCCTGATGCCTACCTGCTCGCGCTGGCCAAGCTGGGTCGCGATGCCAACGAATGCGTGGCTCTGGAGGATTCGGCGATGGGTCTTCGTGCGGCCGTCGCCGCCGGAGTGCCGACCATCGTCACCACCAATGCCAATACAGAAAACGAAGATTTCAGCAGCGCGATGGCGGTGCTAGACGGTTGCGGGGAGCCTGATCATCCGCTGTGCAGCGCACGTGGACCGGTTGACGGCGGCTATCTGACCCTGGATCAGTTGCGTGGCTTTGTCGGGATTGTTCGCCACGCCGTCTGAGCGTTTGCCGTGCGGCCCGGCTCAAGTTTCTGAGCCTCGCTGGAGTTCTCGCATTCTCAGCGCCAAACCAAACGTTGCCAGGCCCAGCACTGCGGCATTCAGAAGATGCCAGGCCCAGTGCGTACCCCAGACCCAAGTGCTGCACCAGGCCAGGTCCAAGCTGCGCAGAACCAGCGATATCA
>JBQTJH010000154.1:0-6929 GCA_052387335.1 Panacagrimonas sp. | reverse complement strand
TCGTTGCGAAAGACGCTGCTATATCTGGGCAAAAGAATGTTTTTTCTACCGCCTCAACGCCCAACCTCCCCCGCCGCGGAGCCGCAGCGAAGCGGAGGCGGAGCGGTCGGCTGGAGTGCCTGGTTAGCACTCAACAGCGCTGCTACTTGCACGCTTCCACGCCGACGTAATACGCGATGGAGCCTTGAACGATTGGCCCCATGTTTGGGTCGGCTTTTGATGACGCCATTTCAGCGAGGCTGTCACCAGTGCCGAGATACTTCACGGTGCCGTCTGTGCAGTTGTAAAGGCGTTTGGAGTAACTGGTGCCGCTTGGGCCTACACGCTTTGTGACAATGGTGCGCTCTGCACCCTTGCCGCCTTTCTCCAAGACGAAGAACTGCGCCTTTGAGTCGGAAGGAACGCTCAGGGTCTTTTCGGCTGCGAGCGCAGATGCAGAGATGGCAAGGCTTAGAAACATGATACGGAACTTCATGACTTCTCCTTTGAGTGCTAACGCCTGCGTTCAGCCGACGGCGAAGCGAAGCGTAGCCGGTCGGCTGGAACAGCTTGTTGGGCGCGACGGAGCCGAGACATGAAGGAACTACGACAGCTTGCACGGCTGATGCGCGAATGGGCAGAGACGCGAGGCCCAGCGCCAGCCCACAAAGTGAATGAATGGGCGAATGCCATTGTGTCCGCATGCGAACCCGTTGCATGGGGCGCGGCAAGAAAACTGACGATTGAAGAGGTGCGCGCGGAGAAAGCGCTATTCAAGATCTTTGCTCGAATGCCGGGCAGAGCGAACACGCCGTTTTCAGCCTGGAAGGCGCGGGCAACGATTGCGGCGAACCATGCTGACATGCCGCCCAACGCCAGCTTAACCGGCGGCGAAGCCGTCCGGTTGAAGCGCTAGTTAGAGCCTGCCATGCCGATACGCCCCGAGAACAAAGCGCGCTACCCGAAAGACTGGAAGCTGCGCAGGCGGTTTGTGCTGATGCGGGCACGTAACAAGTGCGAGTGGTGCGGCGCTGTGAATTACGAGCCGCACCCTGTGACCGGGTCGAAAGTGGTGCTGACGACGGCACATGTGTGGGATGACCGGCCGGAGGCTTGCAGCCTGATGAACCTAGCGGCGCTCTGCCAGCGATGCCACAACCGGCACGACGCCAAGGCGCGGCAGGAACGCCGAAAATTACGACTGGAGGTGGAAAGTGGACAAGTTGCATTTGTGCTCTAACGCCCAAGCTCACCCGACCCCGCGCCGCAGCGAAGCGGAGGCGTGGGGGTCGGGTGCAGCGCCTTGTTAGCCATGACCGAACCTTTTTGCACGATAGCTCTGAAGGTTTGGCTGGGCACAGTAAACGAACTCTATGAAGTAGTTGCGCTCTTGCCAAATGACCTCAAGGTCGTAAACGCAGAACGAATATTTTGTTGGGTCTTCAACCCAGCCCGATGCAGTTTGAACCGACACCGATGTAAATAGCTCGTTGTCGTTACCCCACCACGCCAGAATGAGATAAGCCATACCTGCGCCGTCGTGGAAAATTGTGAAGGCAGGTGTAGAAGACCACGCAACCGCTTTTTGCTTTTTTACTGTTGCCAGTTGCGCGAAATACGGAACCTGATTGACCGGCTGGTTTTGCGCCGAAATGGTGTAGACCTTGATGCCGTCTGGGTCTGACCAACTGGGACGGCTCTCGGTTTTTCTGGGGATGAACATGCGCTGTTTCTTGAATGGCTAACGCCAATTAGATGGAACACGGCCGGCAGCCTAATCCGGCTGCAAGTTCGTGTATTCCGGAAACCGAACACGCAGTGCCTTGTTTCGTCAGCACCCCGCCAACCTGTTGAGGTTCAGCATGAACCCAAACACGGCCATGAGGCCGGCGCCTCGTCTGTTGGATCGGGTCCAGCTGCAAATGTGCTCGAAGCATTTCAGTCTCTGTACGGAGGCGTCGCACGTGGGTTGGATTAAACGCTTCAACCAGTCCCGCGACAAGCGGTGCCCATCGCCGCAGCTATCGTCGCAGCTATCGCCGCTGATGAGCAATAAATTTCTTGTCGCCCTGCAAAGTCCGTCACAATCGCCATGGGACTTCAGATTGCTTCGGGAACAGGTTTGAGCCAGCACGTCATCAATACGGGATCGCAGCGTAAGCGCGTGCTGGTGGCACTGGCTGGCTTGGGCATGGTGGCCTATCTGACGTTGGCGGTCATAACCGATTACGCGGCGATCGAGCGCGCCATGAAACAGCTCGGTTTTGGTGGCGTTGCGCTGATCCTGGGGCTGTCCATGCTCAATTACCTGCTGCGGTTCGCTCGCTGGCACTGGTATCTGCGCGACCAAGGTTATGCCCTGCCCTGGCTGCGTCATGGGCTGGTGTACCTGGGCGGCTTTCTGTTCACGGTAAGCCCGGCCAAGGCCGGGGAGGCGATGCGCAGCGTGTATTTGCATGAACAGGGCGTGCGCTATGCCGACAGTTTTGCCGCCTTGTTCGTGGAGCGGCTGTTGGATGTGCTGGCGTACGCCTTGCTCGCGAGTCTGATTGCGTTTCAGCAGCCGCAGTATCGCGGGCTTCTGCTGGGTGTGCTGGTGCTGGGCCTCGCCTTGCTGCTGTTGAGCGGGCATCCGGCGTTGCCGCGGATGCTGGATCGACTCGCCGCCTCGCACCAGACCCAGCTCAGCAAACTCGCCGCGCTACTCGCGAATCTGCTGCGCAGTTCGAAGCAGATGCTGCGCCCTACTCTGCTGCTGCCGGGTTTGATGATTGGTCTCATCGCCTGGGGCGTGGAGGGTATTGGCTTTCACTTGATCTGCGCAGGGCTGGCGCTGGACGTGCCGCCGATGACCGCGACCAGCGTTTATGCGATTGCCGGACTGGCGGGTGCGGCCACCTTCTTCATGCCCGGCGGTATCGGTGGCATGGAAGTGGTAATGACCGCGCTGCTCACGGCGATGGGCGCGCCGCTGGCGCTGGCGGTGGTCGCGACCCTGCTATGTCGATTAGCAACGCTGTGGTTTGCCGTGCTGATCGGGCTGATCGCAACGGTGTTGCTGGAACTCTCGCCCTTGCGTCAGCCCGCGGCGCAGCCATGAGCCAGACCAAAGTACCGCTGTGCGTGGATCTGGACGGCAGCCTGACGCCGGTCGATACCTTGTACGAAAGCCTGGTGGGCCTGGCGCGCAACGAGCCGGCGTCGCTGCTGCAGATTCCGCGCTGGCTGCGATCAGGCAAGGCTGCGCTCAAGCGCGAGGTGGCGCAGCGTGCGCCGGTGGACACCGCCGTTCTGCCGTTCAACCAGGCCTTGCTGCACTGGTTACGCGCGGAAAAAACAAGCGGCCGTCCGCTGGTGCTGGCCACGGCCTCGGACAGGGCAACGGCAAACGCCGTCAATGCGCAGCTCGATCTGCTGTTCGACGAATGCGTGGCCAGCGACGGCAGCAACAATCTGTCTGGTGAGCGCAAGCGCCTGGCGCTGGTCGCCCGCTTCGGTGACAAGGGCTACGACTACGTTGGCAATGCACAGGCCGACCTCGCGGTGTGGCGCTCGGCGCGCAAGGCGATTGTCGTCGGCGGCCCTGATCTGGTGGCGCAGACCGAAGCCGTCACCGCAGTCGAGCGTGTGTTTGCACCGAACCACGGCAGACTGAGGATCTGGCTGCGTGCCATGCGCTTGCATCAATGGGTGAAAAATCTGCTGATTTTCGTGCCGCCAATGCTGGCGCATCAGTTCACCGATTCCGGCGTGATGATGCAGGCGATGCTGGCCTTCATCGCCTTTGGCCTGTGCGCGTCCAGCGTGTATCTGTTCAACGACCTGCTGGACCTTGCGTCGGATCGGCGCCATCCACGCAAGCACACGCGCCCTTTTGCCTCCGGCGAGCTGCAGGCACGTGATGGCGTGCTGGTGGGTCTGTTGCTGCTGAGTCTGTCGGCCGCGCTCGCGCTGAGCATCAACGTGTATTTCGCGCTGACGCTGGCCACGTACTACGCCGTGACCTGGGCCTATTCGCTACGGCTCAAGCGCATCGCACTGATTGACGTCATGGTGCTCGCCGGTCTGTACACCCTGCGCATCATCGCCGGCAGTGCCGCCTGTCTGATCTGGCCTTCGTTCTGGTTGCTCGGTTTCTCAGTGTTTCTGTTCCTGAGCCTGGGCATCGTCAAGCGCTTTGCTGAACTTGAAGACGCGCGTCAGGCCGGCAAGTCCGCGGCACACGGTCGTGGCTACGGTGCGGAGGATCTGTCCCTACTGCAAAGCCTGGGTACCGCGTCCGGTTACAGCGCGGTGGTGGTGATGGCGCTGTACGTCAACAGCGCCGCCTCGGCCGATCTCTACCGTCAGCCCGAGGCCTTGTGGCTGCTGTGCCCAATCATGCTGTTCTGGATCAGCCGCATCTGGCTGTACACCGCGCGCGGTCAGATGCACGACGACCCCATCGTATTCGCGCTCAAGGATCGCACCAGCCTGATCCTGGCTGCGCTGATGGCGCTTGGCGTGTTGCTCGCGCTCTGACGTGGACCATTCGCCGAGTTCCTGGGGCCGCTGGCCGCGCCACGCGCATGATCGCGTGGCGCTGCGTGATCGTTTCGAGATACCGCACTTCGATCCGGCGCGACGCTATCTACCCTGGGGTCAGGGCCGCAGCTATGGCGACTCCTGTCAGAACGATCAGGGCGTGCTGCTGGAAACGCGGCGCCTGGATCGGCTGATCGCGTTTGATCGCAACACCGGCGTGATCGAATGCGAGGCCGGACTCAGTCTGCGCGAGCTGATTGCATTTGCACTACCGCAGGGCTGGTTTGTGCCGGTCACACCTGGAACCCGTCACATCAGCTTGGGCGGCGCCATCGCCAACGACGTGCACGGCAAGAATCATCATCGCGAAGGCTGCTTCGGCCGGCATGTGCTGGGCTTTGAACTGCTGCGCTCCGACGGCAGCCCGCGCTGGTGCAGCACCGATGAGAACGCCGACTGGTTCGGCGCCAGCATCGGCGGTCTGGGCCTCACTGGATTGATTCGGCGACTGCGCCTGCAACTGCGTCCGGTGCCGGGCGCGTTCCTGCAGGGCGATAGTCTGCGTTTTGGAACGCTGTCCGAGTTCTTCGCTCTGTCGCGGGCCTCGGACTCGACACACGAGTACACCGTGGCCTGGCTGGACTGTGCCGCGCGTGGCGCGCAGCAAGGCCGCGGCGTGTTCATCCGCGCGAATCACACCGAGCGCAGCGGGCGCGCGCCCGCCGAGTCGCGCATACACATGCCGTTCACGCCGCCGATTTCGCTGATCAACCGGGCCAGCTTGTCCGCGTTCAACGCGTTGTACTTCCATCGCCCCTCCGCGGCGCAGGAACATGCGGTCTGGCACTACCGACCCTATTTCTATCCGCTGGACGGCATCGGTCAGTGGAATCGGGCGTATGGACCGCGGGGGTTTTATCAGTACCAGTGCGTGATTCCGCAGGCGGCGGCAGAACCGGCGCTCAAGGACATGCTGACGCTGATTGCGGCGTCCGGCTCGGGGTCCTTCCTGGCGGTGCTCAAGATGTTTGGTGATCTGCCCTCACCCGGCTGGCTGTCGTTTCCGCGCGCCGGCACGACCCTGGCGCTGGATTTTCCCAATCGCGGCGCGGCCACGCTCGCGCTGCTGGAGCGACTCGACGACATCACGCGTGCCGCCCAGGGCGCGGTCTATCCCGCCAAGGACGCACGCATGTCATCGTCGGCGTTTCAACAGTATTTCCCGCGCTGGCAGGAACTGCGCGCGTATGTCGATCCGCAGTTCTCGTCCTCGTTCTGGCGTCGCGTTACTCAAGGTCCATGAAGAAAATCCTGATCATCGGCGCCACTTCGGCCATCGCGGAAGCCTGCGCGCGCCTGTTTGCGGCGCGTGGTGACGCGCTGTACTTGGTCGGGCGACGCGCCGACGCTCTCAACGCCATTGCAGCCGATCTGCGTGTGCGCGGCGCCGGGCAGGTCGAGGTCAGCGTGCAGGACGCCAATGCGCTAGACGCACACGCTGCCTTGCTGCAGCACGCGGCGCTGAGCCTCAATGGACTGGACATGGCCTTGATCGCGCACGGCAGCCTGCCGGATCAGCAGGCCTGCGAACAGTCGGCGCCGTTGACGCTTGCCGAATTTCAGACCAACGCCCTGAGCCAGATCTCGCTATGCACGTATCTGGCCCAGCGCTTTGAAGCGCAGCGCAGCGGCACATTGGCGGTGATCTCTTCAGTGGCGGGCGACCGTGGTCGCCAATCCAACTATGTCTATGGCGCGGCCAAGGCGGCGTTGAGCGCCTTCGTTAGCGGACTCGGCCAGCGCCTGGCCAAGCAGGGTGTGGCCGTGGTGAATATCAAGCCGGGCTTCGTCGATACGCCGATGACCGCGGCGTTCAAGAAGGGGCCGCTGTGGGCCAGGCCGGAACAGGTCGCCAAGGCCATCGTGCGCGGCATGGACCGGGGCTCGCCGGTGGTCTACACGCCCTGGTTCTGGTGGGGAATCATGCAGATCATCCGCAACGTCCCGGAACGCCTGTTTCGGCACCTTTCCCTGTAATGACAGCCAGTCGGATGGTGTCGACTTAGGGCCTGTTAACCATGGTCAGCAAAACGGCTACCATCCGCCGGTGACAAAAAGAGCTGGGGGCGGAAAGCCATTGCTTGAAGCCTGCGCAGTCAGGCCGGGCTACGGAGGGAGGAGAGGTTCAGAAGGCGGCCCCAGGGCCGCCTTTTTTTGCGTCAGGCCCCGGCTCCAAAACCGCGTCAGGCCGCCTAAGCGGGAGATAGCAAGCCGGGCTCGCCTCTGCGTCGGCGCGGTCGCGGTTCCAGATACGCCCGGACTAGGGTCTGTTGACATATGAATAGTCGCTGCGTTGCGAGTCCAAAATCCCGCCAGGCAAGGCGCGGCCGGCGAAGCTTGGTGATTCCAAGCGAGCCGGGCGCAAC
>JBQTJH010000153.1:0-1889 GCA_052387335.1 Panacagrimonas sp. | reverse complement strand
GCCGGGCGCAACGCCGCATGGCGGGATTTTGGCCGCAACCCGAAGGGGCGGGGCCGCTTTTGCGCATCGCTGCGTCAGTCGCTCCTCATGTACTTCAAGTACACCTCGTCGCTCCTTCCTTGCGCTGCGCAACGGTAGGTGCGGCGGGAGTGCCACAAGGGCACTCCCACTGCGCCGGACGGACCTCCGCCGCAGCGACCATTCATATTTCAACAGACCCTTACCCCGCATCACCCGGAGCACGCAGATGATATCGTTCAAGGACAAGGTCGCCGCCATAACGGGAGCGGCCTCGGGCATGGGCCGCGAATTGGCCATCGAACTCGCAGGCCGTGGCTGCAATATCGCGATCAGCGACGTCAACGAAGCAGGCCTGGCCCAGACTGTGGCGCTGGCACAGGCCGCGGGTCGTGTGGAGATCACCTCGCAGAAACTCGACGTGTCCAATCGCGCGGCGGTCCACGCCTGGGCCGACACCGTCGTCGCCGATCACGGCAAGGTCAACCTGATTTTCAACAATGCCGGCGTCGCGCACGGCTCGACCATCGAGGCCGCCAGCTATGAAGATTTTGAATGGATCGTGGGCATCAACTTCTGGGGCGTGGTCTACGGCACCAAGGCCTTCCTGCCGCATCTGCGCGCCTCCGGTGAGGGGCACGTGATCAATGTCTCCAGCGTGTTCGGCATCATTGGCGTGCCGACGCAGGGCACCTACAACGCGACCAAGTTTGCGGTGCGCGGCTTTACCGAAGCCCTGCGCCAGGAACTGGAAATCCAGAACGCGCCGGTCAGCGCCACCAGCGTTCACCCCGGCGGCATCAAGACCAATATCGCCGCGGCCGCGCGCTACGACAGCAGCGCTTCCGAGATCACCGGCCAGAGTCAGGAAGTCAGCAAGAAAAATTTCGAGAAGATGTTTCGCACCACCGCCAACACGGCAGCCAAGGTGATTCTCAAGGGCGTGGAAAACGATTCGCGCCGCGTGCTGATCGGCGCCGACGCCTATGTCATCGACGCCATGCAGCGCCTGCTGCCGACGGGGTATCAGATGATTGTGGCGGGGCTGGCCAAGCGGCAGAAGAAATAGTGTGCCTGGGATCAGCGCAAGGCCAACTCCGAGTGAGAACGACCGCTGGGTAGAACGCGCAGCGGTCGATACCGTCGCCACAATTCGATGATCTGGCGCTCGCCGGCACGATGAGTGTCGTCGAGCAACACCATGCAGTCAGCCGCTAAGCGCGTCCCCATTACCGGTATCAGACCGTAGCGACCGCCCGGCGTGCTGCCCGGTGGTCCGTCGCAGATCACCAGGCCGATGTCCGAAGGCAGCACCTGATCCTGCGCGTCGTACCAGCGATAGTCGCCGTAATCGCGTAGCGGCGCATAGATCAGATGCACATGGGTGAAACCCAGAGCGTTCAATACGCGGCCGAGGTAGTCGAACCACAGGCGATTGTGTTCAAGCACCCAGAACTCGACGCCGCGTTTGGCGGTGAGTGCTGCGATCAGCAAGGTGGTGGCGCCGGAACCGCATTCGAGTATCGGCCCCGTGTTGCGCGCCGCGCGTTCGCCGACATGGCGCAGGTAGGAAAATCCCGCGGCATAACCCAGATTGCCCCAGGCCAGGGCCAGCAGGAACACATCCCACCCGCTCGGTGCGCCATGGCGCTGGATGCGACGCAGGGCGGCAGCGAGCCAGCGCGTCTTGAGCGGAAAGCTGAGGCGACGAAACCAGTGAATGAACACGCAGCGGACCCCGACACGACGATGACGGCGGTCTAGGGTCTGTTGACATATGTATTGTGGCTGCGTTGCGAGGACCAAATCCCGCCAGGCCAGGCGCGGCCGGCGAAGCGTGGGGTTTGCAAGCGAGCCGGGCGCCCCCCCGC
>JBQTJH010000152.1:0-8750 GCA_052387335.1 Panacagrimonas sp. | reverse complement strand
TATCGTCTGGCAACTTGAACAGCTTGTTGACGATGGAATCGTAGCTCTTGTGCGGATCGCCCCCTTGAAAGTCGGTGCGTCCGCTACCGCGAATCAGCAGCACATCGCCGGTGAACACGGCCTCTGGCTTGGCTGGATTAAGCACAAAACTGAAGGACTCGTCGGTGTGGCCCGGCGTATAGATGGCTTGCAAGTTGATGCCATCCAGCTGGATGGTCTCCCCTTCACGAATACTTTGCGAAACGCACAGCGCCTTGGTGAATTCACCCATGATGGTCACACAGCCGGTCCGCTCGCGAAGGTCACCCAGCGCCGTTATGTGGTCAGCATGCGTGTGGGTGTCGATGGCCCGCACTAGCTTCAGTTCCAGATCGGCAATGAGCCGCAGATAATCGTCCAATTTCTCCTTGACCGGATCGATGATCAGTGCTTCGCGGCCGATACCGGACGCGAGCACGTAGGTGTAGGTGCTGGAGACCGGTTCAAACAACTGGCGAAAGATCATCTGGACCGTCCTTGCTGGAACTTCCCAGCGCTTGACCATCGGTGATAACTAGAGCTACCGAGCCGCCGCCGGACTGGAAGGTGTCGCGCGATCCGATCCAATAGCCGCCACCCAATCACGCAGCCACATGCCGACGATCATCGCCACCACAAAGGCCAGCATTTGCGGCGAACCCGCCGACAGGCTGGCGATGGCGGGTCCGGGACATAGACCGGCGATGCCCCAGCCGATACCAAACAGCACCGATCCCCCCAGCAACTGCGGATCCAGATCCGCCTTTGTAGGCAGGTAGAAGCGGCTGGCATACACCGGGCGGACTCGATTCTTGATGACGAACTGGAAGACCGGCAAGGTCACACACAAGGCTGCGCCCATGACAAAGCCCAGTGACGGATCCCACCGCCCGGCCAGATCCAGAAAGCCGATCACTTTGCCGGGATCAGTCATACCCCCCACCACCAGACCAGCGCCGAACAACACGCCCGAAATCAGCGCGACCAGGGACTGAATATTCATGAGTAGACTCCCAGAAGATGGCGCAGCACGAACACCGTTAGGAAGCCCGCGGCCATGAACATGCAGGTGGCCACGATGGAACGTTGCGACAAGCGTCCGATTCCGCAGACCCCATGGCCGGAGGTGCAGCCGGAACCCATGCGTGTGCCGAAGCCGACGATCAGACCGGCGGCGATCATGCCGATCCAACCCGTCTGCAGACTGGCTTGCGCCAGATCCGGTCGAACCATGGCCACCACCGCCGCACCGATGATCAGGCCCGCCAGAAACAAGGTACGCCAGGGTATTTCAGATTCGCTGCGGTCCAGCACCAAACCTCCGAGCACACCGCTGACACCGGCGATACGGCCATTGAAGATCACCATCAGCGCTGCCGCCAAGCCAATCATCCCGCCGCCCACCGCGGCGCGGATCCATGAATCCAGATTCACCACAATATCCATGTCGATACTCCTTGGGATCGCCCCAATGCCTTCCTTGAAAACAGAAGCCCCTTCGTGATACGGCCGCCCGACCGCCGCGGCGCCAAGAGTTCGTGACCGGCTGGCGCTAGAGGGTTCCTTGCCGACCCGATCAATATTCATGCCCACCGCAAACGGGCCCAAGCATACTACATGGGGTATAAGGGACTATAGGCGGACCAGAGGCGTATTCGGAGGGCACCGACCGCATTCAGAGAAAGCTGCGCGGTTACCTACTGCCATACAGATAATGCAAACCCGCAGCGCCGACCTCCTGCTTATGTACCTCGCCCAGGCGCATCACGAACACGTCGCCCTCGCGGCAATGCTGAATCTTACCGCCGCCGACGATCCGCATCTCGCCGGATAACACGAGGCCTCGCACTTCGAAGGGATGGGTGTGATCTGGATTGATCAAGCCCGGGGTGTATTCACCGGCGATTGCCTCCTAAAGCCTTCGAGGCGCAACGGCTCTTTGAATTCCTCCGCGTTCATCCGGCATCTCCTTTCCTTATGACCAAAAGGTAGTCGATCAGAATCACGGTGTGCGACGATCTGGCAAAGATGCGTGTCGTCCGTGCCCGATCTGAGGCGGTTCAGGTTGCTGGCTGTCACAGCGCGGATAATCGCTGAGTTCCATTCAATAGCCCTCCGGTCGATGACGCTGATCGCCTGCCCCTCTTGCGACGCAATTTATCGGTACCTACCGACATCAGCGCATTCGCGCGCGCTCTGCGTACGCTGCGGCAGCCAGATCCATCATGCGCAGCATCAAAGCCTGGATCGCTGGCTGGCACTTGCCCTCGCCGCCCTGATTGCGTTCGCGATTGCCAATGTCTATCCCATTGTTGAGATTCGTCTGGGCAGTGAACGCACCGATGCCACTCTGCTCGGCGCCTTGTACGCGACGTGGAACGAGGGCATGCCGGCGCTGGCGCTGCTCGTAGGCCTGTGTGCCTTCGCCATGCCCTTGTTGAAGCTGCTATTGGAGATTTACGTGCTGCGTTTTGCCGCAGTCGGTCGCCGTCCACCTGCGTCCACAACCGTCTTGCCTATTCTCAGCGCGGTTCAGCCCTGGAGCATGATCGAGGTATTCGTCATCGGCGTGCTGGTCGCAATCGTGAAGCTCGGCGCAGACGCCACGGTGATCATCGGCCCGGGCTTGGGCGGTTTGGCTGCACTATCCCTGCTGATGGCCGCGCTGTCCGGATTTGATCCGGCAATGGTCTGGGCTCGACTGGACCGCTTACGCGCATGAGCATCACGCCGACCGCCTCTGCACTGAATCTGATCGGTTGCCCGCGCTGTCGGCAGGTCTGCCGTGGTGGCACAGCATTGGCCGTACCGGGCTGCCCGCGCTGCGGCGCGATCCTGCACCGGCGCAAGCCGGCCAGCATCGAGCGCACCTGGGCCTTGCTGATCGCGGCTCTGCTGATGTATCTGCCGGCCAACCTGCTACCCATCATGAACACGCGCACCCTGCGCGGAGAGCGCGAGGACACCATCCTCAGCGGCGTGGCAGTACTGCGGGAAGCCGGGTCGTGGGATCTGGCGCTGATCGTGTTTATTGCCAGCGTGTTCATTCCCCTGGCCAAGATCGGCGTCTTCGCCACGCTGTTGTGGAGTGTGCAAGCGCGCTGGACCCGCGGTCTGCGTCAGCGCACGCGCTTGTTCCGTTTGATGGAATGGGTGGGGCCCTGGTCCATGCTGGATCTGTTCGTCGTCGTGCTGCTGGTAGCGCTGGTGCAATTTTCGGCGCTCGCTCAGGTAGAGCCTGGTCCGGGTGCGCTGGCCTTCGGCGCGGTCGTGGTTCTGACCATGCTGGCAGCGCACAGCTTTGATCCACGCCTGATGTGGGACGCTGCACAAGCCGAGAATGTGAATGGCTGAAAACCCGTTCGACGATCTGCCACAACCGGTACAGGCTCAGCCGTCCGGCCGGCGCCTGTCGCCAATCTGGCTGGTACCGCTGGTGGCTGCGTTCGCAGGCGCGCTGCTGTTGTTGCGCAGCTGGCTGGCCGCTGGCCCCAGTATCACCATCGAATTCGATACCGCCGAAGACTTGGAAGCCGGCAAGACCGAGGTCCGCTACAAGCACGTTGCCATCGGTACCGTGCGCGATATCGAATTGATCGAAGACGCCCACCGCGTTCGGGTTGAAGTGGACCTGGTGCGCGAGGCCTCACACGTCGCAGTGAAGGATTCGCAGTTCTGGGTGGCCAAGGTCAGGGCGGATCTCGGTGGCATCTCCGGTTTCAAGACCTTGGTGAGCGGTGCGTATATCGCGGTCAACGTCGGCACGTCGGAACAGCGCCAGACCGAATTTATCGGGCTGGAGAAACCGCCTACCGTGACCAACGACCAAAAAGGGCGTCGCTTCATGCTCAGAGCCAATGACTTGGGCTCGCTCAATGTCGGTTCACCCATCTACTTCCGGCGCATCCCGGTGGGCCGTATCGTCAGCTTTGATCTCGATGCCGATGGCGGCGGCGTCAGCGTCGGCGCATTTGTGGACGCGCCCTATGATCGCTTCGTCACCCAGGATGCGCGGTTCTGGAACGCCAGCGGGGTGGATCTGTCGCTGGATGCACGCGGCTTGAAGCTCGACACGCAGTCGCTGCTGACGCTGATCGCGGGCGGCGTTGCGTTTCAACCTCATTCGGGAAATCTTGCGGGGACCGCTGCAGTTCAGGACGCAAGCTTTCAGCTGTATGCCAACGAGAGTACGGCGCTGGCTCAGGAAGACGATGTCTCTATGACTATCCGTATGCGCTTCCTGGAGTCCACCCGCGGTCTGGCGGTGGAGGCGCCGATTGATTTCAAGGGCGTGGCGCTAGGCAAAGTCACTGCGGTCGAGCTCGATTACGACGTTGCGGCCGAACGCTTCGTGGCCAATGTCACGGCCACCATTTATCCGCGCCGTCTGGGGCAAACCTATCAGGATGTGGTGGGTAAGGCCGGCGCCGGACCGGTCACTGCAGAAGCGCTATTCAAGCCCATGGTCAAACACGGGCTGCATGCTCAGCTACGGGCGGGCAATCTGCTGACTGGGCAGTTGTACATCGGACTCGACTTTCTGCCGAAGAAAAAAACGACGCGCGTCGATCTGGATTCACGCCCCTTGCAAGTGCCGACCACTCCAGCCAGCCTCGATCAGCTACAGGCACGCATCACCGACATCGTCACCAAGATCGACAGCGTGCCCTTCGAAGAGATCGGCACGGCGCTGCGTGATGCCCTGTCTGCGGCGGATGCCACGCTGCGTCAGCTTGATTCGGAGGTGGCGCCTGCTGCAACCGCTGCGCTGCGCGAGGCTCAGTCAGCGCTGGACTCAGCCAACCGCAGCCTGGTCTCACCCGAAGCACCGCTGCAGCAGGACCTGGGTCAGACCTTGATAGAGGTCCAGCGCGCCGTGCGTTCGCTGCGCGATCTATCCGACTACCTGCAACGCCATCCCGACGCCCTGCTGCGTGGGCGACGAGACCCCGAACAGGACTCCGCTGATGAAGCGCCTTGAATTTTCGTGTCGAGCGATGATCGTTATGGCGACCGTTCTGCTGGCAGGTTGCGCGTCCACGCCGCTGCAGTTCCACAGCCTGATTGAACCTGGCCTGCCGACGCCTGCGCGCTCCGGCAACCCAGCCCCGAGCATTGCGTTGGCACCGGTCAACATCCCGACTCAGGTCGATATGCCGCAACTCGTTTTGCACAATGCTGAAGGCGAGGTACGACTGCTAGAAACTCATCGCTGGATTGCGCCGCTCGCCGAGGAAATCCGCGCCACGCTTGCACACCGGCTGCGCGCCGATCTGGGCGCCGTGGATGTCAGCCGCATCCCGAGCGCCACCGATCCCTTGACCTTTCGCATCAAGATCGATGTGCAGCGTCTGGAAACCCAGATCGGCGGCAAGTCTGTTCTGGTCGCAGTCTGGAGCGTGAATCGCAACACCCCCGCGTCGGCGCTGTCGCACTGCGCGTTTCAGCATGTGCAGGACGCCGGCACGACTCCGCAGCACCATGTTCTGTCGTACCGCCGCGCGGTCGATGCACTCGCAGCCGAGATCGCACTCGGCATCGGCTCTATGCAGCGGACGCCGGCACAAGCAGCCTGTCCGACACAAACTCTGCGCTGAACATCCGCCTCGCTGAGCGATTCCTGAGCGCAGGTCGTGTCGCCGACTACCCTAGCCTGCCGCGGCCGCGCTCGCGTCCGATCAATACGGTATCGGGCAGCGTCGCGTTCTGTGTTGCAGCAGCAGACGCGGCCTGTCGCGGGAACACGCTGTACTGATTCAGACGCAAGCGCACCGTCTGGCCCGGCGCATGGATCTTCACATCGTGATGCAGGTGAGGAATCTCCACTTCCAAGTGCTGGTTCAGCGTCGTGGCGTGTACCTCCCAACGCACGATCGGCCCGGTGCGCTGCACCGTTCGGATGGTGGCCTCGAAACTGGGCTGGCTGGGATCACCGACGCGCAGATCGCCGGGACGCACGAACACATCGACCGCCCCGGCGGGGTGAATGGCCTCGGTGACGAAGGGCAGTTCGACGCCGGCAATGCGGATCTCGCGCCCTTGTGCCACACCCGGCAGCACGTTCACGCCGCCGAGAAAATCGAACACGAACGGCGTTGCCGGCTTTTCATACACCTCGTCGGTGCTGCCCACCTGTTCGATGCGCCCCTTGTTCATGACGACCACGCGGTCTGCCAGTTCCAGCGCTTCTTCCTGGTCGTGGGTAACGAAGATCGTGGTGTAACCGGTCTTGTCGTGCAGCATGCGCAACCAGCGCCGCAGGTCCTTGCGCACCTTGGCGTCGAGTGCGCCGAAGGGCTCGTCAAGTAGGAGCACGCGCGGCTCGATGGCCAGCGCACGTGCCAGCGCCACACGTTGCTTCTGACCGCCGGAGAGCTGGCTTGGATAACGCGCATCGAGTCCCGAAAGCTGCACCAGGTCGAGCAGGCCGAGCACCTTCTGCTTGATCTCGGCCTTGCCCGGCCGCGTCTTCCTATCGCGCACCTCCAGGCCGAAGGCCACGTTCTGGAACACGGTCATGTGCTTGAACAGTGCGTAATGCTGGAACACGAAACCCACGCGGCGCTCGCGCACCGGCAGGGGCGCTGCGTCGACTCCGCCAAACAGGATCTGCCCGCTGTCGGCGAATTCGAGGCCTGCAATGGTCCGCAGCAAGGTGGTCTTGCCCGAACCTGAGGGCCCCAGCAATGCGATCAGCTCGCCGGATTCGATGTCGAGATCGACGCCGGTGAGCGCCTTGAAACTGCCGAAGGTTTTCTGGATATCGCGAATCTGGATTTGCATGGGTAAGTCGGGTTAATCCGAATCAAGGATGCTGTCATTCCGAGCGCAGCGAGGAATCTACTTCCAGGTTCGCGCGAGGCGGATGTAATATTCCTCGCTGCGCTCGGATTGACAGGACAGGGGCTAATGCTTTCGTATCGCCGACAACTCCGCTCCATGGCGCCACTCGAGCGTGCTCTTGAGCACCAAGGTCAGCAGCGCGAGCAAGGCGAGCAACGAGGCCACGGCAAAAGCCGCGGCGAAGTTGTATTCGTTGTAGAGAATCTCCACGTGCAGCGGCATGGTGTTGGTCAGGCCACGGATGTGGCCGGAGACGACGCTGACCGCGCCGAATTCGCCCATCGCACGCGCGTTGCACAGCAGTACGCCGTACAACAGTCCCCACTTGATGTTCGGCAGGGTGACGCGCCATAACGTCTGCCAGCCCGAGGCCCCCAGCGACAGCGCGGCCTGCTCGTCGTCGGTGCCCTGTTCCTGCATCAAGGGAATCAGTTCGCGTGCCACGAAGGGAAAGGTCACGAAGATCGTGGCCAGCACGATGCCCGGCACGGCGAAGATGATCTTGAACTCCTGCTCGCTCATCCAAGGCCCGAGCCAGCCCTGCGCCCCGAAGATCAGCACATAGATCAGGCCGGAGACCACCGGCGAGACCGAGAACGGCAGGTCGATCAGGGTGATCAGGAACTGCTTGCCGCGGAACTGGTACTTGGTGACGGCCCAGGCCGCGCACACGCCGAACAGCAGGTTGAGCGGCACCGCGATGGCGGCGACGAGCAGGGTGAGCTTGATCGCCGACAGCGCGTCCGGGTCCTTAACCGCCTCGACGTAGGTGCCAAAGCCATTGCGCAGCGCCTCCACGAACACCGCCACCAGCGGCAGCAGCAGGAAGCCGGCGAGAAAGGTCAGCGCGATGGTGGTGAGCAGCCAGCGCACCCAGGGCTGTTCGGTGATGACCGCGTTGCGCTGGATCAGCGGTTCGAACGGCAGCTTGGGCGGATCCTGCAGCGAATGGTCGATCAGTGTCGTCATGATGTCGTGCCTGTCCGTTTTTACTTGCGCCGCGCCCAGGCCTGCAGCAGGTTGATCACCAGCAGCATCGCAAACGAGATGATCAGCATGGCGGCCGCCAGCGCGGTTGCGCCCTGGTAGTCGAACTCCTCCAGCTTGATGATGATCAGCAGCGGCGCGATCTCCGACACCATCGGCAGATTGCCGGCGATGAAGATCACCGATCCGTACTCACCCACGCCGCGCGCAAACGCCAGCGCAAAGCCGGTCATCAGCGACGGCAGGATCGCGGGCAGAATCACGCGCACCACGGTCTGCAGGCGCGTGGCGCCGAGCACGGCGGCCGCTTCCTCTAGTTCCTTCTCCGCCTCTTCGAGCACCGGCTGCACCGTGCGCACCACGAACGGCAGGCCGATGAACATCAGCGCCATCACGACGCCCACCGGCGTGAACGCGACCTTGAATCCGAGCGGTTCCAGAAACTGCCCGATCCAGCCGTTGCCGGAATACAGCGCGGTCAGCGCGATGCCGGCCCCCGCGGTGGGCAAGGCAAATGGCAGGTCGATGGCCGCATCGAGCACACGCTTGCCGAGGAAGTTGTAGCGCACGAAGACCCAGGCCACGAGCAGGCCGAACACGGCGTTGAACACCGCGGCGAAGAAGGCGGCACCAAACGAGAGCTTCAGCGCGTTGAACACGCGCGGCGAGCTGATGGCCTGCCAGAAGCCATCCAGCCCCAGCCCGGACGCCTTGAAGAACACCCCCGCCAGCGGAATCAACACGATCAGGCTCAGGTACACCAAGGTGACACCCATGGTCAGGCCAAAGCCTGGAATGACGCGCCGCGGTGGACGAATCGCGGGAGCAGCGAGAGTGACCGTGTTCATGCCGAATGTAGTTGAAGTTCAGATGCCCGCAGGCACCAGCAAGGCTGCCGCCAG
>JBQTJH010000151.1:0-1595 GCA_052387335.1 Panacagrimonas sp. | reverse complement strand
GACCGTTTCGCGAAACGGCCGCGAGCGCGAATCGTCGTACAAGGTCCAGTAGCTGCGCTGCGAGTAGGCGAAGTACAGCGGCGGACCCAGCGGCCTGAGCTTGGCGCTGACCCTGAATAGCTCCTCGGTCTGATCAGACTCGTAATCGCGCGAATAGGTTTAGGGCAGGATGAAGATGGGTTTGTGCCAGTCCACATCGCAGGGTGAGCCGAACACGGGCGTGAGCGGTCCTTCGCCGGTGGCCAGGTGACGCAGCCAACCGCGCGTGCGGTCGGTGCCGTCGTCGCATTGGCTCAGGCGCTGCCACAGCGAACGATCCTCGGCTTCGGATGATCGCGACAGGGTCGTGGATTCGCGCAGGGCCAAGGGCGCCGCTGCGGGTTCGGCAGATTCGGCAGCGGTGATCAGCAGGGGCGCGGTGAGCAGCGCGACGAGCGCGCGTTCAGGCCAGCGCATCGACATAGGGTTTCATCACGCGCTCGACGCGACACAGACGCGCGTAGTGCCACAGCTTGTCCTTCTTGACGCGTCTTGCCTGGAAGGCCGAGCGCAAGGCATCTACGGCCAGGTGCGGGCCGATCTTGTTGCGGAACTTGAAGAGATCGGCCAGGGTTTTTTCCAGGCAGTAGACCTGCACCTTCACCCCTTCGATCGGATGCTTGTCCACGCCCTCCGTGAAGGCCGGGCCGCCCAGGCGTGCAATGCGCACCTCGGGAAAATCCAGGCGCGGCCGTGCGGCGCGCCGTTCGATGGCCACGTCCACGGCGTTGCGCGGGGTTTCGCCCAGGCCATGAAACGCCAGCGCCGAGCGCAGGCAGATGACCCCGTTGGGGACCGCGCGTCCCACCACCGCCAGGCTCAGATCCGGGTTGATCTCCTTCTGCGACAGCACGTAACTGCCGCGGCCAATCTTCTTGATTACGCCCTTGTCGCAGGCACGCCGCAGGTATTCGGCCTGTATACCTTCGATGGCCAAGTCCTTGGGACGCAGCACGCCGAGCTGGCCCGCCAACTCGACAATGCGTTCGGACTTGCTGGGCTCGTCGAGCTGTGTGTGCAAGAGCGTGGGTAGAAAAGCAGAAGTGCAAATACTTCAACACAAGTTATAAAGTGTTGCAAGATATTCGTTCAAGCTATTTATTTTCAAAGAGTATCGGACTGCTAAGTCGGTCTCGTGACCGGCTTGTGCTGACTCCGTACTCATTCGCCTCGGTCGATACACGCGGGCTCGCGCTGGCGGGCTTGGGTGCGGCAAGCTGCGGCACGTTCGGCACCGGCCTTGCGGCGATTCAAACAGCACTTCAGGGAGCGATATGGCGGTAGAAGCGCAGGGCGGTGATCTGGTCAATGTAGTGGCGCTGCTGGCTGCGGGTGTAGTCGCGGTGCCGCTGTTCAAGAAACTGGGCCTGGGTTCGGTGCTGGGATATCTGGCCGCCGGCCTGGTGATCGGCCCGTTCGGGCTGGGTCTGTTCAGCGATCCGCAGGCGATCCTGCACGTGGCCGAACTCGGCGTGGTGATGTTCCTGTTCGTGATTGGGCTGGAAATGCAGCCGACGCGGCTATGGAGCCTGCGGCGCGAGATCTTCGGCCTCGGC
>JBQTJH010000150.1:0-17318 GCA_052387335.1 Panacagrimonas sp. | reverse complement strand
CGCGGCGCTGCATGCCGGCCAGCCCGATGAAGTGCTGCGGGAAGAAAGTGACGTTGACGAAAATCGCCGACAGCCAGAAATGCGTCTTGCCCCAGAACTCGTTGTACATCACGCCGGTCCACTTCGGGATCCAGTAGTACACGGCGGCGATGATCGAGAACACCGCGCCCGGCACCAGCACATAGTGGAAGTGCGCGACCACGAAATACGTGTCGTGGTACTGGAAGTCCACCGGCGCGATGGCGAGCATCAAGCCGGAGAATCCTCCGATGGAGAACAGGAACACGAAGGCAATCGCGAACAGCATCGGGGTCTCGAAAGTCATCGAGCCCTTCCACATCGTCGCAATCCAGTTGAACACCTTCACGCCCGTGGGCACCGCGATCAGCATGGTGCTGAACATGAAGAACAGCTCACCGGCCAGCGGCATGCCGACCGTGAACATGTGGTGCGCCCAGACGATAAAGCTGAGGAAGGCGATGGAGGCCGTGGCGTAGACCATCGAGTCGTAGCCGAACAGCGGCTTGCGCGCGAAGGTCGGGATGATCGACGACACCACGCCGAACGCGGGCAGAATCAGGATGTAGACCTCGGGGTGACCGAAGAACCAGAAGATGTGCTGGAACATCACCGGGTCGCCACCGCCACCGGCGGTGAAGAAGCTGGTGCCGAAGTACTTGTCGGTCAGCAGCATGGTCACCGCACCGGCGAGCACCGGCATGGTCGCGATCAAAAGATAGGCGGTGATCAGCCAGGTCCAGCAGAACAGCGGCATCTTCAGCAGGGTCATGCCGGGTGCGCGCAGGTTGAGCACCGTGACCACCACATTGATGGCACCGGTGATCGAGCTGATACCCATCAAGTGGATGGCGAAGATCAGGAAGGGGAAGGCCTGACCGGTCTGCAGCACCAGCGGCGGATACATGGTCCAGCCACCCGCAGGGCCGCCGCCCGGCATGAACAGGGTGGACAGCAGCAGGGTGAAGGCGAAGGGCAGAATCCAGAAGCCCCAGTTGTTCACGCGCGGCAGCGCCATGTCGGACGCACCCACCATCATCGGCACCATCCAGTTGGCCAGACCGGTGAACGCCGGCATGACACCACCGAAGATCATGACCAGCGCGTGCAAGGTGGTCATCTGGTTGAAAAACTCGGGGTCAACAAACTGCAGACCCGGCGACCACAGCTCGGCGCGGATCACCAGCGACATGACGCCGCCGATGAAGAACATCGTGAACGCAAAGATCAGGTACAGCGTGCCCAGATCCTTGTGGTTGGGGGTCTTGATCCAGCGCATCAGTCCCTTCTCGGGGCCGTGATGGGCGTGATCGTCATGCCCGTGGGCGTGATCGTGTGCGTGGTCGTGGCTGGCCATGTTCGGTTCCTCGAATACTGCCTTGTAGCTTTAAGAAAAAATGTTGCGCTTCAACCTCAGGGTGACGGTTTGAGCGTCATTTACCGCGCAGGGCGGCGACCTGGGCGGCCTGCACCACACCGCTGGAATTACCCCAGGAGTTGCGCGTGTAGGTCACGGTGGCGGCGATGTCGGCGTCCGAGAGATTCGGGAACGGCGGCATGATGCCTTTGCCCTTGAGCACCTGGGCGATCTGCACGTCGGCCGGTCCCTTGATGACCGGGCTGCCAATCAGGGAAGGGAAGTTCGGCGGAATGCCGGCGCCCGTGCCCTGATGACAGGCGGCGCAGTTGGCGTTGTAGACCTTCTCGCCCGCGGCCATCAGATCGGCCTTCGATACTTCGGCCGCGACGGCGGGTGCGGCAGCCGGGGCAGCGGCAACTTCCACCGCCGGCGCTGGGGAAGCTTCTGCGAGGGCGGCCTCTGCGGGAGCAGCCTCGGCAGGCGCTGCGTCAGTGGCGACGACCGACGCGGCGGCGGCCACTTCAATGTCGCCGGCCTTGGCCTTGGCCAGCCAGGCGGCGTACTCGTCCTTGGGCAGCACCTTGACCACGATGGGCATGAAGCCATGGTCGCGGCCGCACAGCTCGGCGCAGACGCCGCGGTAGGTACCCGGCTCGTCAACCTTGGCCCAGGTCTCGTTGATGTAACCGGGGATGGCGTCCTTCTTCACCGAGAACGCGGGCACCCACCAGGCTTGGATCACGTCATTGGCGGTGACCAGGAAGCGCACCTTGGTGTCCGCGGGAATCACCAGCGGCTTGTCCACCTCGACCAGATAGTTGGGCACGGTGTTGGGGTCGATACCCGAGCCCAGCTGGCGCGCGCGGTTGGACGCGGCGTCCAGGGTGGAGAAGAACTTGACGTCCTCGCCCACGTACTCGTATTCCCACTTCCACTGGTAGCCGGTGACCTTCACCGTCATTTCGGAGTTGCGGGTGTCGTCCATCTTGATCAGGGTGCCGGCGGCCGGAATGGCCATGCTGATCAGGATGACGAAGGGGATCGCAGTCCAGATGATTTCCACCGTGGTGGATTCATGGAAGTCCGCCGGCTTGGGATGCACCGAGCGGCGATGCGCGAACACCGAATAAAACATGGCGCCGAACACCACCACGGCGATGGCCACGCAGACCCAGAAGATCAGCATGTGCAGGCCGTGCACCTCGCGGCTGATCTCCGTCACCCCCATCGGGATGTTGTAGCGCTCGCCGGTGTAGGCCATGGCCACGCCGATCCCCGCCAGCCAGGTCGCAGCCAGCGCAGCCAGGCGCCCTCCGATCTTGTTCATCGCCATCTATCCTTCTCCCAGTATCAGACCTGCCGGCGTCGCCGCGTGCTGCGTGCGACGCGCCGGGTGTAACAAATTCTTGAAGCGCAGGAACAAGGCCTCGCGCTCTTCATCGGTCAGGCATCCCGCCACGCCCACCCGCTGGGCCGAGTTGCCAAAGACCAGACGCGTCGGCGCGTGACGCCGTGACGCATCTTTTTCCAGCCATACCCGGGTCCAGGCACGCGGCCACTCGACCCTCGCCGAAGCACCCTGCCCGGCCACGCCGAACTCGATGCATACGCGTTCGTCATTGAAGCTGACGACCTCGCGGTAGCGGCTGCGCCGCATCGACACCGACAGCGCCCAGGCCACTGCCGCCAGCTCCAGCCCTGCAAACGGCAACACCGGCCAGAACCCGTGCAGCGCGCACCAGGTGGCGACCGCCAAGGTGCCGAAACTGATCAAGCCCATAAAGGTCCATGCCCCGCGCACGCTCAGAGAAGCGTTCGGTCCGATCACAAAACGGATGTCCGGGGAATGAGTCACTACAGATTCAAGCTGCGCTGGGGGCGTGGCGAACGGCCGCGAATTGTAGAGGAAGCCTCGGAGCCGGCGCAAAAAGATTCAAGCGCCGGCAGGCATTTGCACTTGGTCAAGAATTGCACACAGCTCGGGGTTCAGATTGCGCCGCCCCGGTCCCACGCGACCCAACAGCGGCGCCGGCATACGTCGCGCGAGATCGTCCAGGTTCTGTTGCAGTGCCGGCTGCCGCGGCGGCAGTTCATTGGCAATCCAGCCCAGCAGGCGGGCGCGCCGCTGGATGGATTCGGCACTGAGCAGCGCGTGGTTCAGACAGCCCAGGCGCATCCCAACCACCAGCACCACCGGCCAGTCACGCGCGGCGACCCAGTCGGCGAAGCTTGCGCGCGGACCCAAGGGCACTTGCCAGCCGCCCGCACCCTCGATCAGTACCAACTCGTAGCGCCGCGCCAGTTGCCGCTGCACCCGATCCAGCACGCGGGTCTGAATGCGATCCCCGGCCGCAAGGGCAGCCAAGTGTGGGGCGATAGCCGGCGCAAACGCGTAGGGATTGATCGTGGAATACGGCTCCCGCGTACCGGCTGCCGCCTGCAGCGCCAGCGCATCCGCGTTACGCAGACCACGTGGCGTCCGTCGGCAGCCCGAGGCCACCGGCTTGTAGCCACAGGCATCGATGCCGCGGGCACGCGCCGCACGCAGCAGCCCGCAGGCAATATGCGTCTTGCCGACGCCGGTATCGGTCCCGGTAATGAAAACGCTTGCGGCGCGGCTCATCGCGACGCGGGCAGGCTAGCCGCCAGCGCTTCCAGCAGTTGATCAATGTGTTCCGGCGCATGCGCGGCCGACAAGGTGATACGCAGGCGCGAGGTACCCGCCGGCACGGTCGGCGGACGGATGCCCGCGACCCAGAAGCCGCGCTCGAACAGCGCGCACGACACCGCCATGGTCTGCGCGGTGTCGCCGATCACCAAGGGAATGATCGGCGTCGGCGCCAGCGCCGCATCGCCGCTCTCGGGCGGCCCCAAACGCAAACCAAGCTGGCGTGCGCCCTGTATCAATCGCTGTTGATGCGACTGCAGGCGTGCGCGCCGCTCGGGTTCAGCGCCCAGGATGCGCAGAGCCTCGCGCGCCGCAGCGGCGATGGCTGGCGGCGGCGCAGTGGAGAACACGAAGCTGCGCGCGCGCTGGATCAGGTATTCGATCAGGCTTTCGCTGCCGGCAACAAAGGCACCCGATGCGCCCAGCGACTTACCGATGGTGGCCACATAAATATCGGGCTTGATGTCGAGAAGCTCCGTGGCGCCACGGCCGCGCGCGCCGAGCACACCAAAGCCGTGCGCGTCGTCGGTCATCAGCACCGCGTTGTGCGCGGTGCACAGCGCGGCCAGTTCGGGCAGCGGCGCGAGATCGCCGTCCATGCTGAACACCGAGTCGGTGACGACAAGCTTCAGGCTTCCCGTGTCCGTGCCCGGGGGACGCTCTTCTTTCAAAGCGCGTTCAAAGTCTCGA
Source organism: Panacagrimonas sp. (assembly GCA_052387335.1). GTDB lineage: Bacteria > Pseudomonadota > Gammaproteobacteria > Nevskiales > Nevskiaceae > Panacagrimonas. Next base: position 12,582 of record JBQTJH010000150.1, on the reverse strand, counting down.
ACATCCGCATGCTTCATCCGCTTGTAGCGCGCACCACTCAAGCGTCCGCCGTCAATCAGCGACGCATGATTGAGTTCATCGGCGATCAGTACGTCCTCGCGCGACAGCAGCCCGCGCAGCACGCCACAGTTTGCAGCCCAGCCTGAGGTGAACAACAGCACGCGCGGATAACCAGTGAATTCGGCGAGCGCTTCTTCCAGCAGTCGATGCTCGCGGTTGTAGCCGCTGATCAGCGCCGAGGCGCCGCTGCCGGTGCCACCGTTGGCGAGTGCGCGACGCGCCGCCTCGGCGACTCTTGGATCGGCGGCAAGGCCCAGGTAGTCATTGCTGCAGAAATTCAGACACTCACGGCCGTCCACGCGCAGGCGAACGCCGTGCGCTCCCTCGACCATACGGCGCATGCGATACAGGTCCGCCTCGCGCAGACGATCCAGTTCGGTCGCAAGTCGCGCGTCCAGCGCGCGGTTCACGGGCTCGCGCTCAGCAGCAAGCACCTGCGCCACAGCTTGGTCCGGCCGGAATCAGCGCGGCGCCTTCGACCACCGCGCTAGCCTCCGCACCCTGCACCACCATGCCCAGCCGCGCGAGCAGCGCGCGGTCCTTCGCGTTCTGAGGATTCTCAGTGGTGAGCAGCTTGTCTCCGTAGAAGATCGAATTCGCACCGGCGAAGAAACATAGCGCCTGGAGTTCATCGCTCATCTCGGTGCGGCCCGCGGACAGGCGCACGGCCGACTTCGGCATCATAATTCGCGCCACCGCGATCTGGCGCACGAAGTCGAGCGGATCGAGCGCGTCCACGCCCTTGAGCGGCGTTCCTGCAACCTGCACCAGATTGTTGATCGGCACGCTGTCCGGATGCGCCGGCAGGTTGGCGAGCTGGCGCAGCAGCTCCGCGCGATCTTCCGGCTGCTCGCCCATGCCGACGATGCCGCCGCAGCAGGTCTTCATGCCGGCGTTGCGCACGTGCTCCAAAGTGTCGAGCCGATCCTGATAGGTGCGCGTGCTGATCACCTTGCCGTAGTACTCCGGCGAGGTGTCGAGGTTGTGGTTGTAGTAATCGAGGCCGGCATCAGCGAGGCGCTGCGCCTGCGTGTCCTTGAGCATGCCCAGGGTCATACAGGTCTCCAGGCCGAGCGATTTCACCTCGCGCACCATCGCCTCGACCTTGTCCAGGTCACGATCCTTGGGCGAGCGCCAGGCCGCGCCCATGCAGAAGCGCGTCGCGCCGCCGGCTTTCGCCTCGCGCGCGGCGTCGACCACGGCCTGCACTTCCATCAAGGGTTCCTTCTTCAGGCCGGTCTCGAAACGCACCGACTGCGGGCAGTAGCCGCAGTCCTCGGGGCAGGCGCCAGTCTTGATCGACAGCAAGGTCGAGAGCTGCACCGTGTTGGGCTCGTGAAACTGCCGATGCACGGTCTGCGCACGGAACAGCAGATCGTTGAAAGGCAGCGCGAACAACGCCTGCACTTCCTGGCGGGTCCAGTCGTGGCGCAGCTCGCTACCCGCATGAACGTGACTATTCATTGAATAATTCTCTTTAAGCGTACGATTTAAAGGGCTTGCTGCGCTGGCTCGACCTCGCCAAGCTCGGTCCAGTTTCCGAGCCCGCCGGAGTCACTGTCAACTTGAATCTCATGCAATGGGTTGACGAGTTCCCGTCGCTACTGGCGCCGCCGCGTTGTGCCTGCTGCGCGCGGCCGGAGCCCAGCGGCCTGGTGTGCGCAAACTGCAAGCCGGAATTGCCCTGGAATCTCTGCGCCTGTCCGTCCTGCGCCCAGCCTCTTCCCGCGGTCGCGACCTGCGCCAACTGCCTGAAACGCGCACCCAGCTTCGATAGCGCCTGGACGCCCTTTGTCTTCGAGGACCCGGTGCGCCAGAGCGTGCTGCGACTCAAGTACGGCGCGCGCTTTGAACAGGCTCGCGTATTGGGTCAGCTCATGGCACAGGCGCTACAGCAGCGCGACGCACCACTTCCGAGGCTGCTGATTCCAGTACCGCTGCCGCGCACGCGCCTGTACACACGCGGCTACAACCAGGCGATGGAACTGGCGCGTACGCTGCAGCGGGTACTCGGCCTACCCATCGACCACCGCTGTGCGCGTCTGCTGCGCGCGCCGCGGGATCAGATTGGTCAGACCGCGGCTCAGCGTCGGCGCAATCTGCGCGAGGCCTTTGTGGTCGATCGCGATCTCTGCGGCGTGCACATCGGCCTGATCGACGATGTGATGACCACCGGTGCGACCCTTGATGCGCTGGCGCGTGCTGCGCGCAAGGCCGGGGCCGCACGTATCGAGGCCTGGGCGCTGGCGCGGGCTCCGTAAGCGGCGGACTCTCCCCGCTCGCGGCGGAGGGCGTCCCGGTCCCGTCTCTACTTCAGCTCGGCCGACGTCTTGCCCAGCAGACGTCGCGCCACGATCAGCAACTGGATCTGCTGCGTGCCTTCAAAGATGTCGAGAATCTTGGCGTCGCGCGCCCACTTCTCCAGCAGGCCATACCCGGCGTCGCCCTCGGTATACCCCAGACTGCCGCACAACTCGACGCACTTGAGCGCCACCTCGGTGGCCACGCGACCGGCCTTGGCCTTGGCCATCGAGGCCTGCAGCGAATTCGGCTTACGGTTATCGGCCATCCACGCAGCCTGCAAAGTCAGCAATCGCGCCGCCTCATAATCTGCCTGCATACGGATGAACTCGGACGCTGCCGCACTCTGCGAGTTGGCGGGCTTGAGATAGTCGATCACCGCACCGGCCTTGGTCAGCTGCTTTTTGGTTTCTTCCAGGCAGGCGCGCGTCACGCCCAGTGCCATCGCCGCCACCAGCGGACGCGTGTTGTCGAAGGTCTGCATGACGCCGGCAAACCCTTTTTCGACATTGATCTCAGGATCGCCGAGCAGGTTTTCCTTGGGCACGCGGCAGTCCTTGAGCACGAAGGCCGCCGTATCCGAAGCCCGAATGCCGAGCTTGTGTTCCAGGCGCACCAGCTCAAAACCCGGTGTGCCTTTCTCCACCACGAAACTCTTGATCGCGGCACGGCCGATGTTCTTGTCCAGAGTCGCCCAGACCACCACCAACTCGGCGCGCTCGCCAGCGGTCACATAAATTTTCTCGCCGTTCAAAACATAGTGATCACCCTCGAGCACGGCAGTGGTGCGGATGGCGGCCGAGTCCGACCCGCAGCCAGGTTCGGTGATGGCCATGGCCGCCCAACGATTCTTGAAGCGCGCGAGCTGCTCTTCGTTGGCGACGCTGGCAATCGCAGAATTGCCCAGACCCTGGCGCGGCATGGACAGCAGCAGGCCGACATCGCCCCAGCACAGCTCCATCGCACCGAGCACGGTGGAAAGGTTGGAGCCGTTGCGGTTGCCGTCCTCAGTCACCGCGTCTCGGCGCACACCTGCCGCGCCCGCGCCGGAATTTCCGCCCGCCGCGGTCATGCCGTCGAGCAGCGCGGCGAGCACGTCGAGTTCTTTCGGATAGCTGTGTTCGGCGCGATCGTACTTGCGCGAGTTGGGTCGAAAAATCTCGGCGGCGACCTGACGCGCCTGCTGCACCAAGCCGGAGAATTTTCTGGGGGATTCGAGGTGGATCATTTCGCGAACGTCCTGATTAGCCACGGATCACACGGATGAACGCGGATCAAAAAATGTGCTTTGGATTTATCCGCGTTCATCCGCGAAATCCGTGGCGAGTGCTTGCAGGTTTTTGCTTCAAACCAGCAGCGCGCCTTCCATGAAACCCACCGCGCGCAGATCGCGATACCAGCGCTCGGCCGGATGTTCTTTTACAAACCCGTGTCCACCCAGTAGCTGCACCGCGTCCGATCCAATCTGCATGCCCTTGTCGGCACACAGCCGGCGTGCGAGTGCGGTCTCTTCGATGAAGGACATGTTCTGTTCAGCGCGACTGGCCGCGCGATAGGTCAGCAGGCGCATGCCCTCAAGCTCGATTGCCATGTTGGCCACGGCAAAGGCCACCGCCTGACGGTGGCTGATGGGCTCGCCAAACGCGACGCGCTCATTGACGTAGGGAATCAGGTAATCGAGCGCCGCCTGCGCCGCGCCGAGGCTGAGCGCGCACCAGCCCAGTCGCGCCAGACTCACGCAGTTCGCATAGGTCTGGCTGCTGGCATCGCCGAGCAAGGCCGACGATGGCAGGGCCACGCGATCCAGCATCACGCGGCCGGTGGCCGCGGCGCGCAGACCCATCGCCGGCTCGGGCTGGATGCTCAGGCCCTGGGCGGAAGATTCGACGATGAACAGGGCCGGGCCGCGCCCTTCGAGATGCGCGGCCAGGATGAACAGCTCGGCCTGCGCCGCACGCGGCACCAGCGACTTGACGCCGTCCAGCACGTAGCCGTCCGGCGTGCGCCGCGCCTGGGTGGCGAGCTTGAACGGATCGAACAGCGCGGTCGGTTCCTGCAACGCCAGCGCCGCGGCCGGTGGGCGCTCGCCGACGAAAGCCGGCAGATAGGCCGCCTGCTGTTCGCGATCACCCCAGAGCACCAGCGCATTGCTGACCGCCGAGGGTGCAAGACAGGCCAGCGCCAACGATAAGTCACCGTGCGCCAGCGCCTCGTTCACCAGTACATGGGTCATGGCCGAACGCTCGCTGCCCGCACCGCCCAGCGCCTCCGGCACGCCCAGCAGATGCACGCCCAGCTCGCTAGCGGCCGTGAGCAGCTCGGGCGTCGCAGTGCAGGCGCTATCGGCGTCCAGTGCAGCGGGACGTAGCTGCTCATCGGCAAAGCTGCGGCAGGTATCGCGCAGCATCTCCTGCTCTTCGCTGGGCGTCAGGTCGAACAGGCCATCGCTGCCGCGCGAAGTCAGGCGCGCCGGCTGCACCAGTTTCTGCGTGGCCTTGAACGCGCGGCTGGCGGCGCCGACGGTGGCAAAGCCGGCGCGCGCCGCACCGTAGATGACCGTGGTCACCGGCTTGCGCAGGCCCAGCTTGTCCACGGTCTCAATCCCAGCGACGCGGTTGAGCGCGCGCAGGCCCAAAGCCATCGCATCCTTGGTCAGATTCACCTGGAATCTCAGGCCGAAAGCTGCGATTTGGCAGCGGCTACCGGGCTGGTGATTTTTTCCAGAAAGGTATCGACCAGAGCCGAAAATTTGCCCTGGATGAAGGCCGGCGCCACCAGGCGATACATCAGCGGGACAGGCACCTCGTGCAGCTCGCCGCGCACGCGCAGGCTCACGCGTGTTGACTTGCCTTCTGGGGCAAGCCGCAACTGACCTTCGATCTGGGCGTTGCCAACCTTGGGCAGCGGCTTCCAGCTCAGTTCGGACTTGCCAACATCGGTGCTGCAACTAGCGCCGAAGCTGACGTCATGCGCAATCTTGGCCACGCTCGACCCGATGGTGTGCATGTCCAGGCGAAAGTCCTGGCCGCCGAGCGCACTCAATTTCTTGAGCTTGGGAAATTTTTTCAGCGTGCCTTCGACGTCGCTGATCAGACCGGCGAGCTGAGCCGGTGTCAGCGTCACGGTCTTGTGCCGCTCGATATCGATCTTGATGTTCACGAACCGCGTCTCCTCAGCATCTGCATGGGCTCATGCAAAGGAGAGTGGCACGCAGCTGTTATCGCGCCTTTGGCCGGCGCGTCAGCCACGCCGTCGGATCAGCCAAGCTCGCTTGGGAACCTACTTCAGCGCCGTCAGGATGCGCTGGAAGATTTCATCCAGTCCGCCGACACCGGGAACGGTCAGCAGCTTGTTCTGCTTACCGTAGAAGTCGAGCAGGGGGCTGGTCTCGGCATTGTAGACGTCGATGCGATGCCGAATGACATCTTCTTTATCGTCGGCGCGGCCTTCCTTCTGCGCGCGATCCAGCAGGCGCTTGACGATTTCCTCGTCGGTCACATGCAGATGCACGGCCCAGTCGATGGCGCGCTCACCCAGGCGCACCAGCATCTGGTCCAGCTCCGAGGCCTGCGCGGTGTTGCGCGGAAAGCCGTCGAGGATGAAGCCGTTGTGTGCGTCCGGCTGGCTGAGCCGCTCTTCAACGATGCCGTAGACCAATTCATTGGCGACCAGCTCGCCGGCGTCCATCAAGGCCTTGGCCTTCTGACCCAAGGGCGTGCCGGCTTTGACCGCCGCGCGCAAGGCATCGCCGGTTGAAAGCTTGGGGATGCCGAAATGGGCGGCGAGCTTCTCGCCCTGCGTTCCCTTCCCCGAACCGGGAGCGCCTAGCAGTATGAGTTCCATTGTGGTGTGTCGCTTCCGTGTCAGCCCTGTAATGGGCTTGTGATAATGAAGTACGTCCCGGTCCCATCGGTGCTGGGGCCTGCGCTCGCCGCACGAATTGTGCCGGAAGCCCGACAGGTTCGGCCAGCACTGATGGGCGGGTACACCCTTGGTCGGTGGTCGAAAAACCCCATGCTAGACTCGCGCCCGCTGCGCCACGCGCGCAGCAAAAGCTTGTCAGTCCGGGTCGCTGCGCCGACGGTTCCGGTGCGGCAGCACCCGGTGTGTGGCCAAAATCAATTCATAACCGGGGAGTAGCCGATGCTGTTGGAAAACGGATTATTGATCGCGCTGGTCTGCGCCGCTGCCGCCATCTTGTACGGCGTGGTGGTCGCGAAGTGGATTGTCGGCATGCCTGCCGGCAACGACAAAATGCAATCAATCGCAGCTGCGATTCAGGAAGGCGCTGGCGCCTATCTGCGTCGCCAATACACCAGCATCGCCGTGGTCGGCGTGATTCTGTTTCTGGTCATCGGCCTGGTGCCGCAGCTCGGCTGGGCCACCGCCATCGGCTTCGCGTTGGGCGCGGTGCTGTCGGGCCTGGCGGGCTTCATCGGCATGTTCGTGTCGGTGCGCGCCAATGTGCGTACCGCGCAGGCCGCCACGGTGAGCCTCAACAACGCGCTCAACGTCAGCTTCAAGGGCGGTGCCATCACCGGCATGCTGGTGGTGGGTCTGGGCCTGCTCGGCGTGGCCGGTTACTTCATGGTGGTGATGAAGGGCGAGCCCTCAGCCGAAGCGCTGAATGCCGCGCTGCAGCCCATGATCGGCCTGGCCTTCGGCTCCTCGCTGATCTCGATCTTCGCGCGCCTGGGCGGCGGCATCTTCACCAAGGGTGCGGACGTCGGCGCCGACCTGGTGGGCAAGGTCGAAGCCGGCATCCCCGAGGATGACCCTCGCAACCCGGCCGTCATCGCGGACAACGTCGGCGACAACGTCGGCGACTGCGCCGGCATGGCGGCGGACCTGTTCGAGACCTACGCCGTCACCGTGATCGCGGCGATGCTGATTGCCGGCATTTCCTACGCCACCTACGGCTGGGCCGGTGCGATGTACCCGCTGCTGCTCGGCGCAGTGAGCATTCCGGCGTCCATCGTCGGCACCTTCTTCGTCAAGGTGAACGAGGGCGGCAAGATCATGAACGCGCTGTATCGCGGCCTGGGTATTTCAGCGGTGCTCGCGGCCGTCGCGTTCTACTTTGTGACCAACGCGTTGTTCACGCCCGAAGTCGGCATGCCGCTGTTCTACTGCGCGCTGATCGGCTTGGCGCTGACCGCCGCGATGGTGGTCATCACCGAGTACTACACCGCGACCGAGTACGGCCCGGTGCAGCAGGTGGCGCTGGCCTCTGAAACGGGGCACGGCACCAATGTCATCGCCGGCCTAGCCGTGTCGATGAAGTCCACTGCGGCGCCGGTGCTCGTCGTGGTGCTGGCGATCTACGGCTGCTACGAAATCGCCGGCCTGTTCGGGCTGGCCATTGCGGCGACCTCGATGCTCTCGATGGCCGGCGTGATCGTGGCGCTCGACGCCTACGGCCCCATCACCGACAACGCGGGCGGCATCGCCGAGATGTCGGGCATGGACAAGGAAATCCGCAAGACCACGGACGCGCTCGATGCGGTGGGCAACACCACCAAGGCGGTGACCAAGGGCTATGCCATCGGGTCGGCCGGTCTGGCCGCGCTGGTGCTGTTCGCAGACTACGCGCACAAGCTCAGCGAGAAGGGCACCGCAGTGGACTTCTCGATCAACAATCCGGAAGTCGTCATCGGCCTGCTCATCGGCGGCATGATTCCCTACCTGTTCGGCGCGTTCGCCATGCAGGCGGTCGGTCGCGCAGCCGGTGCGGTGGTGGTGGAAGTGCGCCGTCAGTTCCGCGAGATCAAGGGCATCATGGAAGGCACCGGCAAGCCGGACTACGCCAAGAGCGTGGACCTGCTGACCAAGGCCGCCATCCGCGAAATGATCGTGCCGTCCTTGCTGCCGCTGTTCATCCCGATCATCGTGGGTCTAACTCTGGGCGCCAACGCACTCGGCGGCCTGCTGATGGGCACCATCGTGACCGGCCTGTTCGTCGCGGTGTCGATGTGTACCGGCGGCGGTGCCTGGGACAACGCCAAGAAGTACATCGAGGAAGGCCACCACGGCGGCAAGGGTTCGGAAGCACACAAGGCGGCCGTCACCGGCGACACCGTGGGCGACCCGTACAAGGACACCGCGGGTCCGGCCATCAACCCGCTGATCAAGATCATCAACATCGTGGCGCTGCTGTTGGTGCCGCTGCTCTGATCTGAAGTCGCCTCAAACAAAAACCCCGGCCGCAAGCCGGGGTTTTTTGTTGGGCGCGCTGTCCCGATTCCGCAGATTGGATAACCGTTGCGGGGATCTAGCTCGGTGTAAACAGCTGTATCAGCTTATCAAGGCCACCCGGCGCAAGTGGCGCGGAATAGTCGCGGCTGGCCGTCTCGCCCCGTATCTTGAGAGGGTCGGCTAATCGATCGGATGATGCCGGGATGGGCTCGTCAGAGCCTCGGAGAATCACATGGCGCATCGATGGCTCGCATGTGGTCGAAATACGCATCGGGCGCGTGCCCGGCGTCGAACTGACGGTAGAACGCGCGCAGCGTCAGCGTCCGATGGGCGGTCGCGTCTTCTTCAATTGAAAGCGCCGAGTGAAACGCCTGGTCTCCTCCCACTTGCAAGCGGGAGAAGTCCTCACCGAGTCCTCCAGGACCGGCAAACACGTCGATCACCGGGATTCGTTTCTTATTCCGCATCGATTTGCGCAGATGGTATTGGCACCCGTAGGGCGCGCGATGTTGTTGACCGCGGGGGACAAATCAGGCGAGCAGAAGGTGCTCAATAGCCCGACGGATTGCGCAGCATCCGGCCCGCCGGCCGCCGCGGCCTACTGATTGAACACCTCGCGAATCACCTCGGGCCGCCGCGCAGCGATGGCGAGCAGGGATTGCGCAGCACCCGAGGGCTTGCGCCGTCCTTGCTCCCATTCCTGCAAGGTGCGCGTGGAAACGCCGAGCACCTGCGCGAACTGCGATTGAGACAGACCGGACTTTGCCCGAGCCTGCGTCACGTCCGAGACCGGCACCTCGTGCACACGGCCGACCTTGCCCGCTTTCATCTGTAGCACGGACGCCAGGAGTTCCGCGCCAAGGTCGCGCTTTGTGTCGCGCGCCTTCAATTTCTTTTCAGTCATCGGCATAAAGTGCCTCCTTGATCCTCAACAGTGTGTGCGCCGGGATGTTGTCCTGCACGCCCTTGGCATAGATCAGCAGCAGATAGATGCGGCCGTTAGCGAGCTGGTTGTAGTGAATGACGCGAACGCCACCGCGTTTGCCCTGGCCGGCGCGAGACCAGCGAACTTTTCGGCACCCGCCCGAACCCGGAATGACATCGCCGTCTTCCGGATGGGCCGCAAGCCACGCTGCAAAAGAGCCGCGCTCGTCTTCGGTCCAGTAGTCGGCACAGAGCTTGGAGAACGCGGGTGTCTCGACGATGGTGAGCACGGGATTAATATACGTCTTTGACGTATGTAGTTCTAGTGACTTTATCGGCTGACGCTCAACAGCTCCATCGTCACCTCGCCGCCGACGATCTCCAGGGTGTCCGCAAATCGCTGCGCACCAGCCCCACTAGCCCAACACCGAGCCCATACCGTTCGGCCAAGCGCCCTGCTATTCGCTATTGCTTATTGCGGGCAACGCACGCTGCCGCGGCTTCCTGTTCCGCAGGTCCGACGCAAGACCTGGCCTCAGTGCAGCAAGCGCGCACGCAGTTCGTGTATTTGTTGATGTCGACGCTGCGCTTCCTGCGCCTGGCGCTGGATCAGCGCGTGGACCTCCGGCGGCACGTCCCAGTCGTGCAGGGCATCGGCGTACATGCGGTCGGCCTCGGCCTCGTCATGCTCGACGTCGTCGAGAATCACATCCTCACGGCGACCATAGACCTTGGCGTGAATATGCATCCAGGTGCGGTGCAGGGTGTTTTCGAAACTGCCCAGCCCGCGCGGATGCCCGCCGACCTTGCGCACCGCCTCCTGCAACTCGCGGGCGGCTTCACCGAAGAAACGGGAGTACTCGAGCAGCGACTGCTTCAACTCCTCGTGCCAGGCCTCGTCGGCGGCGGCGCGTAGCGCGCTTTCGCCGTTCTTCGAGGTGAGTATGAGGCGGTTGAGGATGGTGACCGTATCGACTGTGTTCATGCCATGACCTCCAGAATAGACCGTGCTTCGCAGACCTATCGAAGTGCACCCTGCGTGCTTGCCCTGAACGCCGCGTCGAGACCGGAACTGGCCAGCGCAGAGTCCGGCATGGCAGGGCCACGGACTCAGACTACGCCAGTCCCGAGACACTGAGAAGCGAACGCGGGCATTCGACCCGAGCGGGAAATCGCGGCCGCGGCGTCGTTGTGCAGCGCACAAATGGCGAACTCGACGGTTATAATCCGCGCCCTCATTTTCCCGCCCATGGCAGAAATCGCGATGTCCCTAGAACTCGTTCGCACCGGAAAGAATGTCCCGGATGACGTCAACGTCGTGATCGAAATCCCGATGAACAGCGAGCCGGTCAAATATGAAGTGGACAAGGCCTCGGGCGCGATCTTCGTGGATCGCCTGCTGACCACGCCGATGCGCTATCCCTGCAACTATGGCTATGTGCCGCACACCCTGTGCGGTGACGGTGACCCCATCGATGCGCTGGTGATGATGCCCATGCCGCTGATCCCCGGCTGCATCATCAACTGCCGTGTGATCGGCATGCTGGAGATGGAAGACGAGAGCGGCACCGACGAAAAGCTGGTGGTGGTCCCCACCGACAAGGTCAGCCCGCTGTACACCGGCGTGGAAACCGTGCGCGCGCTGCCGTCCCTGGTACGCGACCAGATTGCGCATTTTTTTGAGCACTACAAGGATCTCGAAAAGGGCAAGTGGGTGAAGATCAAGGGCTGGCACGGCCCCAAGGACGCCAAGAAGGCGGTCCTAGACAGCATCAAGCGCTACAAGGCCGAGCCGATCGCGCCGAACTTCTGAGATCCGCGCTCAGCGCAGCAGAAGCAGCCGCGGGATCGCGTCGGCGTCGGCCCAGAGAATTGCGTTCTGTTCGTGACGACGCCCGAGGGCGCAGGCACGGTCGCGAGTCAGGCCCAGAACCAGCAGGCTGTCCTCGCCACCCCACGCGCCATCCGCATCCAGGCCGCAACCCTCAATAGGGCGCAGACCGCCCGCTTGCAGATCGGCCAGCAGGCGCTGCTGGCGTAAGCGGTTTTCCAGGAGCGACAGGCGCGCGCCAAGAGGATTCCAGGCCGTGATGAAAGCTGCGCCCCAAAGCGCCTGCGCCCGCATCAGGTTCGCGAGTTCGGGACTGCGCAGGTCCAGTCCGAGCTCGAACGCCGGCGTCGCCGCGATCCGATAGCGCGCCCGGCGATACGCGGCGATCAGCTGCGGCGGCAACACCGATGCGTGCTCGGCGACATCCATTGCCGCACAGTACGCAGCACCGCCCAGACGCGATAGATCCCCTGCCGTGACCTCTTCCTACGACTGCCTGATCATCGGCGCCGGCCACAACGGCTTGGTGTGTGCCGCGTACCTGGCCAAAGCCGGCCGCAAGGTGATGGTGTTGGAACGGCGCGGCGTGGTCGGCGGCGCGGCGGTGACCGAAGAGATTGCGCCCGGTTATCGCAGCTCCACCGCCTCGTACGTGATCAGCCTGCTGCTGCCGGAGATCGAGCGCGAGCTGCGCCTTGCCGACTTTGGCTACCGGGTGCTGCCGCGGAGTCCGTCTTCGTTCACGCCCTTCGCGGACGGTCGCTCCTTGCTCATGGGGCCCGACGCCGACTTCAATCGGCGCGAGATCGCCAAGTTTTCTGCGCGCGACGCCGAGGCGTTTCCGAAATACGAGGCCCTGCTCACGCGCATTGCCGAGCGCCTCGAACCCGCGCTGATGGATACGCCGCCTGATCTGCTGCCGCTGCCGTCGGAGTGGCGCAAACGGGGCTTGATGGATCGGCTGCGCAATCTGCGTCGCGGCGGCGCGTTGTATCGGGCATTGAGACAACTCGGCGATGCGCTGCCCGAGGCCATCGAGATTCTGGCCGGCGCGGCAACGCCGGTGCTGGACCGCTGGTTCGAGTCACCGGAACTGAAAGGCACGCTCGCTACGGACGCGATCATCGGCAGTTTCGCACCGCCCTCCGCGCCCGGCTCGGGCTATGTGCTGCTGCATCACGTCATGGGCATGGCTGGCGGCGCGCGCGGCGTGTGGGGTTATGTGGAAGGCGGCATGGGCGCGCTGACGCAGGCGATGGCGCGCTCGGCGC
>JBQTJH010000149.1:0-13280 GCA_052387335.1 Panacagrimonas sp. | reverse complement strand
TCTTCAGCGCTTCCTGGCCCCAGCGCAGGAAGGTGTAGCGCTCCTCGTTGCGCTGGAACTCGATCTTGGCGTTCAAGTCGAGCGCATTCTTGCTGCCGTAGTGGTCGATCATCACCGAGTGGTCGATGACCAGTTCCACCGGGCACAGCGGGTTGACCTTGGCCGCGTCACCGCCGAGCTTCTTGATCGCATCGCGCATGGCGGCGAGGTCGACCACGCAGGGCACGCCGGTGAAGTCCTGCAGGATCACTCTAGCCGGCGTGAAGTTGATGTCCTTGGCCGGCAGCTTCTTGAAGTCTGCGCCGGCCAGCGCCTCGATGTCCGCCTTGGTGGTGTTGAGCCCGTCCTCGTGACGCAGCACGTTCTCCAGCAACACCTTGATCGAGTAGGGCAGGCGCGAGATGTTGAACTGCGGCTCGAGCGCCTTGAGGTTGTAGTACGAGTAGGTCTTGGACCCGACCTGCAGGCTGGCTTTGGACTTGAAGCTGTCCGTCATGGCTGGAACTCCGGAATTAAACGGGCGGATTGGACGATCAAAGGGGCGCGCGCCTTTGCGCGGGCCGAGATTATAGCGGCGCCGGGATCAGGGCTTGTGCTGAAGCTGCCTGCCGCCCCGCGGGGTCGGGTCGGGTGCCCGACTCAGTCGGATACTGGGCGCAGCTCGACGCGGTAGCGGAGGCCGCCGCGCAGACTCAGCAACCAACCCGGCGCGCTCTCTTCCGGACTCTGCAGGTGCAGCAGCAGGGGATCGTCGGCGTCGGCAGAAAGGGGCAGCAGCACATACAGCGCTTCGGGGGTCACCGGCGCGTGCAGCTGCGCTCCGCTGGCGCCGACCCATTCGCAGGGCTCGGCGAGGGGTTCTTCGCAGATGCCGCGCGCGGCGACCCACTGCACCTCGGCATACGCGCTGCCCGCGTCGTGAAGGATGTGCAAGTGCAGCGCCTCGGCGCCGGCACGTGTGCGAATGCGTGCGTCTTGGCGCAGCACGGTCCAGTTGCCCTGCCAGGGTCCGGCCGGCTGGTTCATTGCCGCTTCTTCGGCCGACAGCGCCTGCCATGCCGGCTCAGCCCTGATGAGTGCTGGGCTGGCCAGGCATCCCAGCGCCGCAGCCAGGATCAGACGGCGTACAAGGCCGCGCAGTCGCCGATACCCCGGCGGCGTGACCGCCTGCCAATACGCGATCAGGACGCGGGCTCGACGGCCCCGCGCAGGGGCCCTTCCTGCAGGCCGGACAGCTCCGCCGAAACGCCGTCGCCGGCATCGACCGTCAGCGCCGCCGGACAGGGTGTCCGCACGGCATCCGCATCACGACAGGCATAGGTGCCGACCACCAACTGAAGGTCCGAACAGGAGGCTTCGAAGCCCGCCATGAACACGTCCTTGACCTTGCCCGCGTTGAAGCCCTCGACCAGCGAGGCAAATTCGCCCTTGGGCAGCAGCACGCGGCCGTCGCGGTGGCGCCACTCAAGTTCAACCAGCAGCGCGCCCACCTCTGCGTCGGTCTGATTGGCGATGGACAGAGTGGGAATACAGAACCGATCCGGGTTGTCGCCGCCGCCGCGGGCACGGACCACCAGTCCCGAGGCCGATGTCGGGGAAGACGCGGGGTCAGCGGACGCGGACGCCTCGCTCGATGGTGTCGCCGTAGGCGCCGAGCCGGATTGATTGCCACAGCCAAGGCACAGGACGCTCAGCAAGCTTGAGGTCAGGAGCCGAGTGAAATTGCGCATGGGTTGATTTTGATGGGTGCGGGTCACGGCCGTTCCGGAATGCGATCGTGTGGGCGGGGACGGGCCTGCTCTCAGCTACTCGCCAAAAATCTTGCCCATCGCCTTGTCCATCAGGCTGTCGACCGCCTCGTCGGTGGCCTGATCAGCCTCGCCTTCCACGCGCTGCTCAACTCGCTGCTGCTGACGCTCGGCCTTGCCACCGAACAGGCCGCCCAAGGCCTTGCCGATGCCGCCGCCCTCGCTGCCGGCGGAAGCTTCGGCGCTTGCCCCGGCGCCTGCACCAAACATTCCCCCTAGATCGGGCATCTGCGTCGGCGCCGCCGGCAGCTCGAAGCGCGAGGCCGCAGGGGTCTTGTCGCTCAGGCTCACCACGCGAAAATCCTGGCCGAAGCGCAGCACGCCGTAGCCCTTGAGTGCAGCGGAGAGCTTGCGTTCTTCGGCGGTCTCGGCCTTCTTCATGGCGGCGCGCATCGAGGTGGTCATGCCCTCCATCGCCTCGCTCAGTTCGCGCGCCTTGGCGTCCTTGCTGACCACCATTTCTTCGGACACCACCTTGCCGTTGCCGTCTTCGTACTGCAGCACGTAGACCTCGCCACCGATCCCGGCGACGGTCTCGCGACGGCCCGTGTTGTTGAAGCCGACGAAGCGTCGAACATCATCCGGGCCGGTGCTGGCGGTGTTGGCCAGCTGCTCGCCCATCATGCCCATGACCGAGCTGATCTCGATAACCATGCCCTGGCCGACGGTGTAGACCTTGCCGTCGCGCGCAATCATGGTGCCTTCCTCCGCGCCCTGCGGCTGCATGCGCAGCAGGCCGGGGCGGTATTCAAGATCCACCCGGTGAACGTCCTTGCCGCTGCCGGCCTCGATCACGGCGGTGCCGGCGAGGGTGGCGGTGCTGGTGAGCAGGAGCAGCGCGGGTGCGGCAAGACGGGTCAGCGTATTCATGGCGGGTCTCGGGCAAAGGTGGGGGTAAAGCCGTAGCGAGGTGATGTCCAAGCCAGGCTGGACGTTCGACTGCCGCACACTACGCGGACAAGTCTGAAGTGTCATACCCAAGTTTGGGTAGGCGACGTAAAGTTCTGTGATGCTGTTCTCGTATCCGCCTCCCGCATCACTTCCCGCATCCACGTTCAGTCCTCATGAAGCCGCCTTCACCCGGGATGGATGCCTACGCGCTGATTGACGAGCTGTACCAGGCGCTGCTGGACATGGACCGGTTCCCCGATATCTACGCTGCGCTCACCGCGCACCTGGATGGTGCCGTGCTGAATCAGCGCCTTGAGCAGTTTCAGCACCTGCAACCACATTTGCAGCGCGCGGCGCAGATGGTGGATCGGGTGCGCAGCCAGACCGACAGCGCCGCGGCTTCGGTGCTGGCCGATGAATCGGTGTTCGGCCTGATCATCAACGCCGAGGCCGAGATCGAGCAGAGCACGCGCGAAGCCCGCCGTCGCCTGGGTGTGCGCCCGCAGCGCCTGTGTGATCTGCCGCTGGAGGCAGAGGCGCAACGCAAGGCGCGACAGTGGTTGCGCGGTCTGCGCCTGGCTGGCTCAACACCGCGACCGCTGGTCTTGAGTAGCGCGGATCAGGCCGGCGCGCGTCGGCACTGGCTGGCCTTCATGCCGCTGCCGGCGCAGGAGGGCCAGTCCAGGGGTCTGGTGCGCATGACCGATCTGGGATGGTCGCCAGAGATTTCGCGCATGCTCACCGCGGCTTATCAGCTCACCGAGGCCGAGATCGCGGTGACCCGTGCGCTGTTCGAGGGTGATAGCGCCGCTGCCATCTCGTCGCGACGCGGGCGCTCGCTGCACACGGTCAGAACGCAGATCAAGCACATCCTGGCCAAGACCCAGTGTGAGAACCAGGCGGCGCTGGTGCAGTTGGTCACCTGCGTGATGTTTCTTTGCTCCGGTCCGGCGCAGACCGGCCTGCCGACCCAAGCCGCTGCGACCAAGGCGCGCGCAGCGAGTACCCAGCAGTGGTCGGACATGAGGCTCGCAGACGGTCGCACGCTGAGCTATGTGGTGCAGGGCGCTGCCTCGGGGCGGCCGTGCATCTTTTTCAACGGCGGCATCTTGTCACCCGAATTGCCGCCGGCCTGGGTCGAGCGGCTGGCAATGGTCGGTGTGTGCGTCATCGGCGTCGCGCGTCCGGGCTATGGCCGCTCCACGCCGCGCGCCGACAGCCAGCCGATGACAGCCATCGCCGACGACACCGTCGCGCTGCTCGATCATCTGGGTCTGGGCCCGGCCATGCTCATGGGCATGATGATCGGCGCCATGCACGCGCACTATTGCGCGCAGGCCCATCCGCAGCGCTTTCGGGGTCTGGTGCTGGCGGCCGGCGCACTGCCCTGGAACGGTGGCGAGCGCCTGGGCGCCTTGCCCGCCAACCATCGCATCTGGGGCATGACGGCCAAGCACACGCCGCATCTGGTGACGCCCATCGCGCATCTGGCCAACAAGTTCGTGCTCGGCGGCCGCGAGGACCGCATTCTGGACATGGCCTTTGGTCACGTCGCAGTGGATCGGGAGTGGATGCAGAAAGAACAGCACGCCGATTTTTTTCGCGACAGCATCCGCTTCTGGGCCGAGGCTCCGGCCACCAGCTTCAGCCGCGAACTGGAGGCCCAGGTGTCCGACTGGGCGCCGAGCACCCGGCACGGCCTGCCGATGCGCATCATCCACGGCGATCAGGACCTGGCCGCACCGCTGTCTGCGGTGCAGGCGTTCTACGCCCAGCACCCGAACACGCAGGTCCAGGCCGTGAGCGGCGCCGGCCAGCTGCTGCTGTATTCGCACCCGGAGGCGGTGCTGGACGCGCTGGATGTGCTGTGCTGAAGCGGCCTGCCAGCGGCGGTCATGAGCCGACGAGCTAAAATCCGCGCTTCAACACGCGGCCCACAGCCGCGAACCAGAACAGGGACCGCCGGTGGACGAGGACAGCAACAAGCCCAGAAGGCCGGCCATGGCCAGCCTGCGTACCGGGTCGCTGGAACGTAACTTCGCCCTGACCAAGCTGGGTCTGGGGGCGGGAACGCAGATCGTGGCGCACTCCATCGGCAATCTGTTTCGCGGGGCGGTGTCGCGCACGCAGGCGGATCGCGACTTCTACAAGCGTCAGGCCGAGGTGCTGCGCGATGAGCTTGGACAGCTCAAGGGCAGCGTGATGAAGGCCGGACAGATGTTGTCCTTGTACGGTCAATATTTCCTGCCCGAAGAGGCGGTCACGGTGCTGTCGCAGTTGCAGGACGACACCCCTGCGGTGCACTGGCGAGTGGTCGCGCCGGTGCTCGAACGCGCGCTGGGACGCGCGCGCCTGGCCGAACTGGACGTGGATGAAACGCCGCTGGCTGCTGCCTCGCTGGGCCAGGCGCATCGTGCGCGACGCAAGCGCGACGGCCTGGAACTGGTGGTGAAGATCCAGTACCCCGGCGTGGCCGACGCCATCGAAAGCGACATCAAGACCTTGTCGCGTCTCATCATGATGACGCGCATGGCGCCCAAAGGTCTGGACCTCAACCCGATCTTTGCCGAGCTGCGCGAGATGTTGCATCGCGAAGTGGACTACGGCGCCGAGCGCAGCTTCACCGAAAGCTTTGCCGCCAAGCTTGCAGACGATCCGCGCTTCGCCGTGCCGCGCGTGCTGACCGAATACAGCAGCGATCAGGTCTTGACCACCACCTATGAGCGCGGCCACCACGTCAAGGATGCGCAGGTGCAGAACCTGTCGCTGGAGCGGCGCAGCGCACTGGGCCGGGCCTTCGTGCAGCTGTTCGTGACCGAGCTGTTCAGCTGGAACATGGTGCAAACCGACCCGCACTTCGGCAATTACCGCATCCGCGTCGAGCCGGATGGCAAGGACCGCATCGTGCTGCTGGATTTTGGCGCCACCCGCGTGTTCGGCCGTGGCTTCGTCGAGAACTACGCCAACATCGTGCGCGGCGGCGTCAATCGCGACGGTGATCAGATCCTGCGCGGCGCCTGCGGCATCGGCCTGATGAGCGCGGATTTTCCCAAGACGGTGCTCGATGCCTTCGTGCAGATGTGCGAGATGATCACCGAGCCTTTCGCCGGCAATGAACCGGATCGCGTGCCGGCGCACCTGCTCAACGCGCGTGGCGAGTACAAATGGGGCGACAGCGATCTACCCATGCGCGCAGGTCAGATGGCGGCGAAGAACGCGTTTTCCAAGCACTTCCGCGTACCGCCGCGCGAGATCGTGTTCCTGCACCGGCGGCTGTCCGGCGTGTTCATCATGCTGGCGACCCTGCACGCGGAGGTCGACGCGCGGCCGCTGCTGCTCGACGTTCTTTGAAAACCCTCAGCCCAGCGCGCGCCGCATCGCGCCGAAGCGCTTGCGGTACTGCGCCGGCGATAGATTCACCCGGCGCTTGAACAGGCGGCTGAAGAACCCGGCGTCCTCGTAGCCGACCTCGCCGGCAATCGCCTCGATCGGCGCATCGCCGGCTTCGAGCATCTGCTTGGCTTCTTCCATGCGCAGCGTGTGCACGTATTCGAGTGGCGACATGCCGGTGGCCTGCTGGAAGCGACGCACGAACGACCGCTCCGGCAGGCCGCTCAGGCGCACCATCGCGGCGACGGGCGCGGCCTCGCGGTAGTTCTGCGCGATCCAGGTCTGGCACCGCGCCACCACCGCGTCCTCGGCCTGGCGCGTGCGTGCCAGCATCGCGAACGGCTGCTGGCCCACGGCGTGCCAGTCGATCAGATTCATGCGCGCCACCTGCATCGCGGCCTCCACACCGCCGACTCTCGCGATCAGGTACAGCGCCAGGTCCATCCACGACACGCCGCCGCCCGCCATCAGCAGGCGCTGGCCGTCACCGCTGACCACCAGCGCGCGCTGCTCGCGCACCTTCACCTCCGGGTAGCGCTCGCGCAGCACCGGGCACCAGGCTGGCGCCGACACGGTGTCTTGCGTCAGCAAGTGGGTGCGGGAGGCGCCAGCATGGCCCGCTCCCGCTCCCGCACCCGCCTCGCTTCGCTCGGGCACCGTGTCGCGGGCCAGTGCGTGGTCGCCTCCTCGCCGTCGAGCAGCCCGGCCTCGGCCAGCAGCATCGCACCCGAGCAGGCGGTGGCGAGCGTCGCACCCGCGCGGTAGCGTTCGCGCAGCCACGCGACCTCCGCGTCGAACATTCCCTCCAGCGGCGTGCCCGGCGGCACGTTGGCCTCCGGAACACATACGAACTGAGGCGCGCCGCAATCAGCGAATCCCGCGTGCGGCAGCAGGCGCACGCCGTTGCCGATCTCCAGCGGTGCGCCGTCGCGCGTCACGATCTGCGGCGCGAACAGCGAGGCGCCGGGCTCGCCGCCCATCAGCACGCCCCAGTCGCGGCCGGCCTGCATGAACAGGTCGTACATGCCGTACACCGCCGAGGCGCTGGTCTCCGGAAAGGCGAGGATGGCGATGGAAGCCGGGGCAGGGGTCATGGCGGAATCGTCCGGTTGCTTGCGGGAATGACTGTAGTGCTGCGCTCGCAGCGGGCCTAGATTGCGCCCACACCCTCTGCTGGACGAAACGCCATGACCGATCTCCTCGATGCCCGCGGCACCCCGGTGTCCAATGCCGATGCCGCGACGCTCGCCCTCTACGAGCAGGCGCTGCGCGAATTCCAGAGCTATGTCGGCGACGCGGTCGCCACCATCGAGCGTGCGCTCGTGGCGCGGCCGGACTTCGTGCTCGGCCACGTGTTTCGCGCCGGCGTGTTGATGACGTTTGCCGAGCGCCGCTTCATGCGCATGGCCGCCGACAGCGTGGCGACTGCCGAGGCCTTGCTGCCGAAGGCGAACGCGCGTGAGCGCGCGCTGGTGGCGGCCACGCGCAAGCTGGTGGACGGCGACTGGCACTCGGCCTGCGCGCTGTACGACCGCGTGCTGGTCGACTACCCGCGCGATGCCTTCGCGCTGCAGACCGCGCACATCTACGACTTCGCGCGTGGCGACGCGCTCAACCTGCGCAACCGGGTCAGCCGCGTGCTGCCGCACTGGAGCGCGGACCTGCCCGGCTATTCCTACGTGCTCGGCCTGCACGCCTTCGGGCTCGAGGAGTGCAACCAATACGCCGAAGCCGAGGCCGCGGCGCGGCAGGCGCTGGAACTCGAACGCCGCGACGGCTGGGCGATTCACGCCGCCGTGCACTGCATGGAGATGCAGGGCCGGGTGGACGAGGGCATCCGGTTCCTGCGCACGCGCGAGGCAGACTGGTCGCCGGACAACGGCTTTGCGTTCCACAACTGGTGGCACCTCGCGCTGTTCCACCTCGACCGCGGCGAGGACACGAGCGTGCTGGAGCTGTACGACACGCGCGTGTACCCGCAGCCGGCCGACATCGCGTTGCAAATGGTGGATGCCACCGCATTGCTGTGGCGCCTGTACTTGCTCGGCGTGGACGTACGCTCGCGTTTCGAGCCGCTCGCCGCGGTCTGGGCCGCGCAGCTCGAAGCCGAGCAGGGCTTCTACAGCTTCAACGACGCGCACGCCGCAATGGCCTTCGTCGCCACCGGCCGCGATGCCGAGGCCGAGCGCCTGCTCGCGCGCGTGGAAAGCGGCTACGGCGCAGAAGTCGGCGCGCCGATCACGCGCGGGCTGCTCGCTTTCGGGCGCGGTCGCCATGCCGATGCGGTGGGCCAACTGCTGCCAGTGCGCGACACCGCGCATCGCTTCGGCGGATCCCACGCGCAGCGCGACCTGATCACGCTCACCCTGATCGAGGCTGCGCGGCTCAGCGGGCAGGCGGCGCTGGCGCGGCATTACCTTGCAGAGCGCCAGGTGCAGCGACCGGATAACGGTCTGGCGCGAAGGCTGTCGCAGCGCCTGCACTGAGTGGCGGGATAAATCCCCGGCCACAGGATCGCTATACCTGCCTAGCGTCCAGCTTGTGCTGCCCGTGGTCTTGACCTCGTTCAGGGCCGCGAGAGCTGTCGCGTGCGTTTAGCCGAGTCGCGGGCAGTTCCTCTCGAAGCATGCGGCGGTGCCGTGATCGCGAACACCGGCTCGCCGCCTCCTACAATGCACGCCCCAATCGCAACCCGAGGGCGTACCCATGGTGATCGTGCACAAGGCCGAGGACGGCGCGCTCCAGCAGCGTATCGAGGTCGGCAGCCATCATTTCTATGCCGACGTTCCCGTGGCCCAGGGCGGCGAGGGCGCCGGGCCTGAGCCGCATGATCTGCTGGACGCCGCGCTCGGCGCCTGTACCGCGCTGACCGTGACCATGGTGGCGCGACGCAAGCAAATGCCGCTGAGGGATGTGCGCGTGCAGATCACGCGCAACGAAGCGGGTGGCGTGTACACGCTGCATCGGCACATCGAGCTGGTTGGCGAACTGAGCGGCGAACAGCGCGACTATCTGCTGGGCATCGCCAACAAATGTCCGATCCACAAGGCGCTGATGGGGCGCTTTGAGATTGCAACCGAATTGAAATCCTGAAACCTGAGCAACACGCCATATGCTGATCACGCTGCGCAATCTGAACCTGCATCTGGGCACGACGGTTCTGCTGGAAGACGCCAATCTGGTGCTGGAACGGGGCGAAAGAGTCGCGGTGCTGGGCCGTAACGGCATGGGCAAATCGACGATGTTGCGCCTGATCGACGGCGAGACCCATGCCGACAGCGGCGAGATCGTGCGCGCGCAGGGCCTGCGCATTGCGCGTCTGGTGCAGGACGTGCCGACCGGGCTGACCGGTACGGTGTTCGACGTGGTTGCCGCGGGTCTGGGCGAGGCCGGCGCGGTGCTGGCGCGCTACCAGCATCTGATCGATGAAGACGCCGGCAATCTGGAAGAACTCGGTCGGCTACAGGCGCGTATCGAGGCGCTTGGTGCCTGGGCGCTGGACGCCAAGGTGCGCGAGGCGATTTCGCGCGTGGAAGCCGACGAACACGCGCCGTTCGAAACCCTGTCCGGCGGTATGAAGCGTCGCGTGCTGGTGGCGCAGGCGCTGGTGCGCGAACCCGACGTGATGCTGCTGGACGAGCCGACCAACCATCTGGATATCGATTCCATCGACTGGCTCGAAGGCTTCCTGAAGAATTTTTCCGGCGCCATCCTGTTTGTCACGCACGACCGTGCGTTCCTGAAAAATCTGGCGACCCGCATCGTCGAGCTGGACCGCGGTCGTCTGACCGACTGGCCCGGCGATTACGACAATTATCTGCGTCGCAAGGAAGAACGTGCGCACGCCGAATCGCAGGAGCGCGCGCTGTTCGACAAGAAGCTGGCGCAGGAAGAGGTATGGATCCGCCAGGGCGTGCAGGCGCGGCGCACGCGCGACATGGGGCGCGTGAAACGCCTGATGGAGATGCGCGATCAGTACCGCGCGCGGCGCGACGCACCAGGCAAGGCCAATATGGAGATCACCGAGGCCGAGCGTTCCGGCAAGCTGGTGTGCCAGGTCAAGAAGATCGACTACGGCATCGGCGGCCGTGCGCTGGTCAGGAATTTTTCCACCACCGTGCTGCGCGGTGATCGCCTGGGGCTGGTTGGTCGTAATGGCATGGGTAAGACCACCCTGATCCGCTTGATGCTGGGCGGTCTGGAGCCGCAGGCCGGTGAGGTCAAGCTGGGGTCCAATCTGCAGATCGCCTACTTCGATCAGCTGCGCGGCGGGCTGGACGAGAACCAGCCCGTGTTCGAGGCCCTGGGCCAGGGCAAGGACTTTGTCGAGATCGGCGGTCGGCGTCAGCACGTCATGGGCTATCTGCAGGATTTCCTGTTCACGCCCGACCGCGCACGCAGCCCGGTGCGCTCGCTGTCCGGCGGTGAGCGCAATCGTCTGCTGCTGGCGCGGCTGTTCGCCAAGCCTTCGAACCTGCTGGTGCTGGACGAGCCGACCAACGACCTGGACTTGGAAACCCTGGAGCTACTGGAAGAACTGCTGCTCGACTACGCCGGCACCGTGTTGCTGGTCTCGCATGACCGCGCCTTTCTCGACGCGGTGGTGACGCGCACCTTGGTGTTTGAGGGTGATGGCCGCATCGGCGAGTACGTGGGCGGTTATGTCGACTGGGTGCGGCAGCGGCCGGCGGGTGTGACGGCGCGGGCCGCGGCCGCCGCACGCGCCGTCGTCACGGCAGCGGCCACGCCGGTGTCACGCGCCAGCAGTCTGAGCAGCAAGGAGCGCCGCGAGCTGGACGAGCTTCCGGCCAGGATCGAAAAGCTGGAGGCCGAGCAGTCCAAGCTGGCGGAGACGATCAGTTCGTCCGCCGTGTATGACCAAAACCGCGAACTGGCGATCAAAACCCAGGCGCGCCTGTCAGAGTTGTCGCAGAGTCTGGCCGTCGCCTACACCCGCTGGGAAGAACTGGAAGCTCTTCGCTCGCGTCCGTAGGTTCGGGTCAGGCGTACGCATCCACTTGTCTGCCATCCGCCATGACCATGACCCGTCGCAATTTCATTTCACGCCTTCTTGCCGCCAGCGCCGGTGTTGCGCTGGTGCCCTCGAGTTTCGCAGCAGATTTCACGCCGCTGAAAAAATCCAAGTCGGAGTGGAAAAACCTGTTGCCCAAGGACGCCTACGAGATCCTGTTCGAGGAAGACACCGAGCGGCCGTTCAGCAGCCCGCTCAACGACGAAAAGCGTGCCGGCACCTTTATCTGTGCCGCTTGTGCGCTGCCGCTATTCGAGTCCAAGACCAAGTACGACTCCGGCACCGGCTGGCCCAGTTTCTTCGACACCATTGCGGGACGCGTCGCGACCAAAACCGACTACAAGCTGATCCTGCCGCGCACCGAATATCACTGCGCGCGCTGCGGCGGTCATCAAGGCCACGTGTTCGACGACGGCCCCAAGCCCACCGGTCTGCGCTATTGCAACAACGGCCTGGCCTTGAAGTTTGTGCCCGCTGGTGAGCCCTTGCCGGCGCTGCGCTCATGAGAACCGCGCTGCTGATGCTTGGCCTGGTGCTGGGTTTGAGCCTGGGTAGTGTGGCGCGCGCCGAGACTGCGCGTGCGATCTTTGCCAGCGGCTGCTTCTGGTGCACCGAGTCCGACTTCGAAAAGCTCGACGGCGTCACTAGCGTCGTGTCCGGCTACACCGGAGGCACGCTCGCCAAGCCGAAGTACGAGCAGGTCGGCCGCGGCAACACCGGTCACACCGAGGCGGTGGAGATCGTCTACGACCCGGCCAAGATCAGCTACGCCAAGCTGCTGGATCATTTCTGGCGCACGCATGACCTGTTCGACGGCGACGGCCAGTTCTGCGATCAGGGCAGCATGTATCGGCCCGGTATTTTCTATCTCGACGACGCACAGAAGCAGGCGGCCGAAGCCAGTCGCGCGAACGTGCAGAAGAAGTTCGACCAGAAGATCCAGACCGAGATCACGCAGGCTGGAAAATTCTGGCCGGCCGAGGACTATCACCAGGATTATTACAAGGAGAATTCCTTGCGCTATCGCTACTACCGCAGCGGCTGTGGACGCGATGCGCGGATCAAGCAGATCTGGGATAGCGCCAAACCCTAGGGTCTGTTGACCTATGTCAACAGACCCTAGCCAGGACTTGCGTTGGTGGTAGCGCGCTGAGCTTCTGCAGATTGCCGCGCTGCGCGTAACCGTCTCTGCTCGCGGTCGGCTACGCTCCGGCGAACATGGCTCTACGTTCGCGACGCGTCCGCACATCCTGATTTGCAGCGTCAATTTTGACGCCCGTCCCGAGGGCATCTGCACCGGTCGGCTGGTGCGTGCGCTGCTGGATGATGACGTGCGCGTGACCGTGGTCTGTGCGCGCGAAAAATCCCGGCTCGGCTTTGCCCATCCGCTGCTGGATCTGCGCGCGCTGCCGATGGGACTGCGTCATCCGCAGTGGCTGTGGCACGCCTTGGCCCGTGGCCGCGGTCATCTGCCTAGCAATCACTACGTCTGGACCCGGCGTGCCGCGTCGGCCCCGCCGCCGGACCTGCCGGATGTGGTCTATGGCCGCGCCTGGCCCTACACCAGCCTGGTGGCGGCGCAGATGTTGGCGCAGCGCCTGCAAAAGCCGCTCATGCTGACCAAGGTGGTCGAGGCCTTGGTGGTTGATCGTCCTCTGCTACTGATCACCCAGGCGGGAAGCCCGGGCGACCGACTGGCGTCACAATGTTCCGATACGGTGGTGAGCCTGACGTCGAGTGCGCCGGCGGACGTGGCCATGGCCAGCCAGCCGGGCGATTACGCGCGCCGTCGTGCCTTGATGGGTGAGTTCTCCGGGCCGCAGGTGGCCCGACGCTGTGTCCAGTTGTTGCTAGGGCCTGTTCACAATGAGTTGATCGCTGCGGCCGAGTCTGTTCTGCCCCAGCGCAAGGAAGGAGGAGCGTGATGTATTGGACATACATGAGCGACGATGGACGCAGCGATGGGGCAAAACAGGCCGGCCCCGAAGGGTTGCGCCCTGATTTTTCGCCATGCCGCGTTGCTCCCTCCTCATTTGCAATGAGCAAACTTCGTCGGTCGCGCCTTGCCTGGCGAAAAATCAGGGGGCAACGCAGCGACCAAATGATTGTTAACAGGCCCTAGAGCCTGAGTTGCACTCCATTCACTACTACTGCAAACC